>JALYSM010000073.1 GCA_030854785.1 Pseudomonadota bacterium
TGAACCGCTCCTGCGGCACCCAACCCAGGCCGGCACGCGCGCGCCGCCACGCCGGCAGGCGCGTGATGTCGTTGCCCTGCAGCGCGAGCCGGCCCTGCTGCAGGCGCGTGAGTCCCATCAGCGTCAACAGCAATGTCGTCTTGCCCACGCCGTTGCGGCCGAGGAGCGCCAGACTGCCGCCTTCGTCGATCGCCAGCGACACGTCCTCGAGCACGATCGAATCGCCGTAACCCGCGGTCAGCCCTTCCGCGCGCATCAGCTCAGCCATGCTGCGCTTCCCCGAGATAGACCTCGCGTACTCGGCTATCGCTCGCGATCTCGTCGGGCGTACCCTCGACCAGCACCGCACCGCCGACCAGGACCGTGATGCGCTCGGCAAAGCGGAACACGAGGTTCATGTCGTGCTCGATGAATACGATCGTAACCTCGCGCGGCAGTTGCGCGATCACACCGAAGAGCTCGGCGCTTTCCGCGGAAGGTATGCCGGCTGCCGGCTCGTCGAGCAGCAGCACCGTGGGTCGCGTCGCGAGCGCCAAGGCAATTTCCAGCAACCGCTGCTTGCCGTAGGGCAACGCGCGCGTCGGCGTATCGGCATCGGCGTCGAGGCGCAGCCGCGCCAGGATCTCGTGCGCCTCGTCGATCGCGCCGCGCTCGGCGGCGACAGTGCGCCACCAGACGCCGCCGCGGCCGCCGCGCTCGCAGCAGGCGAGCACGACCGACTCGAGCGCCGTCAGGCCGGGAAACAGCGTGTTGATCTGGAAAGTCCGCGTCATGCCGCGCTTGACGCGCGCGTGCTGCGGCAGGCCGGTGATCCGCTCGTCGCCGAGATAGACTTCGCCGGCGCTCGGCGCGAGCACTCCGGTCAGCAGGTTGATGAACGTCGTCTTGCCCGCGCCGTTGGGTCCGATCAGCGCGTGGCGCGCGCCCGCTTCGAACGCGAGGCTCACGTCCGAGTTGGCCTTGAATGCGCCGAAGGATTTCGACAGCGATTCGGTGCGCAGGGCGGCGTTCATCGCGACCGCCGCCGCAGCCGGTGTTCGAGCGCGATCAGCCCGCCCATCAGCCCGCCGCGGGCGAAGAGCACGATCAGCACGAGCAGCAGGCCGAGCCAGAACTGCCAGTAGACCGGGTTGAGATTGGCGAGATAATCCTGCAGGATCATGAACACCGCGGCGCCGATCAAGCCGCCGTACAGATACCCCGTGCCGCCCAGCACGAGCATGATCATCAGCTCCGCCGAGCGCTGGAAGCCGAACACGTCGATGCCGACGAATTGCGTCGTCTGAGCCAGCAGCGCGCCGGCGATGCCGGCGATTCCCGCACCGACCGTGTACACCGCCACGAGCTTGCGCCGCACCGACGCGCCGATCGCCGGCATCCGGCGCTCGCCTTCGCGGATGCCTTTGAGGCTCAACCCGAACGGGGAGCGGACGAGCGCACGGGTCGCATTGAATACGACGAAGAGTACCGCAAGGCTGTAGAGATACGCGGTCTTGCCGTCGAGGCCGAAGCCGAAGGTGCCGAAGATCTTCTTCATCTCGACGCCGGAGAGCCCGTCGACTCCGCCGGTGATCGACGACGCCTGATTGGCCGTCTCGAACAGCATCAGCCCGATGCCCAGCGTCACCATCAGGCGCGTCAGATCCTGTCCGCGGACGATGAGGAAGCTGGTGATCCAGCCGGCTAGCGCGGCGACTGCCGCTGCAGCGAAGAGCCCGCTCAACGGCTCGCCGAAACCGTGCTTGGCGAGCAGCCCGGCGGTGTATGCGCCCAGGCCGAAGAACGCTGCGTGGCCAAGCGAGATGATCCGCGCGTAGCCGAGGATCAGATCGAGCGACAACGCGAACAATCCTGCGATAAGGATCTGGCTGCCGAGGGTGAGATAGCGCGGGAAGAGAAAAAACGCCGCGATCGGGATCAGCCAGAACGCGATCTCGTACTTGCTCCACCTGAGCGTGGGCAAAGATATGCTCATGCGCGTCGCCCGACGAGACCGGCGGGGAAGAACAGCAGCATGATCACCATCACCGCGTAGATGACGAAGGAGCCAATCTGCGGCACGTAGTACTTGCCCGCAACATCGAACACGCCGAGGATCAGCGCCGCGATCAACGGTCCGCGGATCGTTCCTGCACCGCCGACGGCGACCACGAGCAGGAAGTACACCATGTACTTCAGCGGAAACGTTGGATCGAGCCCGAGCACGTCGATTCCGAGCGCTCCACCCAGGCCCGCCAGCGCGGAGCCCAGCGCGAAGGTGACGCTGAAGACCCGCTCGACGTTGATGCCCAGGCCGACCGATGCCTGCTGATTGTCGACCGATGCGCGGACTTGCGCACCGAAGCGCGTGCGCTCGACCAGGAACGTCAGCGCCAGCGTCGCGAGCACGACCATCGCGATCAGGAACAGCCGGTACGTGCCCAGATCCACGCCGAGCAGGTGCACCTGCCCAGTCAGGAACGCGGGCAGGCGCACGGGCTGCTGCGCCGGCCCGAAGGCGTACGTCGCGGCAGCGATCGACATCAACGTGAGCCCGATGGTGAACAACACCTGGTCCAGGTGCGTCGCTCGGTACAGGCGACGGTAGAGGACGCGCTCGAGCACCGCGCCGGCCGCGCCGCTCAGCGCAAACGCGATCGCCAGCGCCGGCAGGAACGGAATACCCAACCGCGACATTGCGACGACCGCGGCATAGCCGCCGAGCATCGCGAACGCACCGTGCGCGAGGTTGATGAAATTCATCAGCCCCATGGTCACCGACAGCCCGATGCTGATCAGGAACAGCAGGCTGCCGTACGCCACGCCGTCGAACACGACGCCGATGAAGCTCGTCACCATGTTCTTGAGGGCCGGCTCGTGTTGATACCGTGGACGGTGTAGCCTGGGCTGAGCGCGTAGCGCGATGCCCGGGGCGGTTTCCGTTGCGCCGTCCGTCCCCGGGGTTCGCTGCGCTCGCCCCGAGCTATGGTTTGCCCGGGTCCTTCTGGTCCGGGAACTTGTCGAACTCGATGTTGTAGAGGCCGCCGCCTGTCTTCTCCACCTTGCGTATGTACACCGTCTGCACGACGTCGCGCGTTTCCGGGTCGATCATGATCGGACCGCGCGGGCTCGTGAGTTTCATTCCCTTCATCGCGGCGACGAGTGTCTCCCCATCGGTCGAGCCGTTGGTCTTCTTCAGCGCTTCGTAGATCAACGCCATGCCGTCATAGCCGCCCACGGCCATGAAATTCGGGCGCAGTTTGCTGCCGCTGGCCTCGGCATAGGCCTTGACGAACGCCTTGTTCTCCGGCGAGTCGTGGGCGGCGGAGTAATGGAAGCTGGTGATGAGTCCCAGCGTCGGCTCGCCCATCGCCTCGAGCACGCCGTCGTCGGTGATGTCGCCAGTCGCGATCAGCTTGATCCCGGCCTGCGCCAGCCCGCGCTCCGAGTAGCCTTTCATGAACGCGATACCCTGCTCGCCCGCGGGCAGGAACAGGAACACGGCCTCCGGCTTCGCATCCTTGACGCGCTGGATGAACGGGGCGAAATCCGGATTCTGCAGCGGCGTGTGAATGCTGCCGACGATCTCTCCCCCGGCGGCCTTGAACGCCTCGGTGAATGCCTTCTCGGAATCGAGCCCGGGGCCGTAGTCGGCGACGACCGTGTACACCTTCTTGATCCCGTTCTTGGCCGCCCATTTTGCCATCGGCTGCGTGATCTGCGGCAGCGTCATCGACGCCCGCACGATGTACGGCGACTTGGTGGTAATGATCGAAGTCGCCGCGTTCATGATGACCATCACCTTCTTGGCCTCGGTCGCGACCGGCGCCGCGGCGAGCGCATTCGGCGTCAGGCCGAAGCCGACCAGAATATCGACGTTGTCGCGGGTGACGAGCTCCTGCGCAAGCCGCTTGGCGACGTCGGGCGCGGGTCCGCCGGTGTCCTTCTGCACGATCTCGATCTTCTTGCCCGCGACGGTATCGCCGTGCAGCTTCATGTACGCCTTCATCCCGCCCAGCATCTGCTGGCCGTACTGCGCGAAGGGGCCGGAGAACTCAGCCACCATGCCGAGCTTGACCACGTTCTGCGCCGATACGACGGTCGCGATAGCGAACATCGCGGCTGCGCAGATCAGCTTCCTGCCAGGATTTCTGAATCGCATTGCAGCCTCCTCCATAAGAATGACCCGCTCACCGACCGAAGCCATGCAGCGACCTCGGTCGGCTCTCTCGCCGCTTCAAGCCTTCTGCTCCATCTGCGCAAACACTTCCTCGGCCATATGAAATGAGGAATTCGCGGCGGGAACGCCGCAGTATATCGCGCACTGCAGCAGCACTTCCTTGACCTGGTCCTTCGTGACGCCGTTGTTGAACGCTGCACGCACGTGCAGCTTGAACTCGTCGGTCCGATTCAACGCCACCATCATCGCGATGGTGATGAGGCTGCGCGTATGCCGCGGCAGCCCCGGACGGGTCCAGATCTCGCCCCAGGCATAGCGCGTGATCAGTTCCTGGAATTCCTCGTTGAAAGCGTTCTTGCGCGTCTGGGTCCGGTCGACGTGCGCATCGCCGAGCACTGCGCGGCGTACGGTCATGCCCTTGTCGTGGCGTTCTCGCTCGTCCATCTTCGGTTCTCCTTGGTGATCTTCGGCAGCGCTCTGCCGTTCAATGCAGCTTCAGCAGCCGCCGCGCATTGCCTTCGTAGATCGCGTGCCGCTCCCCGGGCGAAAGATCCAGCCGGTCGACGATTTCGATCGTCGTGCGTGTGTACATCGAGCCTTTCTCGGGATCGAACGGCGAATCCGACGCGAAAAGCACGCGCTCGGACCCGAAGAACTTGAGCCCGCACTTGGTCGCTTCCCAGGCGCCGAAGAGCGCCGTGTCGGCATAGAACATGTGGAAGTAATCGACCGGCCTCTTCTTGAGCTTGCGCAGGAGCTTCGTGTAGTCCACGTCGGAGGTGCGCGCGCCGAGTTGGTCCCAGCCCGGGCCGACACGCCCTTCGAAGTAGGGAATCATTCCGCCCATGTGGTGGGTGATGATCTTGATCCCCGGGTGCCGGTCGAACAGCCCTTGGAACACGATGTGCGCCATCGCCGCGCTGGTCTCGTACGGCCAGCCGAAGGTCCACCAGATCTCGTAATGGCTCTTCTTTTCCTTCTGGTAATCGGGAAAGTCGGCACCACGCGCCGGGTGCATCCAGATCGGCAGATCGAGCTCGGCCATCAACGCGAACAGCGGCAGCGTTTCCGGTGCGGTGAGCGGCGCGCCCAACACGTTGGTGAAGACCTGCACGCCGACCGCGCCGAGCTTCCGCACCGCGCGCTCGGCCTCGTCGAGCAGGCCCTGCGGATCGTTCATCGGCAACGAAGCGATGAAAGCCGGGAAGCGGTCCGGGTGCTTCGCGACCAGCTCGGCCATGCCGTCGTTGGCGAGCCGCGCCAGCTCGGTCGATACCCGCGGCGGGCCGAAGACCTCGATCGGCGGCGAGCCCAGCGAGATCACCTGCGCGTAGTCGTCGAACATGTCCATGATGCGAAAACGTTCCGCGAGATCGACGATGGAAGGAATCGCGCGCACGCGTTTGTGCAGGTCCTTTCCGTCGGGCGCGACTTTCAGCATGCGGTCGTAGAACCGCTTGGGGAAGATGTGGTTGAAGACGTCGAGCTTCATGGCGAAGGCTCAGTCGGCCTTGATCTTTGCGGCGCGGATGATGCGCGCCCAGCGCTCGAGGTCGGTGTCGATCATCCGTGCCAGGTCTTCCGGTGCACCGGGAAGGGGATTCAACCCCTGCTTCACGAGGTTGTCACGCACTTCCGGATCGCGGAGGATCGCGTTGACCTCGGTGTTGAGTAGGGCGACCTGCTCGGGCGGCAGCGCGGCTGGGCCGAGGAGCGCGTACCAGATGTCGACGTCGATGTCGGTGACGCCCTCGTCGGCGAGCGACGCTACGTTCGGCGTCACCGGCGAGCGATGCGCGCCGCCCGCGGTGAGCATCCGCAATTTGCCGCTTTGCACCTGCGGCAACGCAACGTGCACGGGAAGAAACATCACTTGCACCTGTCCACCCAAGAGATCGGTGACGGCGCCGGCCGTTCCCTTGTAGGGGACGTGCGTCAAATCGACATTGAAATGCAGCTTGAACAATTCCATCGCCAGGTGATGCGGCGTCCCGCTACCGGGCGAGGCGTAGTTGAGCTTGCCGGGCTCCCTCTTCGCCAGCGCGACGAGCTCCTTCACCGACGCCGCCGGCACCGACGGGTGGACGACCAGAGCCAGGTTGCCGATCGCCGTCGGGCCGACCGGGGTGAAGCCTTTTACCGGATCGTACGGGACGCTCGCCTGCAACGCGGCGTTGGTCACATGCGTGCTCGCCGTCATGAGCAACGTATAGCCGTCGGGCGCTGCCTTGCCCACTGCCTCGGTACCGATGTTGCCGCTCGCGCCGGGCCGGTTGTCGACGACGACCGCGACCTTGAGCCTGTCGGAAAGTCTCTGCCCAATCACGCGTGCCAGGATGTCGATGCCGGTGCCCGGCGTGTAAGGCACGATGAGGCGGATCGGCCGATTGGGATATGGCTGTTGCGCCGCCGCAGTCGCCACGGTCAGTAGCCACAGCACCAGGCACAGCAGCGCCATGACCCAGGTGCGCCCCGCGCGCAGCGACAGCCGCGCCGCGCCGCCGGGCTGCGTCATTTGCTTTCTCCGGCGATGAACGCGACCACTTCGGCGGTGAAGCGGTCGGCGGCTTCGACGTTCGAGATATGCGCCGCGTCGAGCTCGACGTATCTTGCGCCGCGAATACGCTCGGCCGTCGCGCGGCCTTCGGCCGGTGGTGTCACCGCATCATGGGTGCCGGCGATGACAAGTACCGGATGCCGAATTTCTGCAATGGCGTCGCGCTGATCCATGTCGCGCACCGCGGCACAGCAGGCAACATATCCCTCGGGGGGCGTGGCGGTGAGCATCGCGCGCATGCGGGCGATCGCCTCCGGCGCCCGGGCGCGGAATCCGGCGGTGAACCAGCGTTCGAGCACCGTGTCGACGATCGCCTCCATGCCGCCCTTGCGCACGTTGTCGATCCGCTGGTTCCATATCTCCGGCGTCCCGATCTTCGGCGCGGTATTCGCGAGCACCATGCGGCCGATGCGGTCCGGCGCGTGCACTCCCAGCCACATGCCGGTCATGCCGCCCATCGACAATCCGCAAAAGTGCGCACGGCGGATCTTCAGCGCGTCGAGCAGCATGAGCACATCGCGCCCGAGCTGCGCGATAGTGTATGGCCCGGGAGTGACCGTCGACGCGTCGTGGCCCCTCGTGTCATAGCGAAGCACGCGGAAGCGCGCAGTCAGCGCCGGCATCTGCGCGTCCCACATCGAAAGGTTGGTACCCAGTGAATTGGAGAGGACGAGCACCGGCGCGTCCGAAGGTCCATCGACGCGACAATTGAGCTTCTCGCGTTGGCTGTCAAGCGTCGGCAGTGCCATCGCGTCCTTCCTTGCGCGCGGCCAGCGCCCGTTCAACCCAACGCTCGGCCTGCCCCGTATAGAGACGCGGGTCGAGAAGGCGATCGATGTCCGCGGGGACCAGATGCGCGCCGACGCGAGCGTCGGCGATAAGCACATCGCGCAGGTGCCGGCGCTCGCGCACCGCTCGTGCGGAGGCTTCCTCCACCAGCTCGTGCGCCTTCATCTTGCCGATCTTCTCGCCCAGTGCCATCGCGACTGCCTCGGCGAGAATGAGGCCGTGCGTGATCTCGAGATTCGCAACCATCTGCGCCGGGTCGGCCCGCAAGCCTTCGACGATCACGATTGCGTGCGCGAGCGCTCCGCCGGCGAGCGCGCAGATTTCCGGCAGCGTGTCCCATTCGGCGTGCCACCCGCCCAAGGCACGCTCATGCTCCTGAACCATTGCGGCGAGCATCGTCGCCACCAAAGGCGGCACGCGCACGGCCGCGGCCAGGATGACCGCCGAGCCTACGGGGTTGCGCTTGTGCGGCATCGTCGACGAACCGCCGCGGCCGGCAAGTGAGGGCTCGAACGCTTCTGCGACCTCGGTCTGCATGAGCAGCGACACGTCGCGCGCAAGCTTGCCCAGCGTCCCGACGACGAGCCCCAGCGTGGTCGCGACTTCCGCAACGCGATCGCGCTGCGCGTGCCAAGGCAGGTCGGGCAACGCAAGCTGCAACTCTTCGGCCAGGGCCGCCGCGACGTCCATGCCGCGCTCGCCCAAAGCAGCGAGCGTGCCGACCGCGCCGCCGAACTGCAGCGTCGCGACGCGGCCGCGAAGCTCCGCGAGCCGGATCCGATGGCGCTCGGTCGCCGACAAGAAGCCCGCCGCTTTGAGCCCCAGCGTGACCGGAGGCCCCTGCTGCAACCACGTGCGGCCGGCGAGCGGCGTTTGGGCGTGCGCTCTCGCGAGCGCGGCGAGCGCGCTGGACAATCGTGCGAGATCCGCGTCGATCGCGGTCAACGCGGAAACGAGCTGCAGGACCAACCCCGTGTCCATTGCATCCTGGCTAGTTGCGCCCCAGTGCACGTAGCGCGCGGCCTCCGCGTCGCGAGCGGCAACGAGTCGAGTGAGCTCTTTCACCAGAGGAATCGCCGAGTTGCCGGCTTGCGCAGATGCGGCGGCGAGCGCATCGACGTCGAAGAGCTCGGCCCGGCACTGTGCGCCGATAGCCGCGGCCGCGGCGGCGGAAACGATCCCCGCGCGCGCCTCGGCGCGGGCGAGCGCCGCCTCGAAATCTAGCATCGCCTGTATCCGGCCATGATCGGAGAAAATGCCGCGCATCGTCTCCGTCGTGAACAGCAGGTCGAACAGGCGTTGCGAACGCCGGGCCTCCAAGACCGCTTCCTCCTTCGCGTTCCAGATGCCGTAGCCTGGGTTGAGCCCGCAGGGCGAAACCCGGGGTGGCGCCCCGGGATTCGCTCCGCTCGTCCCGGGCTACGCCGTGGCGGGCGGTTCAAGCGGGCGGTTCAGTAATCGAAGAACACCGTCTCGTCCTGCCCTTGCACGTTCACGTTCCACTCGAGAGCGCTCTTGTCGGTCGGCGAGCGTTTCGCGACGAGCGTCGCACGCCGGTCGGCGGGTACGAGCTTCAGCACGGGATCCTCCGCGTTGGCGGATTCCTCCGGAAAGTAGACGCGCGTAATCAGGTGCTTGAGGAGCCCGCGCATGAACACCGTCACGACGATATGCGGCGCCTGCGGCACGCCGCCGGGCCCGGGAACACTCCCGGGCTTGATGGTCGTGAAGCGGTAGCCGCCCTGCGCATCGGTGAGGCAGCGGCCGAAGCCGCGGAATCCCACCTCGACCGGTTTGTCCTGCGCGTCTTCCGGATGCGCGTACTTGCCCTGCGCGTTGGCCTGCCAGATCTCGATGACAGCGTCGTTGACGGGCTTGCCATCGCCGTCGGTGACGCGGCCGGAGAGCGTGATCCGTTCCCCGGCAACGCCGGGAGGCGCGAGGTCGACGACCGCAAAAGACTCGAAGCCGATCTTGACGTACGGTCCGACGGTTTGCGAGGAGGTGGTCAGCAGACTCATGATCGTGGTTCCAGAGAGCCTGCTAACTGCGTAAGGTTTCCATCGGCGTCGCGTCGCGGCCGCGCAGCACCATGTCGTAGCGATAGGCGAGCGCGATGTCGGGGATCGTCGTCTCCCAATCGAAGGTGGAGATCATCCGCTGGCGCACCTTCTCGTCGGGGACGCTGTTGTACATCGGATCGTATTCGAGCAGCGGATCGCCGGGGAAATACATCTGCGTCACCAGGCGCTGCACCAGCCCGAGGCCGAACAGCGAAAAATGCAGATGCGCTGGCCGCCACGCGTTGTAGTGATTGCGCCAGGGATACGCGCCGGGCTTGACGGTAACGAACCGGTAGCGGCCCTCGGCGTCGGTCAGGACGCGTCCGACGCCGGTGAAATTCGCATCGAGCGGCGCGTCGTGATCATCGACCGCGTGGCGGTAGCGTCCGGCGGCATTGGCCTGCCACAGCTCGACCAATGCGTGTGCGACCGGCCGGCTATTCTCGTCGAGGACGCGTCCCGAAACAACGATCCGCTCGCCGATAGGCTCGCCGTCGTGCTGCCGCGTCAGATCGCTGTCGGTCGACTTGACATCGTCGTAGCCGAACACCGGTCCGGTCACTTCGGACAACGTATGCGGCAGGAACACCAGCGGCCGCGTCGGCGCGCGTTTCAGCGTCGAGCGATAGCCCGGGTACAAATACGCCGGCTGCGTCGCGAAATACGGCCGGCGATAGCCGGTGACGCTGGTTCTGATCTGCTCCTCGGCTGCCTTGTTCATCGTTCTTGCGCTCCTTGGTACGTCAAGTCAAACGCGCTTGATCAGATCCGCTTGATAAGCATCGCGATGCCCTGCCCCACTCCGATGCACATGGTGCACAGGGCGTGGCGCCCGCCCGTGCGCTGCAGCTGGTAGAGCGCGGTGGTGACAAGGCGCGCGCCCGACGCGCCGAGCGGATGGCCGAGCGCGATCGCGCCGCCGTTCGGATTGACATGTGCTGCGTCATCGGCGATTCCGTGGTCGCGCAACACGGCCAGCGCCTGCGCCGCAAAGGCCTCGTTCAACTCGATGACGTCGATGTCGCCGAGCTTCAAGCCGGCCTTGGCCAGCACCTTGCGCATCGCGGGGGCCGGGCCGAAGCCCATGATGCGCGGCGCTACACCGGCCGTCGCCGAAGCGATCACCTGCGCCCTGGGTTTCAAGCCGTACTTCTGCACTGCCTCAGCCGAAGCGAGCAGCACTGCGCATGCGCCGTCGTTGACGCCGGACGCATTGCCTGCGGTCACGGTGCCGTCGGGTTTGACCACACCCTTGAGCTTGGCGAGGGCTTCCAGCGTCGTTTCGCGCGGGTGTTCATCCCTGGCTACGACAGTCGGGTCGCCTTTCTTCTGCGCGATCATCACGGGCACGATCTCTTCGGCCAGCCGCCCTGCCGCGACCGCTGCGGCGGTGCGCTGCTGGCTGCGCAGCGCGAACGCGTCCTGGTCGGCGCGCGAAATCTTGAAATCGACGGCGACGTTCTCGGCCGTCTCCGGCATCGAGTCGACTCCATATTTGGCCTTCATGAGCGGGTTGACGAAGCGCCAGCCGATGGTCGTGTCCTCGATCTTCGCACTGCGCGAGAACGCGGACTCCGCCTTGCCCATGACGAACGGCGCGCGCGACATGCTTTCCACGCCGCCGGCGATCATGAGCGCGGCCTCGCCGCTCTTGATCGCACGCGCCGCGATGCCGATGGCGTCCATGCTCGACCCGCACAAGCGGTTGACCGTCGAGCCGGGCACTTCCTGCGGCAGGCCGGCAAGCAGGAGCGCCATGCGCGCGACGTTGCGATTGTCCTCGCCGGCCTGGTTGGCGCAGCCGTAGACAACGTCGTCGACGGCGCTCCAGTCCACGCCGGGATTGCGCTCGATCAGCGCCTTGATCGGCACCGCACCAAGATCGTCGGGACGCATCGTCGAAAGGTTGCCGCCGTAGCGGCCGAACGGGGTGCGCACGGCGTCGCAGATAAAGGCATCAGACATGTTCTCTCCGCAATCGCGCTGCGCGGCTCAGGCGGGTACCGCGGGCGCGTCGATGAGCGGCACGCCGGTCAACCGCTGCAGCTCTTCGAACGAGAGTTCGGGTGCGCGCTCCAGCACCCTGAGTCCCTCCGGCGTAACGTCGAGCACGGCCAAGTCGGTGAAGATGCGGTTCACACAGCCAACCCCTGTAAGCGGATAACTGCAGCGCGCGACGATCTTCGACTCACCCTTCTTGGTGAGGTGCTCCATCATCACATAGACGCGCTTCGCGCCGATGGCGAGATCCATCGCGCCGCCGACCGCGGGAATGGCGTCCGCCGCGCCGGTGTGCCAGTTGGCGAGATCGCCGGTCACCGACACCTGGAATGCGCCGAGCACGCAGAAGTCGAGATGCCCGCCGCGCATCATCGCGAAGGAGTCGGCGTGATGGAAGAACGACGCGCCGGGGAGCGTCGTCACTGCCTGCTTGCCGGCGTTGATCAGGTCGGCATCCTCCGCACCCGCCTCCGGCGCGGGTCCCATGCCGAGCAGACCGTTTTCGGTATGCAGGATGATCTCGCGATCCTTCGGCAAATGGTTAGCCACCATGGTGGGCAGTCCGATGCCGAGATTCACGTACGCGCCATTCGGCATATCGCGGGCTACGCGCGCCGCCATCTGGTCACGAGAAAAGCGTTTCATCGCAGTCTCCTCCGGATCGGAGATCGTATCAGGCCGCGGCGCCCGGACGCACCGTCAGCTTCGCCGCGTTCGGTACCTCGACCACGCGCCGCACGAAGATCCCCGGCGTGGCGATCGTCTCAGGATCGAGATCGCCGAGATTGACGATCTCTCGCACCTGCGCAATCGTGCAGCTTGCCGCGGTTGCCATGATCGGGCCGAAGTTGCGCGCGGTCTTGCGATACACGAGGTTGCCCCAGCGATCGCCGCGCAGCGCCTTGATGAGCGCGAAGTCGGCGCGAATCGGGTATTCGAGCACGTAGTCCCGGTCGCCGATGCGCCGCGTCTCCTTGCCCTCGGCGAGCGGCGTACCGTAGCCGGTCGGCGTGTAGAACGCCCCGATGCCGGCACCGGCAGCGCGGATGCGTTCGGCCAGGTTGCCCTGCGGCACCAGCTCGAGCTCGATGTCACCCGCTTTGTACAATCCGTCGAACACCCAGGAATCGGTCTGGCGCGGAAAGGAACAGATGATTTTTTTCACCTGCCGCGCCTTGAGCAGCGCGGCCAGGCCCGAGTTGCCGTTGCCGGCATTGTTGTTGACGATCGTCAGGTTTTTCGCGCCCTTTGCAATGAGCGCATCGATCAGCTCGGAGGGCATGCCTGCGGTTCCGAAACCGCCGATCATGACCGTCGCTCCGTCGGGGATATCGGCGACTGCCGCCGCGGCCGATGCAACGACTTTGTTGATCATTCCATCCTCTCAGCGCGTCTTCCAGCCCAGTCGCCCCACGCCGGTGCGGCGTGGTTCTGTGCGATTATCGGACTTTTGTGCGTTAAACGAACATCCTATTCAAGCGGAGCTATCCCGTCAAGGGCGATTATCGTTAAAACGTGCGGTTATCGCCCAAAGGTGTTACCTTATAGGGCATTAACTGCCCGGACGAAAACGCCGATGGCCAAACCCGCATCGACCGGCCGTACCCGCGCCCACCGCGCTAGCGAGCAAGCGCCGGCGAACATGATCGCGCCGAACGCGCCGCCTGTCACGCCGGCGCTGGAAATCCAGGCGTATGCCGGAGACCCGAACTTCATGGCCTCGCTTGCGCGTGGGTTGGCCGTGATCCGGGCCTTCACGCAGCAGCGACGGCACCTGACGATCGCACAGTTGAGCCAGCGTACGGCAATTCCACGCGCCGCAGTGCGTCGTTGCCTCTATACGCTTTCGACGCTGGGCTATGTGGGCAGCGAAGACGGCCGCACGTATGCACTGCGGCCGCGCATCCTCGCGCTGGGACATGCCTATCTCTCCTCGACGCCGCTGGTCTACGCCGTCCAGCCGCTGCTCGATCAGATCACCAGCTTCCTGCACGAGTCGAGCTCGCTGGCAGTGCTGGAAGGCGACGAAATCCTGTACATCGCGCGCTCCAGCACCACCACCCGCCTGATGTCGATCGACCTCGGCATCGGCAGCCGGCTGCCCGCGTACTGCACCTCGATGGGCCGCGTGCTGCTTGCCGGCCTTTCCGCCGCCGAGCTCGAGGCTTATCTGTCGCGCGTCAAGCTGGTCAAGCTCACGACCAAAACCGTATCCGCCGCCGACGAGCTCAAGACCGTGCTCAACACTGTCCGCCGTGATGGTTACGCCGTCGTCGACCAGGAACTCGAGATCGGACTGCGTTCAATCGCGGTTCCGGTCAACGATCGCAATGGACGCGCGGTCGCCGCGATCAATGTCGGAACGCAGTCGTCGCGCGTCACGGTCGCGGAGATGGAGTCGAAGTTTCTGCCTCCGCTGCGCGCGGCTGCGCATGAGTTGAGTTTGCTGCTCGCGCGATAATCCCGCCGGCCTCACGCCGAGGACGACGACTTATTCCTTCATGCCGCGCTCCTGTGCGGAGCAGCGCGCTCCGCGTGGAGCGCGCGTTCCAGCACCTGCGCAACATGCACCGGCGTCCGGCCGGCGCCGTCCTCGATCTGGTGGCGACAGCTGAAGCCGTCGGCAACGATCAGCGTCTCCGGCGTTGCGGCGCGCACTGCGGGCAGCAGCGCCGCCTCGCCCATGCGCATCGACACCTCGTAGTGACGCGCCTCGTAGCCGAACGTGCCGGCCATGCCGCAGCAGCTCGTCTCCACCGGCCGCGGCACCAACCCGGGAATCCAGCTCAATACCGCCTGCATCGGCTGCGCCGCGGCGAACGCCTTTTGATGGCAGTGCGCGTGCACGAGCGCCGCCGTCGCTTCGAGCGGGTGTAACTCAAGCCGCATCCGCCCGGCATCGCGTTCTTCCACCAGAAACTCCTCGAACAGGCGCGCATGGCCGGCGATCAGCTCCGCGTCGGCGCCGAACCGGTAGTGGAGGAACTCGTCGCGCATGCCGAGCAGGCACGACGGCTCGAGCCCGACGATCGCAACGCCGCGGCGCGCGAACGGCAGGAGCGCGTCGATCGTGCGCCGCGCTTCGGTCTTCGCTTCGTCGATCAGGCCCGCAGCGAGGAACGTGCGCCCACAGCACAACGGACGGTCCCCGGCAACGGCATTCAGGTGCACGCGATACCCCGCCGCCGCGAGGACTGCGCGCGCGGCCGCGGCATTCTCGCCGCCGAAATAGTTGGTGAACGTGTCGACGAACAACACGACTTCGCTGCGGGCTCCAGCCGGATCGCGGCCGCTTGCTGCGGCGCTGCGCAGATAGTCGCCACGCCATCGCGGCAGCGGCCGCCGGGCCGAAAGACCGAGCAGTCCCTCCGAAAGCGCCGCCACGCCGGGAATGGAGTCGCGCAAGTTGGCGAGCCCGCCGAGCCTGGCAACCAACGGCGCGTAGCGCGGCAGATACGCGACCAGCCTGTCACGCAGCGGCGATCCATGGCGCGCACGCCGTGCCGCGAGCGCTTCGATCTTGAGCTTCGCCATGTCGACGCCGGTCGGGCATTCGCGCCGGCAGCCTTTGCACGACACGCACAGGTCGAGCGCGGCGCGGACCGCGTCTCCGGCGAGATCCTCGGCGCCGAGCTGCCCCGAGAGCGCGAGCCGCAGCGTGTTGGCGCGGCCGCGCGTCGTATGCTGCTCGTCGCGCGTTACGCGATAGCTCGGGCACATCGTGCCGGCGTCGAACTTCCGGCAGTGGCCGTTGTTGTTGCACATCTCGACGGCTTTGGTGAGACCGCGCGCGGCATCGTCTCCGGTCCCCGGTGCGGTTTCCGTTCCGGTCAGCGGGTCGCGATCGACGTTCCACGCCGACCAATCGAGCTTCGGCTCGAGCGCAACGCGCCGATACGCCGGCCCGAAGCGAAACAGTGATGCGTCGTCCATTTTCGGCGGCGCGACGATCTTGCCCGGATTCATCCGGTTGTCCGGATCGAACAACGCCTTGATTTGGGCAAAGGCGCGATCGATGTTTGGACCGAACTGCCAGGCGACCCACTCGCTGCGACACAAGCCGTCGCCGTGCTCGCCGGAATACGCGCCCTTGTACTCGCGCACCATTGCGGCCGCCTCTTCGGCGATCGCGCGCATCTTTGCCGCTCCATCGCGCCGCATGTCGAGGATCGGCCGCACGTGCAGCGTGCCGACGCTGGCATGCGCGTACCACGTGCCCTGCGTGCCGTGCTTGCGGAACACCTCGGTCAACCGCTCGGTGTAATCGGCCAGATGCTCGAGCGGCACCGCGCAGTCCTCGATGAACGACACCGGCTTGCCATCGCCTTTCATGGACATCATGATGTTGAGCCCGGCCTTGCGCACCTCCCACAGCGCTTTCTGCGCGGCGGGCTCCGCGATCGCGACTACCGATCCGGGCAGGCCGAGATCGCCCATGAGCTCGAATAATTGCGCCAGCTTGGCTTTCTGCGCGGCGGCATCGGCGCCGGCGAACTCGACGAGTAGAATCGCTTCGGGCGCGCCGACCAGTGCGCGCTCGATGATCGGCCGGTACGCGGCGTTGGCGCACGCCAGGTCGATCATCGTGCGATCGACCAGCTCGACTGCGACCGGCTTGAGCTCGACGATACGGCACGCGCTCGCCATCGCGCTATGGAACGAGGGAAAATTTACGACGCCGAGCACTTTGGTCCGCGGCAGCGGCGAGAGCTTGAGCGTCAGACGCGCGAAGTACGCCAGCGTGCCCTCGGACCCTACGAGCAGATGCGCCAGATTGATCGCGCCATCGGCCGTATACGGACGCACACTCTGCGGATTGAAGACATCGAGGTTGTAGCCCCCGACACGGCGCAACACGCTGGGGAAGGTGCGCGCGATCTCGTCGCGCTCACGCGCGCCGATCGCGGCGAGGCCGTCGATGAGCGCGCCCGCGCGGCCTTCGTGGCACATCGTGGCGACAGGCCCAAACGCGATCTCGCTGCCGTCGGCGAGAACCGCGTCGATGCCGAGAACGTTGTGCACCATGTTGCCGTACTCGATCGAGCGCGACCCGCAGGAATTATTGCCGGCCATCCCGCCGATCGTCGCCTGTGCCGAAGTGCTGACATCGACGGGGAACCAGAGGCCGTGAGGTTGCAGAAAGGCATTGAGCTGATCGAGCACGACGCCGGGCTGCACGCTGACGGTCATCGCCTCGCGGTCGAACGCGACGATCTCGTGCAGCGACTTGCTGTGGTCGACGACGAGCGCCTCGCCGACCGTCTGTCCGCATTGTGACGAGCCCGCGCCGCGCGGCAGCAATGGCACGCCCTGCTCGCGCGCGACCGCGAGCGCGGCTTTCGCGTCGGCGTCGTCGCAGGGAACGACGACGCCGAGCGGAAAAACCTGGTAGATCGACGCATCGGTCGCGTAACGGCCACGCGCCGCGCGATCGAACAGGACATCGCCCCGGCATTCCGCGCGCAGGCGTCGCGCGAGCTCGGTTGCGTCGAGCGCCCGCGCCAGCCGCGAATCCATGCGCACGGTGTGTTCGACAGCGTTACCCACTCGCGTTCTCCTGCACACCCTTAAACGCCCCCGCGGCGTGACCTGTATACAATAGGCGATTGCTCCACGCCCGGAAAGACCCATGCTTCGCCTCGACGATCATCCCAGCGGTCGCCATTTTCTGCAGATTCCCGGACCGACCAACGTCCCCGATCGCGTGCTGCGAGCGCTGGATCATCCGACGATCGATCACCGCGGTCCCGAGTTCGCACGGCTGACGCTGGAGATACTCGAAGGTCTCAAGAAGATCTTCCAGACCGCCGGGCCCGTCGTCATTTATCCCGCCTCCGGCACCGGCGCGTGGGAAGCGGCGCTGGTCAATACGCTATCGCCTGGCGACCCGGTGCTCATGTTCGAGACCGGTCACTTCGCGGCGCTGTGGCACAAGATGGCGGGCAAGCTGGGACTCGACGTCGATTTCGTCACCGGCGATTGGCGGAGCGGCGTCGATCCGGCAGTCGTGCAAACCAAGCTCGCCGCGGATACGTCGCACCGCTACAAGGCCGTCATGGTCGTGCATAACGAGACCTCGACGGGCGTTACCAGCCGCATCCCGCTCGTGCGCGAGGCGATAGACCGCGCCAGGCATCCGGCGCTGTTCATGGTCGACACGATCTCCTCTCTCGCCTCGTTGGACTACCGCCACACGGAATGGGGCGTCGACGTTACGGTCGCGGGCTCGCAGAAGGGATTGATGCTGCCACCCGGCCTGTCGTTCAACGCCGTGAGCGACAAGGCGCTCGCGGCGAGCAAAGCCGCGCGACTGCCGCGATCGTACTGGGGCTGGGAGGAGATCATCGCCAGCAATCGCAACGGATACTTTCCCTACACGCCGGCGACCAATCTGCTTTACGGCCTGCACGAGGCGATCGACATGTTACTCGCCGAAGGGCTGCCCGCCGTGTTCGCGCGCCACCATCGGCACGGCGAAGCGACGCGGCGCGCGGTGCGCGCATGGGGGCTGGAGATACTGTGCCGGAACCCCGACGAATACAGCGACTCGCTGACCGCGATCGTGATGCCCGAGGGATGCGACGCCGACATCTTCCGCCGCAAAGTTCTGGAGCGCTTCGACTTGTCGCTCGGCATGGGGCTGGGGCGGCTCGCCGGCGAGGTGTTCCGCATCGGCCACCTGGGTTTTTTCAACGACCTCATGCTCTGCGGCACGCTCTGCGGTGTCGAGATGGGTTTTGGGCTCGCCGGCGTGCCGCATCGCGCGGGAGGCGTCCAGGCGGCAATCGAGTATTTGCGTGACGGCGTTGCCGCGAAGGCGTCACGCACCCGGGAAACGACGCTGCCGTGAGCAACGCACCGACGCGAATGCGTTAGTGCCGAAGACCGATCAGCGTATCCGCGAGCGCGGATACGGCTTCATGCCCATTTCATCGCGCGCAGCGCCGCGACCAGCTCCGGCCGCATGACCCACTTGAACTGGCCGTCGCCGGCATCCTCATATCCGTCTTGTGCGATCGACAGCGCGAACCACCAGCGGACCGGGCCCTTCCCCTTCTGCGGGGGCGCATAACCGAGCTTGTCGGACACGGCGCGGGCGAGCGTGCCGTACTGCAGCCTCGCGGCGGCGACATTCTTGAACCTGAGCTGATCGGCGAGCTGCGCTGCGGTGATCGTGGCACCCGGTGCGCGGCATTGCGCCTGGAGCATTTGCAACTGGGTCGGCGAGATGCCGATCCAATCGCGCGTCGCAAGCAACGCAGCCTTGAACTCTTCGGTCGTCGCGATGGGTCCCACATCGGCGTAATCGTTCACCGGGGAGCGGGTCGCGGACACCGCGGTTACGCCAATATCGCTGTCGGTCGCTTGTCTGGTCATGATTGCCGCTTGATAACTGCGAGAGCGCCCACGCCGTACGTGCTTCCTTGCGGAAGTCCCAGCAATAGGCAGGTGGCGCTCGGGAGAGTATTCGTACAGCTTTGGAGATGCCTGGCCAGATCGCGGAGCGACGCGTCATCGCTGGCATCGAGCGCGTTGAGGAACTTGTCGCGCAACACCGGCGAGGCACCCATCGCCCAAGGGGCGGCGGCTGCCGTCATGACCCGGCTCCGTTGATCGGGTATCGATGTATCGATGCTGATTCGCGCCAAGGCGTAACGGAATGCATATTGCGACTATATACCCCTATTGAGCCCGGAAACCGGCGAAAAACGATTTGATTTGACGCACAGGCTGTATACGTGTACAACACAAGTGCAGGTCCCTCAAGCGAATTGCCAGTCCGTCGTCGCCGATCAGGCGGCGCTCTTCAGGTCTTTCTGTCTCCCTTGATGTTCCCGCGCCGGGCGCTAGCCCGTCATTTCATCATTACAGGAAAAGTAGACATGGTTACAGGTACAGTTAAATGGTTCAACGACGGCAAGGGCTTTGGTTTCATCACGCCCGATGGCGGCGGCAAAGACCTTTTTGCACACTTCTCGGCGATTCAAGGCGAAGGGCACAAGAGCCTTCGCGAGAACCAGAAGGTGTCCTTTGACGTAACGACCGGCCCTAAAGGGGACCAGGCGACCAATATCAAGCCGCTCGACTGAGCCGCTCGAATTGCAGGCAAGAGAAGCCCGGGGAACCGGGCTTTTTTTCGTTTGAGACCGCCGGCGGCCGCCGAGCCGCGACAAAAATCAGCAGCAGCGCGGCCCGCTCTTGCCGTACTTCCGGTCGATCGAGCGGGCGAAGAACTCGCGCCGCGAGAGCACCGGCAGATCGGGATGCTGTGCCGCCATGTGCGCGAGGTAGCGCTCGTAGTCCGGGATGCCGAATATCTGGCGACACGCCTGGCGCACGGCGCGCATGCGCTCGCGCAACCGTGCGTCCGGCGCGTCGGCGTCGGCCGGAGCAGCGGCGACCGCGGCCGCCGCTGCGTCCTTGCCGCCCGTATTCAAGCGATTGCTCCTTGAGCTCCGCCACGAGGTGGTATTTCCTGCGCGGTGGGCTGAGCCTGCTTGAGCGCCTGCAGGCAGGTCTTGGCTGCGTAGACGCACATCGCAAGCACGAGCACGACGAAGACGCCGCACACGACCGCGTCGAGATAGTTGTTGAACGCGACGCGCTGCATCTCCTCGATCGACTTCGCCGGCGCGAGCACCTTGCCCTGCGCCGCCGCCTCGCTGAACTTGTTCGCCAGCGCGAGGAAGCCGATGTGCGGGTCGCTGTGGAAGATCTTCTCGATTCCCGCAGTCAGTGTCGTGACGAGCAACCAGGCCGTCGGCACGAGCGTCACCCAGACGTAGCGCTCGCGCTTCATCTTCACCAGCACGCTCGTGCACAAGAGCAGCGCGATTCCGGCGAGCATCTGATTGCCGACGCCGAAGAGCTGCCACAGCGTGTTGATTCCGCCAAGCGGGTCGACAACCCCTTGATAGAGGAAGTAGCCCCAGAGTCCGACGCAGAGCACCGTCCCCAATATATTCGCCGGCAGGAATTCGGTGTCGCCGAGCGGCTTGTACACGTGGCCCAGCATGTCCTGGATCATGAAGCGCCCGACGCGTGTGCCGGCATCGACCGCGGTCAGGATGAAGAGAGCCTCGAACAGGATGGCGAAGTGATACCAGAACGCCTCCATCGTCTTGCCGCCCAGCGCCTGCGCGAGGATCTGCGCCATGCCGACCGCCAGCGTCGGCGCACCGCCAGCGCGCGATAGGATGCTGTTCTCGCCGATGTCCTTCGCCGTCTGCTCGATCATCTCCAGCGTGATCGTGAATCCCCCGATCGAGATGACCTGCGCCGCGTTGGCCGCCGTCGTACCGATCACTGCCGCCGGCGCGTTCATCGCGAAATAAATACCGGGGTCGAGCACGCAGGCCGCCGTCAGCGCCATGATCGCGACGAACGATTCGGCGAGCATGCCGCCGAAGCCGATGAAGCGCATGTGCGATTCGCGCTCGATCATCTTCGGCGTCGTTCCCGACGAGATCAGCGAATGGAACCCCGAAACCGCACCGCAGGCGATGGTGATGAACAGGAACGGGAACAGCGTGCCGGAGAACACCGGGCCAGTGCCGTCGATGAAGCGCGTTACGCTCGGCATCGCGAGCGGCGGCACGACGACGTAGATGCCGATCGCCAGCGCGACCACCGTGCCGATCTTGAGAAAAGTGGAGAGATAGTCGCGCGGCGCGAGCATGAGCCACACGGGGAGGCTCGCGGCAATGGCGCCGTAGAGGATCAGGGCCCACGCGAGCTCCGTGCCGGTCAACGTGAAGAGCGGTCCCCACACTGGATCGGCGGCGACGGCGCGGCCGAAATACAGCGAGGCGAGCAGCAGCACTACGCCCATCGCCGAGGCTTCGCCCACGCGTCCAGGGCGGATGATCCGCATGTAGACGCCCATGAACAGCGCGATCGGAATCGTGGCCGCGATCGTGAACAGTCCCCATGGGCTCGCGGTGAGCGCCTTCACTACGACCAGGCTCAGGACCGCGAGGATGATGATCATGATGGCGAGCACGCCGACCAGCGCGAGCGAGCCCGGAACCGGACCCAGCTCTATCTTGATCATCTCGCCGAGCGATCTGCCGTCGCGGCGCACCGAAGCGAATAGCACGATGAAGTCCTGCACCGCACCGGCAACGACGACGCCGGCGAGTATCCACAGCGTGCCGGGAAGATAGCCCATCTGCGCGGCGAGGACGGGCCCCACCAGCGGCCTCGCACCCGCGATAGCTGCGAAGTGATGGCCGTAGCACCCACTTGTTGGTCGGCACGTAATCCATGCCGTCGTTGTGCCGCACGGCGGGCGTCGGACGCGTGTCGTCGAGCCCGAGCACGCGCTCCGCGATGTACTTGCTGTAGAAGCGATAGGCGATGAAGTAGGCCGACAGCGCCGCAGTCACCAGCCAGACCGCGCTGACCGTTTCGCCGCGGCCGAGCGCCAGCGCCCCAAACGCAAAGGCACCGACGATAGCGACCAGCGGCGAGAGGAGTACGGAGACAAGCTTGTTCATGGCACCTCCGGAGTAGGAACCGCAATGCGGAAGTCTTGCCCGGTAATGAACTCGCCAAAACGAGCGTTACGTACGAGCCGCGCGAGCACTGGGACGCCGTCCGGTCGCGAAGCAGAGGTTGTACCCGCCCCGATACCGAACAAGCCTGATGCAGCGCTATTGCGAAGTGATCAGCCGACCTGCGTCAGTCCCGTTGGCGGACCGTCGATCGCGGTCCAGCCCGCGTCGATCAAAAGCGTGCTGCCGCTTATATAGCTCGCGGCATCGGAAGCCAGGAAGGCGACCGCGCTCCCGACTTCCGGCGGCTGACCCCACCGCCCGAGGACGGTGTGCCTGGCGTAGATATCGTAGATGTCGGGACGGGTCTTGATCGGCGCCGAAAGAGCGTCTCGATGATCGAAGGCGCGATCGCGTTGACGCGAACGCCATGACCGCCGACCTCGGCGGCAAAGCCCTTGACCAGCAGCGAAATCGCGGCCTTGGTCGCACCGTAGACCGCGAGGCCCGGCTCGACAGTGAAGGCCCGCACCGACGATGAAGCGATGATGCTCCCGCTCTTCTGCTCGACCATGACTCGGCCAACCTCGCGAAAGAAGAAGAACGTCCCCTTGACGTTGAGGTCGAAGATGCGATCGAAATCGGCCTCGCTGTAGTTGACGATCAATTTGCGGATATTGATCCCTGGCGTTGTCACCGCGATGTCGATGCGACCGAGCGCGGCCTTCGCGCGCGCGACGAGGGCTGCGATGTCGGGGCCGTTTGCCGCGTCGGCGCGCGAAGCGTCCGCCTTGCCGCCCCCGCCGCGGATCGTCGCCGCGGTAGCTTCGGCTTGCGCAAGGTCGATATC
>JALYSM010000068.1 GCA_030854785.1 Pseudomonadota bacterium
CCCGACACCAAGCTCGGCCTACGGACCTTCGCGTTCGAATCCCCCGAGCCCACGAACGACGGCAGAGTGCAGTCCGACTTCCCTGCCGGCAGCTACGCCTTCTCGGCAATCAGCGCGAGTGGTGCGAAACTAGAAGGCAAAGCGGTGCTGAACCACACGTTCCCCGAACCGACCGCCTTGGTTCGCCCGCAGGCGGAGGCGAAGAACGTGCCAATCAAGGGGCTGCAGGTCAGCTGGAAACGGGTGCAAGGCGCGGACGCGTATATGGTCGTGATCGAACAAGAATCCTCGGGCCGCTGGCTCAAGGTCAACCTGGCGGGCAATGCCACGTCGTTCACCGTGCCGGACGGCTTCCTGTTGCCCGGCACCGAGTACAAGCTCGGGATCGGCACCGTTGCGAAGGACGGCAACTCATCGTTCATCGAAACCACGTTCAACACGGCGAAGAAGTAACGCTGGCGCGGCAAAAGGAGCACAACATGAAACAAGGGCAAGGACTTCGGTATTTCGGCGCCCGGGCGCGCGCTGCGATCCGCGGCACGCTGATCATCTGCTGTGCCGGCCTGGCTTTCGCAGGCTCCGCTGGTGCGGCGGACACCCCGCCGGGCGCCAAGATCACCCCCGACCAAGCCGCGGCCGTCGCGCTGAAGGTCATGCCCGGCAAGGTGACCGAGGTGAAGGTCGAGAAAAAGGGCGGCAAGGATGTCTATGTCGTCGAGATCATGACCGAGACCAAGGGCGAGAGGGATGTCTTCGTCGACATCGTGACCGGCAAGGTCATCGGCACGGACTGAGACGGCCTGGGATCGTCGGCTCCCTACCGCGCTCGCGCTGGACTTTGACGGCGGACGACTAACGCTGGCCGGGCACGGCCGCGGCGCCACGTCACTCAACAGGAGATGTCCACATGCTGAACTGGTCAACCCCAAGCATGCGCAACAAGACGCCGGCGCCGTCATGGCCCCTTGTCAGGAGGCTCGTGTGTGGTGGCGGCCTGATGCTGTGCGCCGGCTGGGCCGTAGCGCAAGGCACGGCCACGGCGCCGGCTCTCGAACCGTGGGACAAGACCAAGTTCGACGAGCGGTCCACCACAATCGACAACCCCTGGATCCCGATGAAGCCCGGGACGCGCTACGTATACGAAGGCACCACGATCGAAGACGGCAAGCGCGTGCCGCATCGCGTGGAGATCACCTTCACCGATCTGACGAAGGTGATCGACGGGGTTCGCACGTTGATTTCCTACGATCTGGATTTCAGCGGCGGCAGGTTGGCCGAGGCCGAGTTGGCCATGTTCGCGCAGGACAAAGAAGGCAATGTCTGGCGCGTGGGCGAGTACCCGGAGGAATACGAGAACGGCAAGATTACGAAGGCGCCGGCGTGGATCCAGGGTTACGCAGGTGCACGGGCCGGCATCATGATGAAAGCCGAACCCAAGCTCGGCACCCCGAGTTATGCGGAAGGCTGGGGCCCGGCGGTCGGCTGGACGGACCGCGGCCAAGTCCACGAGATGGGCAAGAGTACGAAAGTCCGTGCCGGCACATTCAAGGACCTGCTCGTGATCAAAGAGACGGCCGCGTCCGAGGCAGCCAACGCGGCGCAGTACAAGTGGTATGCGCGCGGTACCGGCAACGTGAAGGTCACCTGGAGTGGCTCGGACAAGTCGAAGGAGACGCTGGAGCTATCGCGGGTCGAGAAGCTGAGCCCGAAGGCGCTGGCGGCGGTGCGCGAGAAGGCGCTGAAGCTCGAGAAGAGCGCGTATGCGCAAAGCAAGGACGTGTACGCCCTCACGCCGCCGGCCGAGCCGTTGAAGTAGCAGCAGGCAGGCCCAACCGCTGCGTACAATGTCGGGGCGCGGTCGAAATGCCCCGGGGCGGTGAAGCGGATCCGCGAGCGAGGCGCCACGCCTTCAGTGGCAAGATGGATGGCATGCATGCATGGGCCTGTATGTATTGGCCCGTGCGTAGATGGCCTTCGGCAGCCTGAAGTCGAGCAATGGGTCATCGCGCAGATACGTCGGCGCGTTCTTTGCCTGCGATGTCTTCGCGAGATCGATCAGCTGATGAAGGAGGTAACACGATGAAAGCAGCAGTTCGAATCGGAATGGCAGTGGCGTTCCTGTGGCTGGCCGGCGCGGTGGCCGCGCAGACGGCGAAGGGACCCGCGGGCGTGGGCACCGAGGAATTCGGCATGACGCCCAAGCAGCTTGTCGAAGCCGTCGAGAAGGTCGAATCCCTGATCTCCAAGTGCATGCGTGACCAGGGGTTCGAGTACGTGGCGGCCGACTACAACACCGTGCGCCGCGGCATGACCGCCGACAAGAAATTTCCCGGGTTGAGCGAGAAGGAGTTCTTCGCCAAGTACGGGTTCGGCGTGTCGACGACCTACACCGGCGAACCGCCTCAGCTCGCCTCCGGATACAGCCCGGGCAAGGAAGGTTTGGGGGAACGTAACATTCAGATCTACAAGACGCTTTCGGCCGCCAACCAAGTGGCCTACAACCGCGCGCTTTTTGGCGAGAACATCGGCGCCACCTTCGCCGTGAGCCTCGAGGCGGAGAACTTTGCGTTGACCGGGGGCTGTACGAAGAAGGCCATCGCCCAGGTGTTCAAGCCCGAGGAGATGACGGCCGCCTACTACAATCCGAAAGACGCGCTCATCAACAAGGATCCGCGGATGCAGGCGGCGGTGCGCAAGTGGGCCGCAGAGATGCGCAAGGCGGGGTTCGACTACTCCCACCCCGACGACGTCGAATACGACATCCGCAAGCGGCTCGCCGCGTTGACGAGCGGCAGTACGATCCCCGTCGACAAGATGACGCCCTCGCAGGCCACCGCCTTGAAGGAGCTGCAGGCCTATGAGCGCAAGGTCGCAGTGAAGCACATGCAGATGCGCGACGAAGTGATCGACCCGGTCGCCGAGAAGATCGAGGAAGAGCTGTTTGGTCGCAAGCCATCGCAATGACCGTCGCGCTTGGGAGGCGTCGTCGATGAATCTCTGCGGCGCAGCGGTTGCGCCCGCAACGTTGGCGCAGCCGTTTCGTCAGCGCGAGACAGACCATGAACTTTGACGTCTTTGGCCAGCGGACGGTCCCGCTGGTCGCCGCTCTCGGGTTTGCTGCCGTCATCGCCCTGGGCGCCTGGTATGCCGGTTCGCACATCAAGTCCCCGGCGGATGCGGCGGCGCGCACCGCGCCACCGACGCCCTCCGCTATCCTGGTACCCGTCGAGGAACGGGTGCTGAGCTCGACCATCGTCACCCGCGGCACCGTGCGGTTCGGGGTTCCGCATAAGATTTCGTTGGTCCCTTCGGCACTGAAAGCAAACCCGGGGTTGATCGGCACGCTTCCGCCGCGCAACGCGCCGCTCGAGGAAGGCAGCGTGATGCTCACCGCCTCCGGTCGCCCCGTGTTCGTACTACGGGGAACCATCCCGGTTTACCGGGATTTCATGCCAGGCCTTTCCGGCGACGATGTGCGCCAGCTCGAGCAGGCGCTGGCGCGGCTCGGCTTCAATCCGGGCCCGCCCGATGGCGTATACGACCACCAGACCTCGGCCGCCGTGGCGCGGTGGTACTCCGCTCGAAAATGGGAGCCTTTCGGTCCGACGCGCGAGCAGCTGGCTGCGCTCGCCACGCTGGAGCACGATTGGGGCGAGGCCAACAAGGCCCGCGTGGCTGCGGCGGCCGCCGTTTCGGCGGCGGCCCTTGCCGTCGATGCGGCGCGCGCCGCAGCGGATCACGCTCTGAAAGTAGCTACCGCGGAGCTGGCAACAAAACGCGCGACACAAGGCGATACCCCTTTGACCGTGGAGTCCGAACGCGCCAAAGTGGCGCTGGCCGACACTGCCGCGTCAGCCGAAGTCGCCGCGCAGACCGCCGAACGCGCATTGATCGTGCTCGACCCGCGACAACCGGCCACCGCGCGCTCCGCGGCAGACGCCAAGCTGGAAGTCGCGCGGGCGACGGCACGCAAGACACGCATCGAGGGCGAACTCGCCGTGCTCGCGGCCGAACGCGACGCCCGGGCGGGGCCCGAGGTGGCCGAGGCTGCGGTCAAAGCGGCGCGCCTGGAAGGTCAGAAGTCGGTGCAGGCTGCGATCGACGCGCAGAAGCTTGCGCAGCTCGATGTGCGCCTGAGCGCCGAGCGTGCCGAACGCCTTGGCGCAGAGCTCGAGGCCGCACGCCGCAAGCGCGGTGTGCAGTTGCCTTCGGACGAAGTCGTGTTCGTTCCATCGCTACCGGTGCGCGTTGAGGAAGTCACTGCAGCCGTCGGTGGCCCTGCAGCCGGGCCGGTGCTGTCGGTGACCGACAACGAGCTCTCGATCGATTCGTCGCTAACGCTCGACACGGCACCGTTGGTCAAGCCCGGCATGCCCGTGGCGATCGACGAGCAGCAGCTCGGCATCGAGGCGAAGGGAATCGTGCAGGAGGTGGCCAGCACTCCGGGCACTCGCGGAGTCGATGGCTATCACTTCTATTTCGAGGTCAAGGTCATCGAAGCGAAACAGAAGCTCGAAGGAGTTTCGGTGCGCTTGACGATCCCCACCGAGATTACAAAGGGTGCCGTTCTCGCGGTGCCGACCAGTGCGCTGTCGCTCGCGGCCGACGGCACGACTCGCGTGCAGGTGCAGGACCAGGACACCTTGAAGTACGTCGTCGTCCGGCCCGGGCTGTCGACCGGCGGCTTTGTCGAAGTGGTGCCGGTGGATGGGGCGCTGAAGGCAGGACAGATGGTGGTGGTCGGCTACAAGAGCCCCGAGACGACCGCCGAGAAGGGCGCCGAGAAGAAGGGAACCAAATGACGGAAAACGAGCACGAGCGCGTCACGCCCGTGCTCGAACTGCATGACATCAGCCGGCAGTTCGGCACCGATCCCGCAGTGCACGCGCTGATCAAGATCAATCTGCAGCTGCATCACGGCGACTGGCTTGCGATCACGGGCCCCTCCGGCGCCGGCAAATCGACCTTGCTCAACATTCTCGGCGTCCTCGACCAGCCGACCAGCGGCACCTACCTCATCGATGGCATCGATACCACTACGCTGACCGACAAGCAGCGCGCCGGGTTGCGCAGCCAGCGCATCGGGTTCGTGTTTCAATCCTTCCACCTCCTGCCTTACCGAACGGTGTTGGAGAATGTGATGCTGTCGGAGGTGTACCGGGGGGAGGCCATTGGCGGTCGGCGCGAGCGCGCAATCGCGGCACTGGAACGCGTCGGGCTCGGCCATCGCATCGACTACTCGCCGTTGAAACTGTCGGGCGGCGAGAGACAACGGGTGGCCATTGCCCGCGCCCTCGTGGGCGGTCCCAGCTTGCTTTTGTGCGACGAGCCGACCGGAAACCTCGATTCCAAATCGACTGCGAATATCCTCGATCTCCTCGAAAAGCTGAACAAGGAGGGCGTCACGCTGGTGATCGTGACCCACGACGAGAATGTCGCCAAGCGCGCCGCCCGCCGGGTGCATATCGTCGATGGCCAGCTAACCGACTTGACGCCTGAGCTCAAACCGACTGAAGGCTCGAGCACCGCGGTCCCAGCGGTTGCGAAGAGTCCTTGGCGCTCCAAGGTCTCGATAGCGGCGGTTCGCAAGGGCGTATCTCGTTCGGGCATCACGATGCACGATCTCTTGAACGAAGCGATCGCGGGCATGTTCAGCCGGCCCGGGCGCATGGTGCTGACGGTGCTCGGGGTCGTGATCGGGCTGGCGGCGCTGGTGGCTACGCTGGGGCTGACGCGCACGGCCGGCAACCGCATCCTGAGCCAGTTTGACCAGCTCGCCGCCACCGAGCTGTTCGTCAGCGCGAAACCCGGGCAGGCGACAGGCACGGTCGACCCGCGCGCGCTGCCCTGGGACGCGCCGGCCCGGCTGCACCGGCTCAACGGCGTCGTCGCCGCGGGCCTCATGAGCGAGGTCGACGTGGGCGACACCCTGATCAGCGCGTCGCCGATCAAGGACCCATCGAATCAGAGCGCCTTCAAGCTCGCGGTGCGCGCCGTGTCACCCGACTTGTTCGCCGCGGTCCGCGCGGAGCTCAAGACCGGGCGCTTGCCCGACGTTGGCCATTCGAATCGCGCCGACCGGGTCGCTGTGCTCGGCGGGGACGCGGCGTCGCGCCTTGGCATCAGTGGCCTCGAGCAACTGCCCGCCCTCGCGATTGGCGACCAGGTCTATCTGGTCATCGGCGTCCTGCGCGACGTGAAGCGCAAACCCGAGCTGCTCGGCTCCGTGATCATCCCGGAAGGAACCGCGCGCCGCTACTTCGGGTTGGCCGGGCCCGGACTGGTGGTGGTCGAGACGAAGATCGGAGCCGCCTACTTGATCGCCGAGCAGGCGCGCGTCGCCTTGCGCCCCGACGATCCGCGCTCGCTGAAGGTGGAGGTACCTCCGGAACCCAAACGGGTGAAGGACGAGGTGCAGTCCGACCTGAACGTCATGTTCCTGCTGCTCGGCGTGTTGACGCTGATAGTGGGTGCCATCGGCATCGCCAACATCACGCTCGTCGGAGTGATGGAACGTACCCCCGAAATCGGCCTGCGCCGCGCGATCGGCGCCACGCGCGGACACATCGCGGGACAATTCCTGCTCGAAAGCGCCTCGATGGGGGTCATCGGCGGTGTCATCGGGGCCAGCGTCGGCGTCCTGATCGTCGTCATAGTATCCGCGATCCAGGTCTGGACTCCGGTGCTCGACCCCGCCGCACCGCTGCTCACCCCGCTCGTCGGCGGTGTGATTGGATTACTGTCCGGACTTTACCCCGCGCTGCGCGCGGCGCGGCTGGAGCCGGTCGAGGCCTTCAGACACTGAAACCATGCACACCAACGCCTACGCAAAAATTACCCGCGGCATCGTCGCAATGCTGCTATGCCTGGCCCCTTGTTTTGCAGCATCGGCGGCCGATCCCGATGACATCGCCGTGCTGAAGCGCGCGATTGCGGAACTGCAGGAAGAAAACCGCGCGCTCGCCAAGCGGGTGACTACGCTCGAAGCGGAGAAAGCCGAGCGCACGGCGCAGAAAGACTCCACTGGCCCGCCGGTACGCGCGGAAAGCCGCGAGCAGGAGCGCCTCGCCGAGCGTGTCAAGGACCTGGAGCTTGCAAAAACAGCGCAGGAGGAGGCGACGCGCTTCATTATCCAAGATTCGATGTCGAAAATAGGATCGAAGATCAACGAGGCGGTTACGTTCGGTGGCCAGATCGCCGTGACGCTCGACCGGCACAATGACATCGACACCGGCGAGCGAAAGATCGTGCTGGGATCGAGCGCCGACCTCGACTTCGAAGCCAAGGTCAGCGACTGGGTGACGGGCATCGCAAAAGTCGTGTTCAACGACGGCAACGACATTGCATTCCTCACACCCACCGGGCATAACACCGGCGTCGACCGGCTTACCTTGGAGCTGGCGTACCTCACGATTGGCGACCCGCAAAAGTTCCCGCTGTCGTTGACCGCGGGCCGCCAGCAGCTGCCGTTCGGCATCTCCACCGGCTTCCATACCGTGGACGTGCTGTCGAGTCGCGACCCGCTCACGGTCGAGGCGTTCCAGATGCGCGACAACGCCATCGGCCTGAGTCTCGCATGGCCGACACCCAAACTGGGGCCTGCCACACCCGGGGTCGTGGTGCCGCCGGTGCGGCCAATGGTGCTCGCCCCGCTGGTCAACGCGCTGGGCCAGGGCCTTGGCTACGCCCCCCCGCCGACTCGACCGAAGCCGCTGACGCGCACCACCTTCAACCCGAATCCGCCGGCGTACACCGCTGACTTGGTGTGGTACCAAGGGAGCGCCGCGACAGGAAACCGCAGCGCTTACGGCGCGGCGCTTGGCTACAAGGCCAAAGGGCATTGTGGCCGGCCCTACGAAGAGTTAGCGAATAGCCTTGTTTGTCCTTGGACTGTGAATGTCGAGGTCAACTACAACAGCGCGGTCTTCAACAGCCTTTTCCTGCGCCAGGAGTACCAGAACTTCCTCGATCAGATCGGCCAGGTGCCGGGCGCAGCGGCGAGCGTAAAGGCGTCACTTGGCCCGTTTGCGCTGGTCGGAGAATGGAACGGCGCGATCAAGCACGCGAGATTCGTCGATAGCGAGGGGACTGCAGTGAGTATCCGGCCATCGGCGTGGCAGGTCTCGCTGGGCTGGCAACTGGGCTGGAACCCGTGGGTCACCGAGATCGGCCAGCAGGGCAGCTACGTCGCCTTTGGGTACTCGCAAAGCCGCGATCTGGCCGGCGTCAAGCAGCTGATCGAGGGCACGCAGAAGCGCGTCGGCTTCCTGCCGAAGCGACGTGTTCTTCTGACCTTCGGCGAGTGGGTGGTAGAGGGCCTGAGGACACAGTTCGAGGTCTCCCGCGAATGGGACTACTCGCTAAGCGAAGGCAGCACCGGAAGCACCGGGAGGGCGGTGAACGGCATCATCGCGACGCTTACCTACGTCTGGTAGCTCTTGTCGCAGTGCTCGCATCTCCCGCCTGCGGCAACCGGTCTTCCCGCGTAGTTTTTGGATTGCGCTGCCACACCTGAGCGCCTGTCGGCTCTTACGCATTCGCCGGATATGCCAACGTGCCGTTCGGGCCCGGTCGTGCCGACTCGGTCATTCGTGCCGGCTCGAGACGACCTCTTCCGAGAATATGAAACACGGTTTCGCCTTCGTGCAGCAGGTAGTCCGCGATGATGCGTCGATGGCAGCGCCACCATACCGCTTCGGCGCACATGATTGCGCACC
>JALYSM010000083.1 GCA_030854785.1 Pseudomonadota bacterium
GCGGGGAGCTGCTCGCGCAGCGCTCGCGTGATCGCCGCGACCTGCGTTGCGACGGGCTGCGCGATGTCGACGACAATCGCGTCGTCGGGCTCCTCGAGCGTCGCGAACTGGCTGGCCAGCAGCGATGGCGGCATGAAGTGTCCTTTGCGTCCGGCGAGCCTGGGTGCGATGGTTTCCGCATCGCCCTTCAGATAGACGAAACGAACGGAACCGCCATTCGCCAGACGATCGCGGTATGCCTGTTTGAGCGCCGAACAGGCGATCACCACGTGCGTGCCGGCAGCCGCGTGCCCCCGCATCTCGGCGACGACGCGATCGAACCAGGGCCAGCGGTCCTCGTCGGTCAGCGCTATGCCGCTTGCCATCTTGGCGACGTTCGCCTGCGGATGAAGGGTGTCGGCATCGAGAAACGGCCAGTTGAGCTCGACGGCGAGCGCGCGGCCGACCGTGCTCTTGCCGCAACCGCATACGCCCATGAGGAGAACGGTCATGCGTCGTCTCGCTCGGCGGGGGCAACCTTGTGGCCGCCGAAGCCCTTGCGCATCATCGCCAGCACGCGGTCCGCGTATTCCCCCTTGCCCTGGCTGGCGAAGCGCATCAGGAGCGCCAGCGACAGCACCGGCGCCGGGATACCCTGCTCGACCGCCTCCGCCACAGTCCAGCGGCCCTCGCCCGAATCAGCGACCAGCGGCGCGATCTCGGTAAGCTCCGCGTCCTCGCGCAGGAAGTCCGCGGTGAGATCGAGCAGCCACGAGCGCACCACGCTGCCGTGGCGCCACATCTCGGCGATCGCCGCGACGTCGAGCCCAAATTCCGCCTTGCCCTTCATCAACGCAATGCCCTCGGCAAGCGACTGCATCATGCCGTACTCGATGCCGTTGTGGATCATCTTCACGAAATGACCGGAGCCGCTCGGACCGCAATGCAACCAGCCGCGATCCGGAGCCGGCGCGAGCAGCTTCACGAATGGCTCGATGGCGCGCGCCGCAGCGGGCGACCCGCCGAACATCAGCGCGTAGCCGTGCTCGAGTCCCCAGACGCCGCCCGACACGCCGCAATCGACGAAGCGCACGCCGTAGCTCGCGAGCTCGACCGCGCGCCGCACCGAGTCCTTGTAGAACGCGTTGCCGCCGTCGACGATCACGTCCTCGGAGAAGAGCCGCGGCGCAAGCGCGGCAATCGTCTCCTCGGTCTGTTCTCCGGCGGGAACCATCAGCCAGACGACCCGCGGTGCGGACAGCGCGTGGATCAGCGCTTCCATGTCGTCCACAGTGCTGCAGCCGGCGCTTGCCGCGAGCGCCGCGCGCGCCTCGGCGTCGGAGTCGAAGCCGACGATCTCCGCGCCGCCACGCGCGAGACGCCGCGCCATGCCGGCGCCCATGCGGCCCAATCCCACCATGCCGATCTGCAGGCTCACGATGCTCTTTCTCTCGGAACGACGATGTAAAGGGGCGATGCTACAGAATCGCGACGCGCGCGCCAAATTCGTAGCCTGGGATGAGCGGAGCGAATCCCGGGAGCGACCCGAAGCGTGAACCCCGGGATTCGCCCGGATCGAGTCCGGCTCATCCCGGGCTACGACATCATGTCCGGCTCGACCGTGTCGCGTAGAGCGCCGCGCCGATGATCAAAGCGGCACCGGCCAGCGTTCTTGCCGGCGGCATCTCGCCGAGCAGCAGGAGCGCCAGCGCGATGCCGTACACCGGCTCCAGCGCGGCAACGACGCTCGCGGTGTGCGCGGACACCGCACGCAGGCTGCGGATGAACAGCGTGTGCGCGAGCGCGGTGCAGACGACGCCAAGCACGATGAGCAGCAGGACCGCGCGCGTATCCGGGACCACCACTGTGACTGCAACCAGCGGCAGCAGGCACGCCGCGGCGAATGCGTTTTGCGAGAACGCGATGGCAGCCGCCGAATGTCGCACCCCGAGCGCCCGGTTGGCGACCGCGAGCAGCGCGAACGTAAAGCCCGAGACGATTCCCCACAGCAGTCCCTGGACGATGCGATTCTGCCAGCGGAATTCCGGCACGACGAGCAGCAATCCGCCGGTGACCAGGACGGCGGTCACCCACTCGACGCAGAGCAGCCGACGCTGGCGCTGCGCCGCTTCGAGGAGCAGTACGAACAGCGGAAAGCTGGCGAAGCCGATGAGTCCGACGGCAACGCTGGCCGTCTGGATCGCCTGGAAGAACGCGACCCAATGCAACGCCAGCACCGCTCCGGAAGCGGCGAGCATCCATTCGAAGCGGACGCGCGCCTCCCCACGCCCGCCTGCAAGCGGAAACAAGAGGGCCAGTGCAATGCTGGCAATCGCCGCGCGGCCGAAGACGATCGTCACCGGTGGCAACGCCAGCCACTTGCCGAACAAGCCCGCGAACCCGAACAGCAGCACGGCGAGATGCAGCGCGGCAAGCGCGCGCGAACGTTGTGGCGCGGAGACGATGGAGCGATCGGTCATCGCATGCCATTGTGCCATCGCGATCGCTTTTGCCCGGGTTACAATCGCGGCTACGGCTGCGGCGGCCGCGCCGCCGGCCGGGGAAGATCCAGGGGAGTCCATGCCGCAAGACCTGCCCGCCAAGAAGGTGCTCGACGCCGTGCGCAACGCCGCCGGCAACCGTGTCAAGGTCGCCGTGTCGGACATCGACGGCGTGCTGCGCGGCAAGTACATTCACAAAGACAAGTTCTTTTCCGCGGCGGAGGGCGGGTTCGGCTTCTGCGATGTCGTGTTCGGCTGGGACATGAACGACCAGTGTTACGACAACACGACGCTGACCGGCTGGCACAAGGGCTTCCCCGACGCTGTGGCCAGGATCGACCTCGGCACGCATCGCACCGTCCCGTGGGACGAAGGCGTGCCGTTCTTCCTCGGCGACTTCGTCGTGCAGCAAGGCGGCAAGGAAATCCCGCATCCGATCTGCCCGCGCCAACTCCTGAAGCGCGTGCTCAAGCGCGCGGAGAAGCTCGGGCTGACGGTGATGTGCGGCATGGAGTTCGAATGGTTCAACTTCGCCGAGACGCCGCAGTCCTGGGCGGCCAAGGGTTATATCCGGCCGGAAACGATCACGCCCGGCATGTTCGGCTATTCGTTGCTGCGCGCAGGAAGGAATCGCGATTTCTTCAAGGCACTGATGGTCGAGATGGGCGACTTCGGCGTCCCGATCGAAGGCCTGCACACCGAGACCGGGCCCGGCGTATACGAGGCCGCGATCCTGTTCTCCGAAGCGCTCGAAGCTGCCGACCGCGCGATCCTGTTCAAGACCGGCGCCAAGGA
>JALYSM010000080.1 GCA_030854785.1 Pseudomonadota bacterium
TGGATCTCGAGACTCGGCTCGTCTGGTGCATGGTCACGCTGCAGGGTTACACCGAGGCCGACGCGAGGAAGAACCCGTTCGGCAGTGGCAACGACAAGAAATCCGATCTCGAGGCGCTTACCGCGTACATTGCCTCCGAGTCGCGCGGCGCGAAGATGAATGTCCCGATGCGACACGCGAAAGAAGCCGAGGCGTATCGAGTCGGCGAGAAGTTGTTTTATTTCCGCGGCGGCACCCACGACTTTGCCTGCGCGACCTGTCACAGCGAGGAAGGCAAGCGCATCCGGCTGCAGGATCTGCCGAACCTGACGACCGCGGAAGGCGCGCAGAAGGCGTACACGACCTGGCCGGCGTATCGCGTGTCGCAGGGTGAACTGCGCACGTTCGAGTGGCGGCTCTACGACTGCTTTCGCCAACAGCGGTTTCCCGAGCTCGTTTTCGGGTCGGACGCCGCGATTGCGCTGACGATGTTTCTGGCGCGCAACGCCAACGGCGCGCCCTTCGACGCGCCGGCGATCAAGCGCTGAGCGCTTTGGGATGAGGTCATACGCGGGACTGGGGCTGCTCGCCGTGATGGCGATCGGCGGCGGCTGCGCGACGACTGTCGATGATGGGGAGGTCGCCGCTAAGGCAGCGGCGGTGCTGCGAGTCTCTTTCAAGCCCGCAGGGCAGGCGGGGCTCGATCGACTGGAGCAGGACGAGACCCAGCGCACATGCAGCGTGGCGCCAGGCAAGGCACCGCCCAAGGAGGTCGCCACGAAAATCGAGGCGGTCAACCTGGCGACGATCCGCTATCCGGCGGACGCCAAGCTGCTCGGCGACTGGAAGTCCGGCGAGAGGATCGCACAGGAGGGCCGCGGCAAGCAGTTTTCCGACGACCCCAAGGGTCCCGTCGGCGCCAATTGCTACGCCTGCCACCAGCTGTCGAAAGTCGAGCTCTCGTTCGGCACGATCGGGCCGAGCCTCTATCAATACGGCAAGCTTCGCGGCAACGGCGCCGACGTGCAGCGCTACACGTTCGGCAAGATCTACAACTCCGAAGCGTTCACGGCGTGCTCCAACATGCCGCGATTCGGCCACAAGGGCATTCTCTCCGAGCAGCAGATCAAGGACCTCACCGCGCTCCTGCTCGATCCCGCGTCGCCGGTCAATCAGTGAGCGTGTGCAGTCGGCATGCGTGCCGACTGGTGCTATATTCGCGCGGTGAATCGCCGCGAATTTCTGCACGCTCTGGCCGCCGCCGCCGCTGCCGGATTCGCGCTCGATGCGCGTTCGGCCGACGCCGAGCGCGAAGCCGATGCGTTCTATGCGTTGCGGCGCTTCGGCAACGTGCATCTGCTGCACTTCACCGACTGCCACGCGCAACTTTTGCCGGCGTACTTCCGCGAGCCTGCCGTGAATCTCGGCGTTGGTGCGGCGGAGGGGCGGCCGCCGCATCTGGTCGGCGAAGCGCTGCTGAAGCGCTTCGGGATCAAGCCGGGCACCCGCGAGGCGTATGCGTTCACCAGCCTCGATTTCCATCACGCGGCGCGGCTGTACGGCAAGCTCGGGGGCTTCGCCGAGCTCGCGACGCTGATCAAACGCCTGAAGGCCGATCGGCCCGGCGCGCTGGTGCTCGACGGCGGCGATACCTGGCAGGGCTCTGCGACGGCGCTGTGGACGAAGGGCCAGGACATGGTCGAGGCCGCCAAGCTCTTGGGCGTCGACGTCATGACCGCGCATTGGGAATTCACTTACGGCGCCGAGCGCGTAAAGGAGCTCATCGCGCGCGACCTTGCGGGTCGCATCGATTTCGTCGCGCAGAACGTGCGGACGGCGGACTTTGGCGATCCGGTGTTTCCGGCATACGCGTTGCGGGAGGTCAATGGTGTTCCGGTCGCGATCATCGGACAGGCGTTTCCGTACACCCCGATCGCGCATCCCCGGGGCTTCGTCGCCGATTGGAGCTTCGGTATTCGCGAACAGGAATTGCAACAGGTCGTCGACGAAGTGCGCGGCAAGAAGGCGCGGATCGTCGTTCTCCTGTCGCACAACGGCATGGACGTCGATATCAAGCTCGGTGCGCGCGTCACCGGCATCGACGCTATTCTCGGCGGTCACACGCACGACGGCGTCCCGCAGCCGATCGTCGTTGCCAACGCCGGCGGCAGGACGCTGGTCACCAACGCCGGCTGCAACGGCAAGTTTATCGCGGTGCTCGACTTCTCCGCGCGTGACGGCAGGGTCGTGGATTTCCGCTACAGGTTGTTGCCCGTATTCGCCAATTTCCTGCGCGCGGATCGCGAGATGGCGGCGCTGATCGCCAGGCTGCGCGCGCCGTACGCGTCCCGCTTGAGCGAGCGGCTCGCGATCACCGAGGGCCTGCTCTACCGGCGCGGGAACTTCAACGGCACGTTCGATCAGCTGCTCGTCGAAGCTCTGATGGCGGAGAAGAACGCCGAGATCGCTTTTTCGCCAGGGTTCCGGTGGGGGACGACGCTCTTGCCCGGACAGACGATCAGCTACGAGGACGTGCTCGCGCAGACCGCGATCACCTATCCGACCGTCACGGTCAATACGTTGACCGGGGAAACGATCAAGGCAATCCTCGAAGACGTCGCCGACAACCTCTTCAATCCGGATCCGTATTACCAGCAGGGCGGGGACATGGTACGCGTCGGCGGTCTGCAGTACACCTGCGATCCCAATGCGGCAATGGGCGCACGCATCGGCGAAATGCGGCTCGACGGCAAGCTCGTCGACGCGGGCAAGTGCTACAAAGTCGCCGGCTGGGCGCCGGTCGCGGAAGAGGCTGGCGCGAGCGAGGGCGAGCCCGTGTGGGAGTTGATGGTCCGCTACCTGAAGGCGCAAAAGACGATCGCGCCGCGGCTGCCCAACCAGCCGAAGCTCGTCGGTGTGGCGGGCAATTCCGGAATCATGTAGCCCGGGTTGAGCGCGAAGCGCGATACCCGGGGCGAGAACCCGAGCCGGGTGCGATCCCGGGATTCGCGCCCTGCGCTCATCCCGGGCTACACGACGGCCACCCGCGCGAACTTGCGCTTGCCGGCCTGCACGACGACGGTTGTCCCTGCCGCAACGACGAGTCCCTTGTCGGCGACCACTTCGCCGTCGAGCCTGAGGCCCCGCTGGGCAATCAGGCGAAACGCTTCCGATGTCGAATCGACGATGCCCGCCTGTTTGGCCAACTGGGCGATCGGCAACCCCGCGCCGCTGGTGCGCAGCGTGACTTCCGGCATGCTTTCCGGGAGTGCGCCTTCCCGGAAGCGCGCCTGGAACTCGGCAAGCGCGGCGTCGGCCGCCTGCTTGGAATGGAAACGCGCGACGATCTCCTGCGCGAGCATTACCTTGGCGTCGCGCGGATTGCGTCCTTCCGCACACGCGCGCTTGAGCGAAGCGATCTCTTCCTGCGGGCGGAACGACAGCAGGTCGTAATAACGCCACATCAGCTCGTCCGAGATCGACATCAGCTTGCCGAACATTTCCTGCGGCGGGTCGGTGATGCCGACGTAATTGTCGAGCGACTTGGACATCTTGTTGACGCCGTCGAGCCCCTCGAGCAGCGGCAGCGTGAGGATGCATTGCGGATCCTGGCCGTAATGCCGCTGCAGCTCCCGCCCGACGAGCAGGTTGAATTTCTGGTCCGTCCCGCCGAGCTCGACATCGGCCTTCAGCGCGACCGAGTCGTAGCCCTGCGCCAGCGGATACAGGAACTCGTGCACCGCGATCGGCTGACCTTCGCGGTAGCGCTTGGCGAAATCGTCGCGTTCGAGCATGCGGGCGACCGTGTATTTCGCCGCGAGGCGGATCATCCCGTCGGCGCCCAGCGCGGCGAGCCACTTCGAATTGAATGCGACTTCGGTCTTGTCGCGATCGAGAATCAGGAAGGCCTGGTCGGTGTATGTCTTGGCGTTTGTCGCCAGCTCGTCCGCGGTCAGCGGCGGTCGGGTCAGGTTGCGACCCGTGGGGTCGCCGATCATGCCGGTGAAGTCGCCGACCAGAAAGATGATGTGATGGCCGAGATCCTGCAGCGCCTTGAGCTTGTTGAACTGTACAGTGTGTCCCAAATGGAGATCCGGTCGCGTGGGATCGAATCCTTCCTTGATGCGCAGTGGCTTGCCGCGCTCAAGCTTCGCGACAAGCTCGGCTTCGACGATCAATTCGTCGGCGCCGCGCTTGAACACGTCGAGCTGGTGGGCGATGTCGGAGTTCACAAAGCTACGCTTCTGTTACAATCCGCACCGCGCGCGGCTGCAGAGGAATCGCGCCCGGAGCTCTATTGAGCAAATTAGCGATTTTAGCGCAAAGGGTCACTGCGCTCCTCCCTCCCATCGGCGCCGGCCGCGTTGCCGCCGTTGGCGCATTCATGGCGCTCGGCGCCGTCGCTGCGTTCGGCCTCGCGCCCGACACCACGCTGGAGACCGTGCCGCGTGAGAGGATCACGCGGGAGCTCGCTTTGCCGGCGATTGCGTCGGCAGGCGCGGACGAAGGTTACTGGCGGGAAGAGAGAGTCCGCCGCGGCGACACGCTGGGAAGCGTGCTCGCGCGGGTCGGCGTCGCCGATACGGCGGCGCAGAATTTCCTGCGCTCCGATGCGCGCGCGCGGCCGCTCTACCAGCTGCGTCCCGGCAAAGCGCTTCGGGTCCGGACCGACGCGGGCGGACGCATGCTCGGCCTGCGTTATCTCACGCAAAGCGGCGAGCTCCTCGCAGTCGACCGGATCGGCGAAGGATTCTTCGCCCAAACGACGACGCCCGATGCCGCGGTAAGCCTCGAGGTTCGCGCGAACGAGATCCGCGGTTCGCTCTTCGGTGCGGCAGACGCGGTCGGGCTTCCCGATGCAGTGACCATGCAGCTCGCAGACATTTTTTCGGGCGACATCGATTTCCTGCACGATCTGCGCCGCGGCGATCGCTTCAGCGTCGTCTACGAAATGCGCCGGATCGACGGCGAAGCCATCGGCGCCGGGCGAATCGTCGCCGCCGAGTTCGTGAACAAGGGCATCTCCTATCGCGCGTATCTGTGGCGCGCGCCCGACGGTACCGAAGGCTACTACGGCGAAGACGGCAAGAGCTTGAAGAAAGCCTTTCTGCGCTCGCCGGTCGCGTTCACGCGCGTCACCTCGGGTTTCTCGCTGGCGCGATTCCATCCGTTCCTGCAGGCCTGGCGCGCGCACAAGGGTGTCGACTTCGCCGCGCCAAGTGGCACCCCCGTGCTCGCCGCGGGTGCGGGAAAGGTGATCTTCGCCGGCAAGCAAGGTGGCTACGGCAATGTCGTGATGTTGCAGCATGGCGGCGCCCATTCCACGGTGTACGCGCATCTGTCGCGTTTCGCGCCGGGCATGAAGTCGGGCGCGCGCGTGAGCCAGAGCGACGTGGTCGGCTATGTCGGCATGACCGGCTGGGCAACCGGCCCGCACCTGCATTACGAGTTTCGCGTCGACAGCGTGCAGAAGAATCCGCTGGCGATCGCGCTGCCGAACGCGCAGCCCGTTCCCGCCGGACAGAAAGCCGCGTTCCAGGTACAAGCAGCGCTGCTTGCCGACGAGCTCGCGCTGGGCCGCGGCGTGGTCCTCGCCGGCGGCGAGTGATCGAGACTGCCGTTCAGCACTGAATCAGACGTTACAGAATACCGTGTGGCGTCCGAGCACTATATCGGCCTGATGTCGGGCACGAGCGTCGACGGCGTCGACGCGGTGCTCGCCGATTTCGGCGCCTCGCCCTTGCGCTCCATCGTGGCCGCGCATGTCGCGTTTCCAGAATCGCTGCGGGCGGAGCTGAACGCGCTGCAGCGATCGGGTCCCGACGAGATTCATCGCGCGGCGCTCGCGGCGAACGCGTTGATGGACTGCTGCGCCGCTGCGGTCGGCGCGGTGATCGCTCAAGCCGGGCTCGTTGCGCGCGCGATCGTTGCGATCGGCGTCCACGGCCAGACGATTCGGCACCGTCCCGAGCTGGGCTACACGACGCAACTCGCCAACCCCGCGCGGCTGGCGGAGGCGACGGGAATCACCGTTGTCGCGGACTTTCGCAGCCGCGACGTCGCCGCGGGCGGGCAGGGCGCGCCGCTGGTGCCGGCATTGCACGCGGCGCTGTTCGCCGCCGCGGACCGCCATCGCATCGTCGTCAACCTCGGCGGTATCGCGAACGTCACGTGCCTCTCGCCCGGTGCTCCCGTGCGCGGCTTCGACACGGGGCCGGGCAACACGCTGCTCGACGCCTGGTGCGAGCGCCACACCGGCGCGCGTTTCGATCGGGACGGCGCGTGGGGTGCGAGTGGCAGCGTGATCGCCGAGCTGTTGGGCTCCCTGAAAGCGGACGAGTATTTTGCACTGGCGCCGCCCAAGAGCACCGGTCGCGACCGGTTCCATATGGCGTGGCTCGAGGAACACCTTGCCAGGTTGCAAAAACCGGCGCGACCGGTGGACGTACAGCGAACGCTTCTGGCGCTGACGGCCGAGACCATCGCGGATGCCATCGCTGCGCATTGCAGCGAGGCGACCGAAATCCTCGCCTGCGGGGGCGGCGCGAACAACGCCGCGTTGATGCGCGCGCTCGAGGCAGCGCTCGGATCACGCCGGCTCGCGACCACCGCGACGCTCGGGGTGCCGGTGAACGAGGTCGAGGCGCTCGCCTTCGCGTGGCTCGCGCGCGAGACGCTCGCAGGACGCGCCGGAAACCTGCCGGCGGTTACCGGTGCGCGCGGCCCGCGCGTGCTGGGCGCGATTTACCGCGCCTAACGGGTCGGTAGCTCGCACCGACTACGATTCTGTCCTGCGTACCCAAAACGAACGGCGGCCCCGCTTTCTGGGCCGCCGTTATGTCGCAATCGCCGAAACGGCGAACCGTCAGTCTTTGCGCCGCCGGCGGAAGATGGCGAGGCCGGCCAGGCCCGTGCCGAAGAGGAGCACGCTCGCGGGCTCGGGCACGCCGTTGAACGAGCACCCGGGGCAACCCAGCCGCGCGATGATGTCGCTGTAGTCGAAGAACAAAGT
>JALYSM010000129.1 GCA_030854785.1 Pseudomonadota bacterium
GGGAGTTCTATGCGGCGATCCTCGCCTGGCGGCCGGACGTGGTCGACCACGCTTTCCGGCGCGAATACGACGCGCTTGCATGGACGAACGAGGAAGCGGCCTGGCGTGCCTGGTGCGATGGTCGCACCGGATATCCACTGGTCGATGCGGCGATGCGCGAGCTGAACGCGAATGGCCGGATGCATAATCGCCTTCGCATGCTCACCGCTTCATTCCTGGTCAAGGATCTGGGCATCGAATGGCGGCGCGGCGAGCGCTACTTCGCGGAGAAGTTGCTGGACTACGATCTCGCGTCCAACAACGGCGGCTGGCAGTGGGCCGCCTCGACGGGTTGCGACGCACAGCCCTGGTTCCGCATTTTTAACCCGGTGACGCAGTCGCGGAAGTTTGATTCCGATGGCGCGTTCATCCGGCGCTGGGTGCCCGAACTGGCGCAGGTGCCGGATGGGCGAGTACACGCACCGTGGGAGATGACGCCGCTAGAACAGCAGGCGGCAGGATGCATCATCGACCAGAACTACCCGGCGCCGGTCGTGCAACACGAGGAGGCAAGACAGCGCACGCTTGCGCGCTTCGGAGCGGTGAGAGCGCAATGAGCGCTGGCATAGTGCGCACGCGCAGTGGAGAGTTACTCGGCTTGGTTGCATTCGTGTCGCTATGCCTGGGTATCTCGGCGATCGGCGGCTGGATTACGGCGGAAAGCGTAGATACCTGGTACCGGACGCTGCAGAAGCCGGGTTTCAATCCGCCCGACCGGGTGTTCGCCCCGGTGTGGACCGTGTTGTATCTGATGATTGCCGTCGCCGGCTGGCGCGTTTGGCGCGCGCATGGATTGACCCGCGCGCGCTCCGCGATGGCTGCATACGCAATGCAGTTGGCGCTCAACCTTGCGTGGTCTTTCCTCTTCTTCGGTGGACGGATGATCGGGGTCGCGCTCACCGAGATCGTGCTCCTGTTCGCCGCGATCATCGTCAACGCCGTGCTGTTCTGGCGCATCGAGCGCGTGGCCGGATGGCTGCTCGCCCCCTACGCCGCGTGGGTCGCGTTCGCCGGCATCCTCAACCTGGCCCTGTGGCGCCTCAACTGAGGCCACACCACGCGCCACCAGTCAGCGTCCGCCGCTGCCCCTGCGTCCGCGCGGGGTAAGCGTCGGGCGTAGCTCACGCGCATGCGCCTCACGGATAAATTCAGCGAGCGGTGGGCTTACCCCCGCAGCTCGCTACGCTTCCGACAAAGCCCCGAGCAGACTGACCACGATACGCGGAACACGGTCCAGGTCGCTTTGGAGCGCCGCGAGGGTCGCCTCGACCGTTGTCGCACCCTCCAGACCGGCCCATGCTGCAAATTCCCGGGCGCTGGGACTTACAAACGCCATCTGCCACGACGCGAACGAGCGGTGCTCCGTGTCCGCTTCGCGAAAGCCCTTGACGTCCCGGTGGCGGGGGTCGTGCGCGATCTTTTCCATGAGCTTGGAAACCGCCTCGCGCTCTCCCTCGAGGATCTGCAGGAACACGCCGTCCACGTACACGAGAAGCCCCGTCACGTCCAGCGATCTATTGCGAGCGCGCGCCTGTGCGAGAATTTTCTCGAGCTCGTGCCTCGGCATGTCACCGTTCGCTGCCGAAGAGTAAATCAGCTGAAACGGCATGATCGATCTTCCCTGGGAATCTAGATTGCGTGTAGCGACTTACTTGCACGAAACCCGAGGCTAACAGAAAAATTTAAGCTGGGGCGCTGGCGCTAATTCTGCGCGTGAATACCGGCCCGACCAGTTGTGCCTGGTACGGCGCGCTCATCATGCGGCAGTTGAGGACCTAGAATTCGGTATCGTCGAGGTGCATTGGTCAAGCGCGACTAGGTGCCTACGTTTGTCGGCTCGATGTCGCGACGTTCCACAGCTTTGCAACTCGTCATCGTACAAGGCTCGTCAAGGATACGGACGACTGGAACAAAGACCGAACGACGCTGCTCCGTCGTTTTGCGGATCGTCTAGCGACCGACCCCATTCTTTGAAATGCTGTCGCCGGTGGGGTGCGCACGCTGCTGGTGGATGAGTCTCAGGACGTCAACGAGGAAATTTACAGAATCGTACGCCTGCTCTTGTCGGCTACCAGCCTTCAGGCCGGGGTGATGGTCATCGGCGATGACGATCAGGACATTCTCCGTTGGAACCGTATGTGAACAGTCGAGGCGACCAGTACCACTACTGGGCGCTTGTATGCGTTTCTCGCAAGAAGGTTTTAAATCCCGGATCGCTAAGAGCCGTTGTCGAAGAAACAGCTAAAGGCGCACGCGATTCCAGTTACAAAAGTGCAGTGATTCGCTTGACGGCAAAAAATTTACCGACAATTCTTTTTGCAACAGAAAGTTAGGTCATTTGATGCCGGCACTTTTTTTGCGTGATTTCGAACAACAGAAGGGCTCGTTGACGCTGCCAATGAGCATCGAGGGAACCGATAGATTTCGATGGATCTCGAAAGGTGACCCGTGTCGGGGTGCCGACCGTCCTCGATAGATGTCGATAGATGCTGAAAGCTTATTTTGGGGTATCAGATGAGATTGATGGTAAATCTGACGGTAAAGATGCAACTCGCAGAACGAAGCTCTAGATGGGACAATGGCTTACATATGCGGTTGATGATGGAGTGGGAATAGGAGAGCTTTTGACACCAGCCACGAAGCGCGAGTTATTTTCGTCCGCGACGTCTTGGGAGCTGATCGTCGGTTACTCGCGGGCCGTGAAGGTCGGCAACCACATCTGGGTGTCGGGAACGACGGCGACCGATGGCGAAGGGCGCGTCGTCGGCAAAGGCGATGCGTATCGCCAGACCCGCCAGGCGATCGCCAACATCGGGCGCGCGCTGGCGCAGGCCGGCGCGCGGCTCGAGGACGTCGTGCGCACGCGCATCTACGTGACCGACATCGCCCAGTGGGAGACGATCGGCCGCGCGCACGGCGAAGCATTCGCCGCCATCCGGCCCGCGACCGCGATGGTCGAGGTAAGCCGCCTGATCGATGCCGGCATGCTCGTTGAGATCGAAGCCGATGCCGTTCTCGGCAGCGGCGGCCCCTCGGCGTGACGCGACGGCAGTGAATGCCAGGAGCGAAACGCCCGCGCCGTACGGGACGGTGAACGCCCCGGAGGCCGAACGCTGGATGCGCGAGGCGTTGGTGCTGGCCCGCGCGGCGCAGGCTCGCGGCGAGGTTCCCGTCGGCGCGGTCGTGGTGCGCGACGGAGCGATCGTCGGTCGCGGCGGCAATGCGCCGATCGCCGCCAACGATCCGACCGCCCACGCCGAGATCGCGGCGCTGCGCAGCGCCGCCGCGGCGGTCGGGAACTATCGGCTACCGGATTGCGATCTGTACGTGACGCTCGAGCCTTGCGCGATGTGCGCCGGGGCGATCATGCACGCCCGCGTGCGCCGGCTCGTGTTCGGGGCACGCGATCCGAAGACGGGAGCCTGCGGCAGCGTGATCGACCTGTTCGCGGAGATGCGGCTCAACCATCACACGCGCGTGACCGGCGAGCTGCTGGAGGGCGAATGCGGCGCGCTTCTCTCCGCGTTTTTCGCCGCGCGGCGCGCGGGATTATGACGACGCTTCGCATCAGCGTCCATCTCGACCGGCAGCGGCTCGACCTTTTCGATGGCGGCCGCATCATCAAGACCTATCCCGTGTCGACAGCGAAGAACGGGCCGGGCGAGCGTTACGGCAGCGAGTGCACGCCGCGCGGCCTGCACAGCGTGCGCGCGAAGGTGGGCGCGGGCTGCCCGATCAACACCGTGTTCGTCCGTCGCCGGCCGACCGGAGAGATTTGGACGCCCGAGCTTGCGACGGCATATCCGGGACGCGACTGGATGTTGACGCGCATCTTGTGGCTTTCGGGTCGCGAGCGCGATTTCAACCGCGGCGGCGCCGTCGACTCGCTGCGGCGGAAGATCTACATCCACGGCACGGGCGACGAAGCGACGCTCGGCATTCCGGCCTCGCACGGCTGCATCCGCATGAGCAATGCCGCCGTCATCGAGCTTTTCGATCGCTTGGCCGTCGGGGTCGAAGTGGAGATCGTCGAATCGGACACACCGGCGTTCCGCGTGCGCGTGGCCGATTGGGGACACGATCAGGCGGCGTTGCGGCAGATACGCTACGACGTGTTCGTGCGCGAGCAGGGCATTCCGGAAGCGCTCGAGTGGGACGGGCGCGACCCCGCATGCCATCACGTCATCGCGACCGACGCAAAGGGCGCGGTGATCGGTTGCGCCCGGCTGCTCCCCGACGGCAGCATCGGGCGGCTGGCGGTGGACCACGCATGGCGGGGTCGCGGGGTCGGCAGTGCGATCCTGTCGCGGCTCATCGACATCGCGCGCAATACCGGATTCGAGCGGGTCGTGCTCGATGCGCGAGCCGACGCCGAAGCCTTTTACGCGCAGCGCGGTTTCGCTGCCGCCGGTGCGCAGTTCATCGAGGCTAGCATTCGCCATCAGCGGACGGAACGCGTGCTCTCGCCCATGACCGTGCCGGAAGGCGAGCCGTGCGCGCTGGAACTGGGGAACACGAGATGACCCGAATATACGGCGAACGGATGACCGCACGAATCGACGGCGAGGTCGTCGTGTTCCTAATCGGCATGCGGATCAATCGCCTCTGGAAAGTGCACCGATGGCTGCCGGTGGCGCGCGCCATGCCGCGCATGATTGCCGAGCTTGCCGCCGCCCCGGAACACGGCTTTCTCGGCGCGGAGCAATGGCTCGGCAACCCGACGATCATGCTCCAGTACTGGCGGTCCTTCGAGCAACTGGAACGCTACGCCAAGAATCGCTCGGCGCAGCATTTGCCCGCGTGGGCGGCGTTCAACCGAACGGTCGGGTCGAACGGGGACGTCGGCATCTGGCACGAGACATACCGGGTGCGCCCGGGAGACTACGAGTGCATCTACAACAACATGCCCTTGTTCGGCCTCGCGAGGGCGACCGCCGCGGTTCCCGCGACGGGGCGATTCGAATCCGCTCGAAACCGAATGAAGGCCGCACCGACAAGCGGCGAACCCGAGCGATCATGACGCGCCGAGCATGAGCATTCGCGTGGATCGTTTCGAACTCTCTGGCTGACGACGACTAGCCGCGACCACGCACGGAGAACTCGTGCGCGGATTCTCCGGTCAGGCGCCCTTCCGGAGCGAAGCTGCGCTCGACAAAGCGCGCGCTGCCATCGTCGGCGATCGTCAGCACCGTCGAGCAACGCGTCCCGTAGCGCGGGTCGACTATGAACGCGCTCGACAGGAGGCGTTCCCATTCCGGTGCGATTCCTGTTACCGGCAACGCGGTTGCTTCGGCCTGCGTGCGATCGGCGAGCAGCTCGAACAGCGGCTCGACGCCATTGTCGGCGGCCGCCAGGCACGCCGCAAAGCGAGCCTTGCTGCGCGTGAGCTTCGGCCATGGCGTGTCGAGCAAATGGTTCGACAACCCGTGAATGCCCCGCCCGAGCGCCAGCGCGCCGCTTGCGCGATTGGACGCATAGGCGCAACTAGCCACGTCGCCGACGAGCAGGTTGAAGCCGTGGTAGCGCACGCCGTCGGCGGCAATCGCCGCCGCGCAGACGAGCGGCGGCGCGGGCTCGGAGAGTGCACGCGTCACCAGGCCACCACGTGACGGCGCCTTCGGGTCGCGTGGAAAACCTTCGCGGAAGTTCGTGACCAGCGCCCACCGGCCGCGAGTATTTACGCCGAACCAGGTTCCGCCTGCGGCGAGATCGACGCCGGCGAGCGTGCCGTCTTCCCACCAATGCGCCGGCCGAGCGGCGCGGGCGTGAAATTCATCGCGGTTGGCCGCGATCACCAGTGGAAATCGGGGATGCGCGTTGAGCGCGACCAGCGCCAGGCACACGGCGGCTCCTTACTTGAACGAGAGTGCATGGCGAGGACCGTCCACAACAGTTGCTAAGGCGAGGGGGCGACGAAGCGCTCGACCCTGCGCTCGGACCCGGGCGCAAGAAATGCGGTAAAACGTCGCGCAGCGAGCAAATCCTCGAGCGTGGCTTCGAAGCGCTCCCGATCGCGCACGTTTTCGTAGACTTCCATCCATAGCAACGGCTCGTCCACGCCTTGCAAGAGCCGGCCGACGATGCCGACGCGATCTTCCACCGCGCGCAGCACCGCCTCGATGACGCCGCGCGCCGCGGCGGCATGCGGCGCAGCGATCCGATAATAGATGTAGCAGTGGATCGGGGAAGCGGACTTCACGCGATGCGTCCGCGCGGCGCGGCGGGCTCCGGCAAGGCGTACGGCAGCGGCAGCACCGCGACGGCCGGACCGTCGACCTCGTCCGCCCGTAAATCGCCTCCGGCAATGGCGGTCAGCTGTGCCACAAAGAGAAAATCGCCGCCGCCGCCGGGCGCGGCGTTGGCGTTGATAACGGTGCCACAGGGCTGATCGCCGAAAGCCGGCGCGTACAGCCGTGCGCCTGGCGCCGGAACGATGTCGCCGTGCCCGAGTGCAAGCCTTTCCTTGAGGCGGCCGAGGTAGCGGGTGCGCGCGACAATCTCCTGGCCGGCATAGCAGCCCTTTTCGAAGCTGATACCCCCCAGCGCATCGAGATTGAGCATCTGCGGGATGAACTGGTCCTGTGTTGGCGGCAGGATCATCGGGACGCCCGCGCGAATGGTCAGCCAGCGCCAGCATGGAAATCCCGCGGCGCGCGCGCTGGTGAGTCGATCCCAGAGCGCGGGAGCCTCGGCCGGAGCGACAAAGGCGATGAAGCGGGAGCCCGGCAGCGCAGCGATCGTTCCGCCGTCGATCGCCGCGGAGCGATACAGCGCAGGCAGGGGCGCGTCGCCGGCCGCGAGGCACTGCGCCGCAGCGGTTCCCCCTATGCCGATGCGCACCGTCTGCTCGCTCGCATCGTCGACCGTGACTTTGGAGCGCAGGACGAACATCGAGAGGCGCTTGCGCACGGACTCGAGCAACAGACGGGGCAGCAGCAGCTCGATGTGTTCGGCATCGATGCGGCGGACGATGAAGTTGACCAGCACGCGTCCCTTGGGGGAGCACCATGCCGAAAGGTGGAGTGATCCGGGCGCGAGCGCTTGGACGTCGCTCGTCACCTGTCCCTGCAGGAAGCTCGTCGCGTCGGCCCCCGCGATGCGCAATGCGGCCAAGGGACCCAGGTCGCAGACGACGGCTGTATCGCGGGCCGCAGCCAATTCGCCTGCGGGGTTTCCAAAAGCGAGGATCGCAGCGCCGTCGAAGGAGGCGCCCCGCGTGCGCAGGAAATCGGTCCAGGAGGTCATGGGGAGGGTGGCGTGCAGGGCACCACTGCGCTGATCGGGCTGGGAAAACTATGCTAAAATCGAATGTTAGCTTGGTTTGGCCGCGGTCGCCGGGAAGGTAATGCGGCGATTCGGGGTAAATGCGGGCAAACGGGGTGAAAGGCAATGTTGCCTGCCCCGCCGCAACCGCCTGAATTCGACCCGCTGCAGCCGAGCAATTCGCAGATCCGCCCGTTCAGGGTGCCTTGTGCGGCTCGAAAACCGCGCTCGGCCCGATGACGGATCGAGGCCCAACCCTGACAAGGAGTTTAGTGATGTCGGTAACAATGCGTCAAATGCTGGAAGCCGGAGTGCATTTCGGCCACCAGACCCGCTACTGGAACCCGAAGATGGCGGACTATATCTTCGGCCAGCGCAACAAGATTCACATCGTCAATCTCGAGAAGACGATGGCGATGTACCAGGAGGCGATCAAATACATCCGCCAACTGGCCATGAACCGCGGCACGATCCTTTTCGTCGGCACCAAGCGCCAGGCGCGCGAAATCGTCGCCGAGGAGGCGCAGCGGGCAGGCATGCCCTACGTCGACCACCGCTGGCTCGGCGGCATGCTGACCAACTTCAAGACCGTCAAGGTGTCGATCAAGCGCCTGAAGGATCTCGAAGCGATGGCGCAGGACGGCACGTTCGAAAAAATGAGCAAGCGCGAAGCGCTGACCCTGCAGCGCGAGATGGGGAAGCTCAACCGCAGCCTCGGCGGCATCAAGGAGATGAACGCGCTGCCCGACGCGCTGTTCGTCATCGACGTTGGCTACCAGAAGATCGCGGTGACGGAAGCGAAAAAGCTCGCCATTCCGATCGTGGGCGTGGTCGATACCAATCACTCGCCCGATGGCATCGCCTATGTGATCCCCGGCAACGACGACTCGAGCCGCGCGATTCGGCTGTACGCGCGCGGTATCGCCGACGCAATCCTGGAAGGTCGCAGTCAGGTGATCCAGGAGATCGTTCAGCCCGATGAGTTCGTCGAAGTATCGGGAGACGAAGCGAGCGCATGACGCCGGGAATAAGCGGTCGGCGGCCGCCTTTGATCGGCGCTCGCGGCAGCCCTGCAGGACCGGCGGGAATGGACAAACGCAATGCGTTGCTCGGCGCTCGACGCGCCGGGCGCAACTCGAAGACCTGGAGCAAGCAGCATGGCGGAAATTACCGCACGCATGGTGATGGATCTGCGCAGCCGGACGGGGCTGCCGATGATGGAATGCAAGAAAGCGCTCTCCGAAACCGGCGGCGACGCGGCGAAGGCTGAGGAACTGCTCCGCGTCAGGAGCGGCGCGAGAGCGTCGAAAGCCGCGGACCGAATCGCCGCCGAGGGCGTGATCGGCGCCTTCGTTGCAGCCGACGGCAAGACTGGCGCAATGGTCGAGCTCAACTGCGAAACCGATTTCGTTGCCCGCAATGCCGATTTCATTGCGTTCGCCCGGAAGCTGGCGCAGGTCGTCGCCGAGAGGGACCCACCCGACGCTGCGTCGCTATCGGCCTCGGCGCTCGACGGTGGAACCGTGGAAATCGCGCGGCAGGCGCTGGTGCAGAAGATCGGCGAGAATGTGTCGATCCGCCGCTTCGTCCAGCTCTCTACCCCCGGCAGGCTCGCGCAGTACCTGCACGGCGGCGGCCGCATCGGCGTGACGGTCGCGTACGAAGGCGGCGACGAGCAGACGGGCAAGGACATCGCGATGCACATCGCGGCATCGGTCGCCTCGGTACGGCCGGTGTGCGTTGCGCGGGACGAGGTGCCCCTGGACCTGATCGAGCGCGAGCGCGCGATCTACGCGGCGCAGGCCGCAGAGTCGGGGAAGCCTGCGGATATCGTCGCCAAGATGGTCGACGGCCGGATCAACAAGTTCCTGTCCGAGGTGACGCTGCTCGGCCAACCGTTCGTCAAGGATCCCGACCTGTCGATCGAGAACTACCTGAAGACGAAAGGCGCGTCCGTCAGGGGTTTCGAGCTCTATGTCGTCGGTGAGGGCATCGACAAGAAGAGGGATGATTTTGCGGCGGAGGTTGCCGCGATGGCCAAGACAGCCTGAGCCGCCGCGCTTGGCGCAGTTCTAAGTTCTAGATGGACCGACCGGAGCGCACCGCCATGACTGGACCGATTGTCGCGACGTTGCCCACTGCCGCAGCGGCCGCGCGGACCGAGCCTGCGTACAAGCGCGTACTGCTCAAGCTGTCGGGCGAAGCGCTCATGGGCGACGACCCCTACGGCATCAACCGCGAAGTGATCGATCGCATCGTTGCTGAAATCGGCGAGATCGTCCGGCTCGGTGTGCAGGTCGCCGTCGTGATCGGCGGCGGCAACATCTTTCGCGGCGTCGCGCCCGGCGCCGCGGGCATGGATCGGGCGACCGCCGACTACATGGGGATGCTGGCGACGCTGATGAACGCGCTGGCGCTGCAGGACGCGATGCGCCGCGCCGGGCTCGTTTCGCGCGTGCAGTCGGCGCTGTCGATCGAGCAGGTCGCCGAGCCGTACATTCGGGGCAAGGCGCTGCGCTACCTCGAGGAGAACAAGGTGGTCATCTTCGCCGCCGGCACCGGCAATCCGTTCTTCACAACCGACACCGCCGCGGCGCTGCGCGGGCGCGAGATGGGCGTCGACATCGTGCTCAAGGCCACCAAAGTCGACGGCGTGTATACCTCCGACCCGAAGGGAGACCCGGCGGCGAAGCGCTATCCGACCTTGACCTTCGACGAGGCGATCGTCAAGAACCTCAAGGTGATGGATGCGACCGCGCTGGCACTTTGCCGCGACCAGAACATGCTCCTCAAGGTTTTCAGCATCTTCGTGCCCGGCGCGCTGAAGCGCGTCGTCATGGGCGAGGACGAGGGCACGCTCGTTCACTGTTAGAGAGGCCAGGAGCCGATGATTGCAGACCTCAAGAAATCCGCCGAGCAAAAAATGCAGAAGACGGTCGACGCTCTCAAGCATGACTATCAGAAGGTGCGGACCGGCCGCGCCCATACGGGCCTGCTCGACCACATCCAGGTCGACTATTACGGCTCGATGATGCCGATCAATCAGGTCGCCAACGTTACGCTGGCCGACGCGCGGACGATCGCGGTGCAGCCGTGGGAGAAGAAGATGGTCCAGGTTGTCGAAAAGGCGATCCGGGACTCGGATCTCGGCCTCAATCCGGCGACCTCCGGCGACGTGATCCGGGTGCCGATGCCTCCGCTCACGGAAGATCGGCGCAAGGAATTGATCAAGGTGGTTCGGCACGAGGCCGAGAATGCGCGTATCGCCGTGCGCAATATCCGGCGCGACACGAACGAGCATCTGAAGAAACTGCTCAAGGATCACGAAGTCTCTGAAGACGATGAGCGGCACGCACAGGTCGATGTCCAGAAGCTCACCGACCGGTTCATCGCCGAGATCGACAAAGTGCTCCAGGCCAAGGAAACGGATTTGCTGGCGGTCTGAGCGCGGGCGTCGCCCGTCCATCGCATTCGCCACGCAACGAATCCCCTCTGCCGCCCTGGCCGCTTCCGGTGTTCGAAAGCTCCACGCGCGAAATCCCTGCGCCGCGCAAAGTCCCGCGGCACATCGCGATCATCATGGACGGCAATGGCCGCTGGGCAAAACAGCGCATGCTGCCGCGCGTCGCGGGCCACCGGAAGGGCGTCGAAGCCGTGCGCACGACGGTGCGCGCGTGCATCGAGCGCGGCGTCGAGTTCCTGACGCTCTTTGCTTTTTCGAGCGAGAACTGGCGCCGCCCTGCCGAAGAGGTATCGATCCTGATGCAGCTCTTTCTGCGGGCGCTCGAGCAGGAAGTGGTCAAGCTCGACGAGAACGGCATCCGCTTCAAGGTGATCGGCGATACGGCGCGCTTCGAGCCGCGAATCCGCGAGCTGGTCGCGGCCGGCGAGGCGCTTACCGCGGGGAACACTCGTCTCACCCTCACGGTCGCCGCCAACTACGGCGGTCGCTGGGACATCGCGCAAGCGGCGCACAAGCTCATCGCGGCGAAGCCGGAGGCGGCGTTGAGCTTCGAGCCCGAAGCGCTGGAGCAATTCCTGTCGATGGCCTATGCGCCGGAACCGGACCTGTTCATCCGCACCGGCGGCGAGCAGAGGATCTCCAATTTCCTGCTCTGGCAGCTCGCCTATACTGAGTGCTACTTCACCGATCTGCTCTGGCCCGACTTCGATGCCGCTGCGGTGGAGACGGCGATCGCGTTCTTCCAGCAGCGCGAGCGCCGTTTCGGGCGCACGAGCGAGCAGGTCGAGGCCAGCCGCTGAGATTCCACACGATGCTCAAGACGCGCATTCTGACCGCAGCCGTGCTGATCCCTTTGACGCTCGGGGCTCTGTTCTGGCTCGACCCGCGCGGCTGGGGCATCTTCACGCTGGCGATCGTGGGCGTTGCAGCGGTCGAGTGGGCCGACCTTGCCGGCTACCGGAGAGCGATGTGGCTGCTGTTCGTTGCCGGCACGTTCCTGATCGGACTCGATTTGCTGTTCGTTCCCAGTAGCGGCTTCCAGTCGGAAGGCGGCTGGCCCGAGGCGATACCGCTGTTCATCTGCGGCACGGCAACGCTGTTCTGGGCGCTGCTGGCGCCGGCGTGGCTCGCGGCGGGCTGGCGGGTCGAGTCGAAGCTCGCGCTCGCAGTGATCGGCTGGCTGGCTCTCATCGCGACGTGGGTGGCGGTGGTGCAGATCCAGGCCCGCTCGCCGCTGTTGCTGCTCGCCATGATGGCGATCGTCTGGATCGCGGACACCGCCGCTTACTTCAGCGGCCGCGCTTTCGGCAAGCGCAAGCTCGCGCCGGCGATCAGTCCGGGCAAGACCTGGGAGGGAGTCTACGGCGCGCTGCTCGCCACCGGTCTCTATGCGCTTGGCTTGCTCTGGTTCGCGCCGGAAGCCGGCTACACCCGCGCAATGACGCTCGGCGCGCTGGCGGCCTGGCTTGCGCTGGTCCTCGCGCTCACCGCACTGTCGATCGTCGGCGACCTGTTCGAATCGCAGTTGAAGCGGCAGCGCGGCGTGAAGGACAGCGGGCGCATCCTGCCCGGGCACGGTGGCATTCTCGACCGCATCGATGCGCTGCTCGCGGCGATGCCGGCGGCTGCCCTTGTCGTCCAGTATGCGATCCGATGAAGACGATGGCGCACCCGGCACGCAAGATAACGCTCCTCGGCGCGACCGGATCGATCGGCGCATCGACGTTGGACGTTGTCGCGCGGCATCCCGATCGCTTTGCGGTGACGGCACTGGCGGCAAAGCGGCAGTGGCAACGGTTGCTCGAACTCGTCACCCGTTTCCGGCCGCCGTACGCCGCATTGCTCGATCCGGACGCGGCGCACGAGCTTGCGTCGGCGGTTCGCCGCGAAGGCCTGGCGACGCGGGTGCTCTCGGGTGCCGAAGGCTTGTGCGAAGCCGCGACGCTGCCGGAGATCGATTCCGTTGTCGCGGCCATCGTCGGCGGCGCGGGACTCGCGCCGACGATGGCGGCGGCGCGCGCCGGCAAGCGCATCCTGCTCGCCAACAAGGAGACGCTGGTGCTCGCGGGCGGCGTATTCATGGCGGCCGTCCGGGAAGGCGGCGCGACGCTCCTGCCGATCGATAGCGAGCACAACGCGATCTTCCAGTGTCTGCCGGCGGCTTATGCGGGCGCGCCCGAAAAGGGCGGCGTACGGCGGATCCTGCTCACGGCCTCGGGCGGTCCGTTCCGCAGCACGCCATTCGGCGAGCTCGGCGGCGTCACGCCGGACCAGGCCTGTGACCATCCGCGCTGGCGCATGGGCCGCAAGATCTCGGTCGATTCGGCGACGATGATGAACAAGGGCCTCGAAGTCATCGAAGCCCATTGGCTTTTCGGCGCGGCGCCCGATCAGATCGAGGTCGTCATCCATCCTGAGAGCATCGTCCACTCGCTGGTCGAATACGTCGACGGCTCCGTGCTGGCGCAGCTCGGCAATCCCGACATGCGCACGCCAATCGCGCAGGCGCTGGCATGGCCCGAGCGCATCGAGGCGGGCGTGGCGCCGCTCGACCTCGCACAGATCGGCGCACTCCATTTCGCCGCTCCGGACGCAGCGCGGTTTCCCTGCCTCGGGCTGGCGTACGCCGCGCTCGTTGCTGGCGGCAGCGCACCGGCGACGCTCAGCGCCGCGAACGAGGAGGCGGTCGCGGCTTTCCTCGAGCGCGGAATCGGTTTTCTCGACATCGCCCGCGTGTGCGCGGAGTCGCTCGCGTGCCTGCCGGCGTGTCCCGTCGCCTCGCTAGCCGACGCGCTCGAAGCCGATCGCGCGGGTCGCGCGCTGGCGCGACAGTTGCTCGGCCGGCAGGCCGTAACCGCATGATCGACGTCGCGCAGAAGGTCCTTGCATTCGTCGTTACGCTCGGCGTTCTGATCACGTTCCACGAGCTCGGCCACTATGTCGTCGCTCGGCTCGCCGGCGTCAAGGTGCTGCGCTTCTCGATCGGTTTCGGCCGCGTTGTCTGGTCGCGGCGGATCGGCCGCGACGCTACGGAATGGGCGCTCTCGGCGGTTCCGCTCGGCGGATACGTGAAGATGGTCGACGAGCGCGAGGGCGATGTCGCTCCGGCGGACCGGCCGCGCGCGTTCAATCGACAGAGCGTGTGGAAGCGGATCGCAATCGTCGCTGCCGGGCCGCTCGCCAACCTGCTGCTCGCGATTCTGCTTTTCGCGGGCACATACATGATCGGCATTCCGGGACAGCGCGCAGTACTCGCGTCACCTCCGCCGGCGTCGCCCGCGGCCGTCGCCGGCCTGGCTGCAGGCGATATCGTCAGGGCAGTCGACGGTGAGCCCGTGCGCTCGTGGCAGGATCTGCGCTGGCGGCTGTTGCGCATCTCGGGCGACGATCGCACGGCGCTCTCGATTGAACGCCCGGACGGCACGCGCGTTACGCGCACGCTGTCGCTCGACTCGTTGCCGCCCGCCGATTGGGAAGGCAACTTCATGGCTGCGCTCGGCCTGAAGATCGACTTGGGCGCGCCGCGCGTGCACGCGGTCCTACCCGGCAAGCCCGCGCACGCGGCAGGTTTGCAGGAAGGCGATGCCATCGTTGCGATAAAGGGGGAGATCATGCGCTCGCCGGCCGACGTCGCCGCGGCGACCAACGCGCATCCCGGCGAGCAATTGCGCTTCACGCTTCGTCGCGACGGCCGCGATTTCGATGCCACGCTCGTACCCGAATCGACCGAGCAGAACGGGCGCACGATCGGCATCGCGGGCATGCGGCTGTCGATCGATCCGTCGACCGCTGCGAATCTGGCGGTGACCGTGCGCTATGGGCCCGCGGAGGCGCTCGTTGAGGGGGCGGTCAAGACGTGGGAGCTATCGGTATTCACGGTGAAGATGCTCGGGCGCATTCTTACGGGCGGCGCGTCGCTGAAGAACATCAGTGGTCCGCTGACAATGGCCGATTACGCCGGGCAGTCCGCACAGGCCGGCATCCTCACCTTCATCGGCTACCTCGCGCTGATCAGCATCAGTCTCGGCGTCCTCAATCTGCTGCCAGTGCCCTTACTCGATGGCGGACACTTGTTGTATTATCTCGTCGAGATTTTCAAGGGCAGTCCCGTTTCCGACCGCGTCCTCGAGGTCGGCCAGCGCATCGGCATGGCCGTGCTGGCCCTGTTGATGGCTTTGGCGCTTTTCAATGATATTTCCCGCTTCCTTTGATGCCCGCCGGGGCGCGCGGGCTGTTGCGCCGCGCGTCTCCGTCAGGATCAAGGCGGGGCTCGCGTTGCTAGCGGTCTTGCTTTCGGCGCGGTTCGCCCCCGCTGCGCTGGCATTCGAGCCTTTTACCGTCAGGGATATCCGCGTCGAAGGGGTGCAGCGCACCGACGCCGGGACCGTGTTCAACTATCTGCCGATCAAGGTCGGCGACCGGGTCGACGATGAAAAAGCATCCGCCGCGATCAAGGCGCTGTATGCGACCGGTTTTTTTCGCGACGTGCGACTCGAGGCCGAGGGCGGCGTGCTGGTCGTCATCGTCCAGGAGCGCCCGACGATCAGCCAGATCGATATCGTCGGCACCAAGGAATTCGACAAGGACACGCTGCGCAAGGCGCTAAAGGATATCGGCGTGGTCGAGTCGCGCATCTTCGACCGCTCGGCGCTCGATCGGGCGGAGCAGGAATTCAAGCGCCAGTACATCAATCGCGGCTATTACGCCGTGCAGGTCACGACCACGGTAACGCCGCAGGAGCGCAACCGCGTCGCGGTGAACTTCACCGTCGAGGAGGGCGATGTCGCGAAGATCGCCAATATCAACATCGTCGGCGCCCAGGCGTTTCCCGAGAGCGTGCTGATCAAGGAAATGCAGCTTTCGACGCCGGGGTGGTTCACCTGGTACACCAAGAATGACCAGTACTCGAAGCAGAAGCTGCAAGCCGACCTGGAGACGATGCGCAGCTATTACACGAATCGCGGTTACCTCGAGTTTCAGGTCGATTCGACGCAGGTTTCGATCACTCCGGACAAGGAGCAGATTTACATCACGATCAATATCACCGAGGGCCCGAAGTACAGCATCGGCGATGTGCGGCTTGCCGGCGAGCTGCTTCTGCCCGAGCCGGAGCTGATGCGCCTGGTCCAGGTCCATCCCGGCGACGTGTATTCGCGCGAAAAGCTCACGCAGTCAGCGAAAGCGTTGTCCGACCGCCTGGGCAGCGACGGGTACGCCTTCGCCAACGTCAACGCCGTCCCCGAGATCGACCGGGAGAAACGAACGGCGTCATTCACGTTCTTCATCGACCCGGGACGCCGCGTCTACATCCGCAAGATCAATATCAGCGGCAATGCCAAGACCCGCGACGAGGTGATTCGGCGCGAGCTGCGCCAGCTCGAGGGTGCCTGGTACGACGCGACGCGGATCGAACGTTCCAAAGTGCGCATCACCCGGCTCAACTTCTTCGACGACGTGAACGTCGAAACACCCGCCGTGGCGGGCAGCCCCGACCAGGTCGATCTCGATGTGACGGTGACCGAAAAGTCGACCGGCAACCTGCTCGTCGGCGTCGGGTTTTCCAGTGCCGACGGTCTGGTGCTCACGGGATCGGTTTCGCAGAACAACGTTTTCGGCACCGGTAACGCGCTGATCGCGTCTGCCAACACGAGCCGCGTAAATCGCACGGTCGCCGTGACTTACAGCGAACCGTACTGGACAACCGATGGTGTCGCACGGACGATCGAGGTCTACGACAAGAGCATCGATTCTTCGTCGCTGCCGATCGCGCAATACTCCTCGAGGACCCTGGGTGCGGCGGTTGGATTCGGCGTGCCCGTGACCGAGACCGACAGCGTGCTCATCGCCTTCCGCTACGAGCACACGAATCTGTCGCTGGCCGCCGGCAGCCCGCCTATCTATGTCGACTTCGTCACCAAGTTCGGCTCGTCGACGAACAGTTACATCACCAGCGGCGGCTGGTCGCGCGACACGCGCGACAGCATTCTGTTCCCTACCCGGGGGCTGCTCCAAAGCGCGGCGGTAGAATGGGGCATGCCGATCGGCGACCTGTCCTACTACAAGCTGAACTACTTGCTTCAGTGGTTCACCCCGCTCCCGGCGAACCTTGTCTGGATGCTGCGCGGCGACGTCGGCTATGCCGGCGGCCTCGGCAACAAACCGCTCCCGTTCTTCAAGGCGTATTATGCGGGTGGCGTGGGTTCGGTTCGCGGCTACGATACGGCGTCGCTCGGTCCGCAGGACAACCGGGGCAACACGATCGGCGGCAGGCGCAAGATCATCGGCAACGCCGAGTTGTTCTTTCCGTTGCCGGGCGCCAAAGCAAACGATCAGTCGGTCCGGCTGTCGGTGTTCGCGGATGCCGGCCAGATCTACGACAATGGTTCGCAGCCGCAGCTTGAGTCGTTCCGGTATTCCGTCGGCGCGGGCGTGGCATGGAACTCTCCGGTCGGACCGCTCAAGTTCAGTTACGGCTACCCGGTCAACAAGAAAATCGGTGACCGCGTGCAGCATTTCCAGTTCCAGGTGGGGACGGTGTTTTGAGAGGTCGGTATTCACGGCCTCGGAGCAGGAGAAACGTGGCATGAGGCATTCGTTTACGCTTACTGTCGGCGCGCTGGTTCTGGCGCTGGCCGCGACCCTGGCGTTCGCTCAGGGCGGCGATTACAAGATCGGGTTCGTCAACACCGAGCGGCTGTTCCGCGAAGCTACGCCGGCGAAGCGGGCACAGCAGAAGCTGGAGAAGGAATTCGCCGGCCGCGACGCCGACATCCAGAAGCTCTCCAAGCAGGTGCGCGACCTCCAGGCTCTGCTCGAGAAGGACGGCGTCACGATGGCCGAGAGCGACCGTCGCAATAAGGAGCGCGACCTCGCCAACATGAGCCGCGACCTGCAGCGACTTCAGCGCGAGTTCCGCGAGGACTTGAACCTGCGTCGCAACGAAGAGCTGGCAGCCGTGCAGGAGCGCGCCAACAAGGTGATTCAGCAGATTGCCGAGGCGGAAAAGTTCGACTTGATCCTGCAGGACCCGGTGGTGTTCGCGAGCACGCGAATCGACATCACCGACAAGGTGATCAAGGCGCTCGCCGACAAGTAGGCGAGCAACCTGCGGCAGCGCGGCGCGAGGGCGCATGGGCTCACCAGACGCTGTCGGGTTTTCCCTGCGTCAACTCGCCGAGCGCTGCGGCGCCGAGCTCGCCGGCGATGGCGACGTGGTCATCGACCGGGTCGCCACGCTCGATTCCGCGGGCAAGGGCGCCATCGCCTTCCTGTCCAATCGGAAGTATCGCGGGCGACTCGCGGAAACGCGCGCGAGCGCGGTGATCGTCGCGCCGGACGACGCGCCGGCCACGGCCTTGCCCAAGCTCGTGACAGCGAATCCGTATGCAACCTACGCGCGAGTCGCCGCCATGCTGCACCCGCCGCGGGCGCCGGTGCCGGGAGTCCATCCGACCGCCGTCGTCGCGGGGAGCGCGCGCGTGGCGGCCAGCGCTGCGATCGGCGCGCACGCGGTGATCGGCGAGCGTACCCATGTCGGCGAGCGCGCGACGGTCGGTGCGGGAACGGTGATCGGCGAGGATTGCGCTGTCGGTGACGACTGTCTGCTGTACCCTCACGTCGTCGTTTACCCGCGTTCGGCGATCGGTCCGCGCACGATCGTCCACAGCGGGGCGGTCATCGGCGCGGACGGCTTCGGCATGGCGGAACAGGACGGGCGCTGGCTCAAGATCCCGCAGCTCGGCCGGGTCGTTGTCGGCGCGGACGTTGAGATCGGCGCCAATACGACCATCGACCGCGGTGCGATCGGCGATACGGTGATTGACGACGACGTCAAGCTCGATAACCAGATCCAGGTCGGCCACAATTGCCACATCGGAGCGCACACGGCGATTGCGGGCTGCGTCGGCATCGCGGGCAGCACGACGATCGGCCGCAATTGCAAGATTGGCGGCGCGGCAATGATCAGCGGACACCTCGAAATCGCCGACGGCACGGTGATCTCGGCCGCAACCGGGGTATTCGACTCGATCCAATCGCCGGGCGTCTATACGGGGACGTTCCCCGCCTTGCCGCATCGGGAGTGGAGGCGCGTCGCGGCCGCTTCACGCCGCTTGGGCTCGATACTCGCGCGGTTGCGCGTGCTGGAGCGCGCGCAAAAGGACGAGGAGACCTGATCGTGCCGAGCATGGACATCAACGAGATCATGCGGCACCTGCCGCACCGTTATCCGTTCCTGCTGGTCGATCGAGTGCTCGAGTGCGAAGCGGGACAACGCATCAAGGCCGTCAAGAACGTGACGATCAACGAGCCGTTCTTCCAGGGTCATTTTCCAGGCTACCCGGTGATGCCCGGTGTTCTCATCATCGAAGCGCTCGCGCAGGTGTCGGCGATTCTTGCCTACATCACCCGCGGAGAGCGTCCCGACGGCAAGTCGTTGCTGTTCTTCGCCGGCATCGACGATGCGCGCTTCAAGCGGCCGGTGTTTCCCGGCGACCAACTCGTCCTCGAGTCGGTGGAGCTCAACGTCGTGCGCAACGTGTTCAAATTCGCAGCTAAGGCGAACGTCGGCGGCGAACTCGTGGCGGAGGCCGAGCTCATGGCAGCCGTGCGCGACGTGCAGGCGTAAGGGACACAATTTGGAGCACGTCCATCCCACGGCGATGGTCGCCGCCGGAGCCCGCCTTGCGCCGGATGTCCGCGTCGGACCCTTTGCGGTGATCGGTCCCGAGGTGGAGGTCGGCGCGGGAACGACGATTGCAAGCCACGTCGTGATCGCCGGTCGCACGCGCATCGGCCGCGGCAACCGCATCTTCCAGTTCGCGTCGGTCGGCGAGATCCCGCAGGACCGCAAATACGGGGGCGAGCCGACCGCAACCGAGATCGGCGACGAAAACGTCATCCGTGAGTTCGTCACCATTCACGCCGGCACTGCGCTGGACAGGGGCACCACGACGATCGGCGATCGCAACTGGATTCTCGCCTACGCCCACGTTGCGCACGATTGTGTCGTGGGCAATGACACGACGTTTTCGAACAATGCGCAGCTCGCGGGCCACGTCGTCATCGGCGATCATGCAGTGCTGGGGGGATTCGTCGGCGTGCATCAGTTCTGCCGCATCGGCGCGCATGCCATGGTCGCCGCGGGATCGATCGTGCTGCAGGACGTGCCGCCGTTCGTCACCGCGTCCGGGTATCCGGCGAAACCGCACGGCACCAACAGCGAGGGCCTGCGCCGGCGCGGATTCGCCGCGGGCGATATCGCCGCGATCCGCCGCGCCTATAAAGCGCTGTACCGCAACAAGCTCTCGCTTGACGAAGCACGCGCGGCGATTGCGGCCGAAGCCGGCGCGGTCCCGGCGCTCGAGATCATGGCCAAGTTTCTGGAGACGCCGGGACGCGGGATCATCCGTTGACGGCACAGGTGCTGGATCTTGTCGATGCGCCCGGGGGCGAAGGGATGACGATCGGCATCGTCGCCGGCGAAGCGTCGGGCGACGCACTCGGCGCGGAGCTGGTCCGCGCGGTGCGGGCACGGATTCCGACCGCGCGCTTCGCCGGTATCGCCGGGCCGCGCATGGAGGCTGCGGGATGCGAGGCGTGGTACCCGATGTCGAGGCTGGCGTTGAGGGGCTACGCCGAGGTGATAAGTGAACTGCCTGCACTGCTGCTCATCCGGCGCGATGTCAGGCGGCGCCTGCTGGCTGCGAAGGTGACGCTGTTTATCGGCATCGATGCCCCGGACTTCAATCTCGGCCTGGAAGCCGCGCTCAAGCGGGCGGGTGTGCGCACGATCCACTACGTGAGCCCGTCGGTCTGGGCATGGCGACGCGAGCGCATCGGTGCGATCGCGCGTTCGGCCAACCGGTTGCTGGCATTATTTCCCTTCGAACCGCCGCTTTATGCGGAAGCGGGTCTACCGGTCACTTTCGTCGGCCATCCACTGGCGGCTGAGGCGGCGACCGCGACGAGCCGGCGGGAGACGCGCGAAGTCCTCAAGCTCGACGCGAGAGAGCCCGCATTCGCGCTCCTCCCCGGAAGCCGCGTGTCCGAGCTCGAGATGCACAGCGAGCTCCTGCTTACGGCCGCCGCAGAGATCCTCGAGGCGCAGCCCACAGCGAAGTTTCTGGTGCCACTGGTCAGCCGGGAGACACGCGAGTATTTTGAAGCCGTCCACCAGCGTCTGCAGCTCGAAACTTTGCCGCTCACCATCCTATACGGCCACGCCGACCAGGCGCTGCGAGCGGCTGACGTCGGTATCGTCGCGTCGGGAACGGCGACGCTCGAGGCCGCGCTGTCGCGGTGCCCGCATCTGATCTTCTATCGAGTGAACCCGCTGACCGCGCGTATCGTCGCGCGTAAGTTGCTGCTGCCTTATGTCGGACTGCCCAACGTGCTCGCCGGACGCTTCGTGGTGCCGGAATTCCTGCAGACCGAGGCGACGGCGCCGAATCTGGCGCGCGCGGCGCTCAATCTCTACGACGACACCGTGACGCGGCGGCGCCTCGAAGCGCTGTTCGCGGTGATGGCACGGTCGCTTACCGCTGATACGGCGACGATCGCGGCGGATGCAGTCGCAACTGAGCTGCGACTCGCGGGAGTGGCATGCTGATCGCCGGCGTCGACGAGGCGGGCCGCGGACCGCTGGCGGGGCCCGTGGTTGCGGCGGCGGTGATCCTCGACCCGGAACGGCGTATTCGCGGCTTGCGCGATTCCAAGCTCCTGAGTCCACCGGTGCGTGCAGAGCTCGCGATCGAGATCCGCGCCCGTGCCGTCGCCTGGGCGGTTGCCGAAAGCGGCGTTGCCGAAATCGACGCCCTGAACATCCTGCAGGCGACGCTGCTCGCGATGCGGCGCGCGATCGAGCGCCTCGCGACACGGCCCGAGGTCGTGTGGATCGACGGCCTGCATTGCCCCGCGATCGAATATCCCGCCCGCGCGATTGTCGACGGCGATCGAGTGATCGCCGCGATCGCCGCAGCGTCGATCCTCGCCAAGACCGTGCGCGACGCGCTGCTCGTAGAGCTCGACCGCGACTACCCCGCCTACGGTTTTGCGCGGCACAAGGGGTACGCCACGCCGGAGCATCTGGCGGCGTTGCGCCAGCACGGTCCGTGTGCGGTGCATCGGCGCTACTTCGCGCCGGTGGCGCAATCGGAGTTTGACTTTTAGCAACTTCGGGCGCTGAGTCCGCCGGTGATGCCTCGGCGCATCGAGCCGGCATGATTGCTTGGGGCCGAAGCGCCGCGATACCATATTTTGATCGGCAAGTATCCGCTCAGACAGGAGCAAGCGCGTGATTCACTGTGTTCTTCACGATCCCGAAGACTCCGTCGCCGTCGTCGTCGTCGAGGGCGTCAAGGCGGGACAGACGTTGACCGGGCTGATCCTCGACGAGAACCGCACGATCTCGTTGCCCTGCGTTCAGGACATTCCGCTGGGACACAAAGTGGCTCTCAAGGATATGGTCGTCGGCGACACGGTGATCAAATACGGCGTGGACATCGGCCAGGTCGTGGCGCCGATCAAAACCGGGCAACATGCCCATGTGCACAACATCAAGACCAAGCGCTGGTAGCGCGCGGCGCGTACGGCCGCCAACGTTGTCGCTCGGTCCTCGTTCAACCGCGGCACACTGAAGAGACAAATATGCAATCGAGCTTCTTGGGATACCGCCGCGACAACGGTCGCGTCGGCGTGCGCAATCACGTCATCATCCTCCCGGTAGACGACCTGTCGAATACCGCCGCCGAGGCCGTCGCACACAACGTCAAGGGAACGCTGGCGATACCGCATCCCTATGGGCGGCTTCAGTTCGGCGCCGATCTCGAACTGCATTTCCGGACGCTGATCGGCGCCGGCTCCAACCCCAACGTCGCGGCGGTCGTCGTCATCGGCATCGAGGAAGGCTGGACGAAGCGCGTCGTAGACGGGATCGCGTCGACGGGCAAGCCCGTCACCGGCTTCGGCATCGAGCTGCACGGCGATCACGACACGATCATGCGCGCATCGAAAATCGCCAAGGAGTATCTGCAATACGCCAGCGAGGAGCAGCGCGTCGAATGCGCGCTCAAGGACCTCTGGGTCTCGTGCAAGTGCGGGGAATCGGATACGACCTCTGGCTGCGGCTCCAACCCTACGGTAGGCAACGCGTTCGACAAGCTGTACGAGATTGGATGCACCCTCGTCTTCGGCGAGACGACGGAATTGACCGGCGGCGAGCAGATCGTCGCGTCGCGCTGCCGTGACGACAAGGTGCGTGCCGACTTCATGCGCGTGTTCGATCGCTACCAGGAAGTGATCAGTCGCCACAAGACCTCCGACCTGTCCGACTCGCAGCCGACCAAGGGCAACATCGCCGGGGGTTTGACGACGATCGAGGAGAAAGCGCTCGGCAACATCCAGAAGATCGGCAAGAAGTGCGTCATCGACGGCGTGCTCGACAAAGCGGAGCTGCCGACGCGCGCGGGGTTGTGGTTCATGGACAGCTCATCGGCTGCCGCGGAGATGGTGACGCTATGTGCTGCTGCGGGTTTCGTCGTCCATTTCTTTCCGACCGGACAGGGCAACGTCATCGGCAATCCGATCCTGCCGGTGATCAAGATCTGCGCCAATCCCCGGACGGTGCGCACGATGAGCGAGCATGTCGATGTGGACACGTCGGGGCTGCTGCAGCGAGAGATCACGATGGACCAGGCCGGCGACAAGCTGATCGACATGATGTTTCGCACCGCGAACGGGCGGCTGACTGCGGCCGAGGCGCTCGGCCATCGCGAATTCGTTCTCACGCGACTCTACGAGAGCGCCTGAGCGGCAGCGGTGCGTCGGACAGGGGCCGTGCAACGGGTTACGCGGGTGTCCACCGGCCTCTATAATCGGCACCTCGCCATTTGCTACGGAAGGGAACTCATGCGGAACCTCTCCGTGCGCCGGGCTCGGCTGTGGATGCCCGTGCTCATCGCCGCGGCGCTCTGCGTTGCGGTCGACGCGCGAGCCGAGCTGACCGAGATCAATGTCGCACAGCAGTATGGCATCAGCTACCTGCCGCTGATGCTCATGGAAGAGCAGAAGCTCATCGAGAAGCACGCCCGGGTCAACGGCATTCCCGATCTCAAGGTGGGCTGGGCGAAGTTCGCCGGCGGCAACGTGATGAACGAAGCGCTGCTGTCGAACAGCCTGCAATTCGCGTCGGGCGGGGTCGGGCCGCTGGTGACGCTGTGGTCGCGCACAAGGGGCAATCTCGACGTCAAGGCGATTGTCGCGATCAACTCGATGCCGCTGTATCTCAACACGCGCAATCCCGCCGTGAAAACCATCAAGGACTTTACCGACAGAGACAGGATCGCGTTACCGGCAGTCAAGGTGTCGATCCAGGCGGTGACGCTGCAGATGGCAGCGGAAAAGGCGTTCGGCGAGGGCCAGCAGAACAAGCTCGACGCGCTTACCGTGGCTCTTTCGCACCCCGATGCGCACATAGCGCTGCTCTCGGGACAGTCGGAGATCACGGCGCACTTCGGCTCGCCGCCTTTCCAGTACCGGCAGCTGAAAAACCCGGCGATACACACGGTTCTGAACTCCTACGACGTTCTGGGCGGCCCTGCGACGTTCAACGTCGTTTGGACGACGTCGAAATTCCGCGCCGATAACCCGCGCATTTACAGCGCGTTCGTCAAGGCGCTCGACGAGGCGATCAACGGGATCAACGCCGACCGCAAGGCGGCTGCCGAGGCGTATCTTCGGATCTCAAAAGACAAAGATACGGTGCAGGATATTCTGGCGCTGCTGAACGACCCGGCGATCGTCTTCACGACCACGCCGCAGAACGTGATGAAATACGTCGACTTCATGCTCAAGACCGGTACGATCAAGACGAAGCCAGACTCGTGGAAGGACCTCTTCTTTCCCGACGCCCACGCGCTTCCGGGGAGCTGATGCCCGAAGCTCTATCCGTGCCGGGCGCGATTGCTCTGCCGGATCTCGACGCGATCCGATCGGCGCAGGCGCGCATTGCGCCGTACGTGCACCGCACGCCGGTACTCTCGTGCCGGTCGCTCGACGCGGAAGTCGGCGCGCGCCTTTTGTTCAAGGCCGAAAACATGCAAAGAACCGGCGCCTTCAAGGCGCGCGGGGCAACCAACGCCGTATTCTCGCTCTCGGACGCCGAGGCGAGGCGCGGCGTAGTGACGCATTCGTCGGGCAACCACGGTGCGGCGCTCGCGTACGCGGCGCAGCGGCGCGGCATTCCTGCGTACGTGGTGATGCCCGAGAACGCGGCACGGGTCAAACAGGACAATGTCCGCCGCCGCGGCGCAAGCATCCACTTCTGCGCGCCGACAGTTGCGGCACGCGATACGGCTTGCGCCGAGGTCCAGCGCCAAACCGGCGCGACGCTGGTGCATCCTTTCGACGACGTGCGGGTGATCGCCGGGCAGGGGACCGCTGCACTCGAGCTGATCGACGACTCGCCAGCGCTCGACGTCGTGATCGCGCCGGTCGGCGGCGGCGGGCTGCTCTCCGGCACCGCCATCGCAGTCAAGTCGGTCGACCGCACTATCCGGACCTTCGGAGCGGAACCGGCCAATGCCGACGACGCCGCGCGAAGCTTCCACTCGGGCAGGATCGAGCCGTTGCCTGCGGCGACGACCATCGCCGACGGCTTGCGTACCACGCTGTCGCCGCGCACGCTCGCGGCGATTCGGGCCGAGGTAAGCGCGATCGGGACGGCGAGCGAGGAGGCGATCGTTCGAGCGATGCGGATGATCTGGGAGCGCATGAAAATCGTCGTCGAGCCGTCCGCGGCGGTGCCGCTCGCCTGCCTGCTCGAGCGGACGCTCGACGTGCAGGACGCTGCGGTCGGCATCATTCTAAGCGGCGGCAACGTCGATCTCGACCGCCTGCCGTGGCAAGTCTGAAGCGGCTATCGGCAAGCCGAACCGGCATAGAGCGCCCGACCCGAGGAGAAATCATGGCAGAGCGCGCGGCGCCGATCCTCGACGTCAGGGGCGTAACGCTGCAATACAAGACCCGGGACCATCTGGTTACGGCGACCTACCGCGTCGATTTTCAGGTATTCGCGGCCGACCGTTTCATCCTGCTCGGACCTTCCGGCTGCGGGAAGTCGACGCTGCTGAAAGCCGTCGGCGGCTACATGAATCCCGTCGAAGGCGAAATCCGGTTGAAAGGCGACCTCGTCACGCGTCCGGGGCCGGACCGGATGATGGTGTTCCAGGAGTTTGATCAGCTCCTGCCCTGGAAAACGGTCAAGGAGAACGTCATGTTCGCGCTGACCGCGAGCGGCAGGCTCGGGGCCAAAGCCGCGGCAGACAAGGCGCTCGAGTACATCGCCAAGGTCAATCTCACCAAGTTCGCCGATAGCTTTCCGCACACGCTTTCCGGAGGCATGAAGCAGCGGGTCGCGATCGCCCGCGGCATGGCGATGGAGCCCGATGTCCTGCTGATGGACGAGCCGTTTGCCGCGCTCGACGCGCTGACGCGGCGCAAGATGCAGGACGAGCTGCTGCAACTGTGGGACGACACGCATTTCACGGTGTTGTTCGTCACCCATTCGATTGCCGAGGCGATCACGATTGCCAGCCGCATCCTGTTGCTGTCGCCGCATCCGGGCCAGGTCAAGGCCGAGATCAACAGCCTGCCGCGCGGGCACGGCGATCCCGGCCAGGCGCAGGCGCTCGAGCGAAAGATTCACGCCATGCTCTTTGCCGATGCGATCGAGGGCGAGGAGGAAGCAACGCATGTCTGACTCTGCATCGATGCGGGAAGACGTCTATCGCCAACCGGTGGACGCGACGCAGTTCGGCATCGTCGCCAAGCCGCTCTCCGCCTGGGAAAGGGTGTACAACGTAACGATCGTACGCAAGGTGGTGATTCTGGTTTTGCTCGCCGCGGCATGGGAGATCTATGCGCGATGGCTCAACAACCCATTGTTGTTCCCGACCTTCGGTGCGACCGTCGACGCCTTCGTCGACGGCTTCGTTCACGGCACGCTGCTCACCAAGGCCTGGACGTCGATCAAGGTGCTGCTCGTCGGCTACGCCGCCGGCATCGCGCTCGCCGCGCTGCTGACCGTCGTCGCCATCACGTCGCGAGTCGGGACCGATTTTCTGGAAACCCTCACGGCGATGTTCAACCCCTTGCCGGCGATTGCGCTGCTGCCGCTCGCGCTGATCTGGTTCGGCCTCGGGGCGGGCAGCATCGTATTCGTACTGATCCATTCGGTGCTGTGGGCGGTGGCGCTCAACACGCACTCCGGCTTCCTGGCGGTGTCGAACACGCTGCGCATGGTCGGGCGCAATTACGGATTGCGTGGCTTGGGTTATGTCGGCAGGATCCTGATCCCGGCGGCGTTTCCCAGCATCCTCACCGGATTCAAGATCGGCTGGGCGTTCGCGTGGCGGACGTTGATCGCGGCGGAGCTTGTCTTCGGCGTCTCGTCGGGCTCCGGGGGGCTGGGTTGGTTCATCTACGAGAACAAGAATCAGCTCGAGATCCCCAGCGTGTTCGCCGGTCTTCTCACCGTGATCGTCATCGGGCTTCTGGTCGAGAACGTGATCTTTCGCACCGTCGAAGCGCGAACCGTGCGTCGCTGGGGGATGCAGAGCTAAGAGGCGGCGTCGGACAGGCAATGATCGGTTCGCCCATGCACGTCCTCATCTCCGAATTCATGGACGAGGCGGCCGTCGCTTCGCTGCAGAGGCGATTTGCCACGACCTACGACGCGGAACTCGTCGCACGGCGTGAGGAGCTTCTCGGCGCCGTCAGGAACGCCGACGCGCTCATCGTACGCAACAGGACCCGCGTCGATGACGAACTCATCGCGGCCGCAGGCAAGCTCCGCGTTATCGGCCGGCTGGGCGTGGGCCTGGACAACATCGATCTTCCTGCCTGCGCAGCGCGGGGCATCCAGGTGATCCCGGCAACCGGGGCCAATGCGCTCGCCGTCGCCGAGTACGTCATCGGGACGGCGATGACGCTGCTGCGCGGCGCCTATGGCAGCACGCCCGCGGTTGCTGCGGGGGAGTGGCCGCGCGGATCGCTCGGCAACGGCCGCGAGCTCGCCGGCAAAACGCTTGGCGTTGTCGGCTTCGGCGGCATCGGGCGGCTGACCGCGCGTCTCGGCCGCGTGCTCGGTATGGGCGTCATCGCCTTCGACGCGCAGATTCCCGCGACGTCCGCCGTATGGGCGGAGCAGCAGACCACCCCGCGGCGGTTCGACGAGCTGCTCGGCGACGCCGACGTCGTCTCGCTGCACGTACCGTTGACGCCCGCGACGCGCAAGCTGATGGATGCCGATAAGCTCGCATTGATGAAGCACGAAGCGATCCTCGTTAACACTGCGCGCGGCGGCGTCGTCGACGAGTGCGCGCTGGCGGAAGCGCTCCACGCGGGGCGACTCGGCGGTGCGGCGCTCGACGTCTTCGAGACCGAGCCCTTGCCCGCGGCTTCGCCGTTGGCCGGTTGCCCGCATTTGATCCTGACCCCGCACATCGCCGGCGTCACGCGCGAGTCCAACACCCGGGTGTCGATAATGATCGCCGAGAAGGTGGCCGCGGCGCTGGAGGCGGCCGGAGCCCATCCGTAAAGGCGACGCCATGCCGCAACTCAGCCTCGAGCAATTGCACGACCTGGCGTACCATGCGCTCGCGCGCGCCGGTGCCCATTCCGACATGGCGGTGGCGACGGCGAGGGCGCTAGTGTACGCGAACGCGCACGGACTCTCGTCGCACGGCGTGGCGCGTATCCCGCAGTACGCCGCGCACCTCAAGAACGGTCGCGCCGACGGCTCCGCGAAGCCGAAAATCACCGCGGCGAAGGGCGGCGCGGCGCTTGTCGATGCAGGGTGCGGGCTCGCGTTCTCGGCCTGCGCGCTCGCGGTCCACGAGGCCATCCGGCGGGCGCGCGATTTCGGCGTCGCGTACGCCGGTGTGACCAACAGTCATCATTTCGGCGTGGCCGGCTATCACCTCGAGGCGGTCGGCGGGGCTGGCCTGGTGGGGATGGCCTTCGGAAACTCCCCGGCGGCCATGCCCGCGGCGGGCGGGACGCGTTCGATCTTCGGCACGAACCCGATCGCGGCGATCTTTCCGCGCCCGCACGCGGCACCGTTGCTGATCGATCTGTCCCTGTCCGAGGCGGCGCGCGGCAAGCTGATGATCGCGGCGAAAGAGGGCAAGGCGATCCCGCTCGGCTGGGCGTTGGACAAGGAGGGCAAGCCGACGACCGATCCCGAGGCAGGCCTGGAAGGAAGCATGCTCCCGCTCGGCGGACCCAAAGGCGCGATGCTCGCGCTCATCGTCGAGCTGCTGGTCACCGCGCTCACGGGTGCCGCGATCGGTTTCGAGGCGACATCGTTCTTCGTCAACGAAGGCAATCGGCCGCGGCTGGGACAGGCTTTTCTGGTCATCGACCCCGCGGCGCTCTCGGGCCGCGCGATCTACGACGAGCGCATCGAGGCGTTGATCGCCGCGATGCAGGAAGATCCCGCGGTGCGGTTGCCGGGCTACCGGAGGTATGCGCTGGCGGCCAGGGCGGCGGAGGAAGGAATCGCGATCCCCGTCGCGCTGCATCGCCAACTCATCGAGCTTGGTGCGTGATCACGATATCGCCGCGCCGATCGCCTCTCGCAACGCATTGAAGATTCCCGGCGTGGCGGCGATGACTTCGTTGCGACGCAGGAAGTCCACGCCACCGGCGAAGTCGCCGACGCGCCCTCCCGCCTCGCGAATAAGCAGCGCGCCGGCGGCGACGTCCGAGCTCTTGAGACTCATGACCCACATCCCGTCCAGGCGGCCGGCCGCGACATACGCGAGGTCGAGCGCGCAGGCACCGGCGCGCCGGATACCCGCGCAGCGGTCGAGCAAGGCTCGGAAGATGGGGAGATACGCTGCGAGCTTGGGGTTCTTCCTGGCGGGGAATACCGTGCCGAGCAGCGCATGGTCGAGGACCGTACAGGCCGACACCCGCAGCGCGACGCCGTTCAATTGCGCGCCGCGCGCCTTGATCGCGGTGAAGAGCTCGTCGCGCACTGGATCGAGCACGACTGCGTGCGTCAGCTCGGCGCCATGCGCAAGCGCAATGGAGATGGCGTAAAAGGGATAGCCGTGCACGAAATTCGTCGTGCCGTCGATTGGGGCGACGATCCAGCGCCACGACGAATCGGGGTTGCCGCGGCGGGCGCCAGCGCGTTCTTCGCCAAGGATGGCGTGGTCCGGGAAGGCCGCAAGGAGCGTCGTCACGATCGCGTCCTCCGCTTCCGCATCCGCGGCGGAGGCGATATCGCCGTGCTCCTTGGAGAAGGCCGGAAGACGCTTCAGGTCACGGGCCACGTCGCTGATGACCGCGGCTGCGGCGCGCGCGGCGCGGATTGCGACCACCAGCGTCGGATCGCTCATTTCCCGCTATTGTAGCCCACAATGATGGCAAGTAGCCATCGTAGAACCGCGACCGATGGAATCAATTCACCTTGACGCCGAGCATCATGCCTCCGTCCTCGTGCTCGAGGTTGTGGCAATGAAACATGTAGGTCTGGTCGCCCGGAAAGGGGCAGGTGAAGTCGAGCGCGATCTTGACGCTCTCGCCCGGCCACACGAGCACGGTGTCCTTGCGGCCGAGATCGGTGGCCAGGCGCCCGCGACCGTCGATCTTGAGCGAGGCTACTTGATCCGGGCTGGTCTGGCGTTCGAGCACCTCGAAGGCGAAGCCGTGCAGGTGCATCGCGTGCGGCATGCTGTTGAAGTAGTTGCGAATGAGCCAGGTCTCGACGCTGCCGCGCACGACTTCGATCGGCGTCTCGCCCATCGCGAACACGCGATCGTTGATGCGCCAGCGGCCTTTGGCGAAACCGAGGCGCAAGGGACGCTCGATCGCGTGCGACGAATCGATGTGCGCGAATGATGACAGGCGTGCGGGCACCTTCGCGCTGTAGCTGATCTTTTCGCGCACGCGCAATTGCAGCAGCGCCCGCGCGATGCCCTCAGGGAAAGAGCCGACGTGCGCCGCGTGTTCTGCGTGCGGGTCGGGAGCAGCGGCGCCATGACCCATCGCCGCGTGGTCGACCGCGACCGCGCCGCCGGCCGTCTCCATGTGCATCGGATCGAACGCGCGGCTGTCGAGGAACAGCGTGTCACCGACGGTGAGATCGCTCAAGTCGAGCAACAGGTCGAGCCGCTCTGCGGTAGCGAGAAATGCCTCGTCGCAGGCTTGCGGCACCGGCAGCAGGCCCCCATCGTTGCCGATCAGCGTGAACGGCACCGGCCTGCCCGACGCAGTCCGCCAGCCGAGACGGTAGGTCCGCGCGTTGGAGGCATTGAGCACGCGGAAGCGATAGACGCGCGTAGAGACGTCGAGATATGGGCACGCGCTGCCGTTGACGAACACGCTGTTCCCGAGCAATCCGTGCATGCGATCGGCATCGGTGGCGGCGTAGTCGCCGCCGGCGCGCCGGTCCTGCAGCACCAGAGGAATCTCGCTCTTGGCGGGCGTGAGGTCGAGTGCGACGCGAAGCTTCTCCTCGTCGGCGTCCGCGATCTCGAGAAGGCCGAACATGCCGCGGTAAGCCTGGCCGGCAGTCAGCCCGTGCGGGTGGGGATGGTACCAGTACAGCGCGCCGCGATTGCGCACGTCGAATCCGTAGGTATAGCGCTCGCCGGGCGCAGCGAGCACCGTACCCGCACCGTCGTTCCGCGTGTCGACCGCGAGCCCATGCCAGTGCACGATCGTCGCTTCGCCAATGGCATTGACGAGTTCCACGCGCGCGCGCTGCCCCTGACGCAGCACGAGCGTCGGGTTTACGTACTCGCGCCCGCGAAAGCTTGCGACATACGCTTGTGTCAATCCGGGAGGAGCCGCGTCGCCGGGCTTGAGCACGGCCGCCCGAAGCGTCAGCGTCTCGTCGTCGAGCACAAGCCGTCCCAGGAAGCCGCGGTCCTCCGGGACGAACAATGGCTGGCCCCGGTCACCGGCGCGACACCAGTCGCTCTGCGGCGGCGCTTGTCCTCCCGCTCTCGCATCCGGCCGAGCATTCGGAGGCAGCGCGCCGAGCGCGACGCCCCCGAGCGTCTTCAGGAAATCGCGTCGGGTCAGGGACATCGATCGCAGGCTCCTGTTGCAAAGGCGCCGCGGCCATTATCGTTCAATCGGTCCCTTTCCTGGTGTCGAACGCGTAGCGCATCCCGACCCAGATCCCGCGCGGCGCCCCGACGCCGCGGAACTGCTCGGCGACCGGATCGATCCCGAGCGCGGGACCGAAAGTGCGATTGGGGCCGGTGAAAAAATTCGAACCGAGCACGCCGACGCTCTGGTAGCGCCGGTCGAACAGGTTGGCCACGCGGGCGAATATCTCCAGGTCTTTGGTCGCCAGGTAGCGCGCGTCGAGGTCGACCACGGCGTAGGAAGGCAGCCTGCCGTGGCTGTCCTGGTTGTTCTCGTCGCCGCGCGCGAACTGGCTCGAAGCGTAGACCACGCTGGCGCCGATCGAGACGCTGTCGCCGAAGTCGTAGGTGGCGCGCAGCTTGGCGGAGTCGGCGGGAATGCCGGGAATGCGATTGCCCGGATTGACGCTGATCGCGCCATTCGCGTCGGCCGTCGAGTTGTTCGGGCTCGCCGCGACAAACGTCGAACGGAACGTCGCCTCGGTGTGGCTGTAGCGCACGTTGACCGACAGCGCGCCGAACCGCGTCCCGCCCCAAAGCTCGACGCCTTGCCGGCGCGTCTTGCCGACATTCTGGAAGTAGCCCGCGTTGACGGCGCCGGCGCCGCTGGAGATGAACTGGATGTCGTCGTCCAGATCGGTGCGATACGCGGCGATCGCCCACTGCGTGTCTGGCCCGAGCTTGCCACGCGCGCCGGCCTCGACTGTCTTGGAGACGACCTTCTTCAGTGGGGGGTCGGCGAGGAAGATGTTGGGCAGCTTGCACGGTGCGGCGGCATCGGAGCACGTGAGCTCGACCGGCGACGGCGCGCGCATGCCTTCGCTGTACGCCGCGTAGGTGGTCAATGCAGGGTCGGGATTGAAATTGATGCCGATCGCGGGATTGAAGCGCGAAAATGTGAAATTGCCGTCGAGATCCGGGCTCGTGCCGCTGCGATCGGTGACGGTCACGTGCGCGCGGTTGTAGCGGCCGGACAGCGTCAGCGTCCACTGCTCGGCGAGAGCGAGCGTGTCGCTGAAGTAGACGCCGACGTACCGATTGGTCGTTCCGACGTCGATCTCGGGGATGAAGCCGCCGCTGCCGACGGTATCGCGCGCGGGTGTGAAGTTGGCGATCTGAGAATCCTGCGCAAACGCGGTGTCGCCGAAATCACCGCTGATCCCTGCGATGAACTGATTCTTGCGGCCACCGAGCTCTCGCAGCATGGTCATCTGGAGGCCCAGGCCCCAGCTTTTCTGATCGATGGCCGAGCGATCGTTGATCGCCTGATTGAGCTGCGGCCCGCTGGCCGGATCGATCCCGCCGAAGTGGTCGTTGACGTTGCTGCTGACGTTGGTGTTGCGGAAACGGCGGTAGTACGCGTTGCCCCCGAGCAATATGCCCTCGCCGAGGAAGCGGCTTCCCTTGGCAGTGACGAACGCGAGCCTGTTTTCGTTGCGATCGGGAAACGTATACGCCTGCCGGGGTGTATCGAGCCACGACACCGGCAGGGTCTGCGTGCCTTGCAGCGCGTTGTCGGCGAGCGTGAGGCTCAGATCGAAGTCGGTTTTATCGTCCTGATATCCGACCTTGCCGAAGAATTGCTTGACCCGGCTGGGATTGTGGTCCGCCCAGCCTCTGTCGTCGAAGAAATTTCCGGTCAGGAAATAGTCGATGTGTTCTCGAACGCCGCCGTATTCGAATTCCACGGTCTTCCTGCCGAAGGAACCGCCGGACAGCTCGATTGCGCCCCCTGGGCTTTGCGCTCCGCTGCGGGTGTAAATGGCCATCGCGCCCCCGAGCGTGTTGAGCCCGAAGGCAGGATTCGAGCCGGGAATGAGCTGCACGCTCGAGATTGCCGAAGCGGGCAGCAGGTCCCAATTGACGATATCGCCGAACGCCTCGTTGATGCGCACGCCGTCCTGAAAAACCGACACTCCCTGCGGTGTCCCCAGCAAGGGTGAGGCCGTGAAGCCGCGAAAGTTGAGGTCCTGCTGATACGGATTGCCTTGCGCTGCCCCGACGCCGACGCTGTTGGCATTGCGTTCGAGGAAATCGGTGAGCTCGAGCGGTCGCTGCCGCCGGAAATCGGCGCGGCCGAAGCTCTGCACATTGGCCGGCACATCCTTCAATGCCGTGCCCAGGCCTGGCAAGGGCGTCGTGCCGATGACGGTCAGCGCCGGCAACTCGAACACCTCGGCCGGATTGGCGGCGCGCGCGTGCCCCGTGCTCGCCGCTGCCGCGAGCGCCACTGCCAGCCGCGCGGCGGCGCGGCAAATCAAATCAGCGGATCGCCACGCCCCACGGCAATTCGCCCACCGGGACATCGGCGATCTTGATATTGGTCTCGGTGTCGATAACCGCGACGGCGTTGGATCGCCCGCAGGCGACGTAGAGCTTGCGGCCGTCGGGCGTGATCGCCATATTCCACGGCCGCTTGCCGACGGGGATCCTGGCGACGATCGCATTGGTCGCGGTGTCGATCACCTGCACCGTTCCCTCGCCGCCCGACGATACATAGACGCGCTTGCCGCCGGGGTGGACGGTGACGCCGTTGGAGCGGCTGCCTGCCTTGATACGGGCGATGACCTCGCCGCGGGCGACGTCGAAAACGTTGACGGTGTCCGCGTTCTCGGCGGCGACATACGCACGGCTGCTGTCGGGCAGGAAGCCGATCCCGCGGGGCCGGTCACCGACCTTGACCGATTTGACCACCTGGCGCGTAGCCAGGTCGACGATGTCGACGCTGTCGGCTTCCTCGCTGCTGACATAGAGCCATTTGCCGTCGGGACTGAACACCGCGTGCTCGGGATTCTTGCCGCGCATCTTGATGCGCTGGGCGATCGTGCCCGACGCCGCGTCGATCAGCAGCACCTGGTCGTCTTCCTCGATCGCGGCCGACAGCCACTTGCCGTCGGGAGAGAGGTAGATCGCCTCGGGCGAGCTGCCGAGCGGCGTGGTGGCTATGACCTCGCGCTTGCCGAGGTCGATCGTGACGAGCGCATTGGCGGTCTGATCGCTGATGAACAGCCGCGAGCCGTCCAGCGATACCGCGATGCCGCGCGGCTTCTGTCCGAGCTTCAGCGTCGCGGTGACGCGATCGGTGGCGACGTCGATGATCGATATCGACGCTGAGCCCTCATTGGGCACGTAAGCGAATGGCGCCGCGGCGGCGGTCGCGGCCCATAGTGCCGCAGACACGGCAGCGAAGCGAAACAGGCCCGGCACTTGCGCTTATCCTCGCATCGAATTGGAAGCCACGCGAACTATCGGCTATGCTACACGAGTTCGCGCGCGCGCCTACCGGAGCGATCCCCATGGAGAGCAGCAAGCGTGGCGAGGAGGGCTGCGTTCGGCTACTCGTCTTCACCCTGATGGCTGCGGCGTGGGTAGGCATCGCCGCGGCCCAGGTCCCGCGGATCGATTCGATCGTTGTCAGCGCGACGCGGACCGAAGAGCGCGCCTTCGATTTGCCGATCGCAATCGACAGCATCGATGCCGAGCTGATCCAGCGCAACCAGCTGCAGGTCAATCTCTCCGAATCGCTGTCGCGAGTCCCCGGCCTCGTCGTTGCGAACCGTTGGAACTACGCCCAGGACCTGCAGGTCTCGGTACGCGGCTTCGGTGCGCGCGCCAACTTCGGGGTCCGCGGGATCCGGCTCTATCAGGACGGGATACCCGCGACCATGCCCGACGGCCAGGGCCAGACGGGGAGCTTCAGCCTCGTGTCGGCGCAACGGATCGAAGTCCTGCGCGGACCTTTTTCGACGCTGTACGGCAACGCGGCGGGCGGCGTGATCTCCATCTTTACCGAGGACGGCGCCGATCCTGCACAGCTGCAAGGACAGGTCGTCGGCGGGAGCTATGGGACGTACAACGCGATCGCCAAGACCTCGGGCGTCGCGCGCGGCGTGGGTTACGTGCTTGCCGCCAACCATTTCGCGACCGACGGCTATCGCGACCACGGCGAAGCCTCGCGCGACCTCATCAACGCCAAGCTCAAGTTCGACATCGATGCGGACACCCGCATGACGCTGATCGGGAATTCGCTCTATCAGCCCGAAGCGCAGGACCCGCTGGGGCTCACACGCGCGCAATGGGCGGCGAATCCGCGCCAGGCCGATCCATCGGCGACACTTTTCAACACGCGCAAGACGGTAAACCAGCAGCAAGGCGGTGCGGCGATCGAGCGCCGGCTCGGCGCCGATACCGTGCTGCGCGTGACCGGATACGGCGGCCGGCGTCTCGTCCGACAATACCTTGCGCTCCAGGGTTCGTTACCGACCTCTTCGGGCGGTGTCACCGACCTCGACGGCGATTTCGGCGGCGTCGACGCACGCGTCACGCAGCGCATGCAGATCGCCGGCGGTCCGCTGACGCTGACCGCGGGCGTGGCGTACGACCGCCAGCATCAGCGTCGCCGCGGATTCATCAACAACAACGGCGCACTGGGCGACCTGCGGCGGGACGAGGACGACATCATCAAGTCCACCGACGGCTACGCACAGGCGGTGTGGTCGCCGCTCGCAGCGCTTTCGTTCCTGGCCGGCGCGCGGTACAGCGACGTGCGCTTCGACTCCGCCGATCACTACATCAACGCCCAGAACCCGGACGACAGCGGCCGCATCGCGTATAGCCACCTGAGCCCCGTCGTGGGCGCGCTGTGGCATGCCACGCCAAGCGTCAACGTCTATGCCAACCTGGGCGAGGGGTTCGAGACACCGACGTTCATCGAGCTCGCGTACCGAACGGTGGGGACGGGCCTCAACTTCAATTTGCGGCCCGCAGTGAGCCGTTCCGTCGAAGCAGGCCTCAAGGCGTATGTACTCAATCGCCAGCGCGTGAACCTTGCGGTGTTTTCGACGACCACCTCGGACGAGATCGTCATCGACACCGCCGCCGGCGGCCGTACGACGTACAAGAACGCGAGCAAGACGCGCCGGCGCGGCATCGAGGCGCAGTGGGACGCCGACCTGGGTAACGGCTTTTCCGCCTATGCGTCGTACACCTTGCTGTCGGCGAAATTCACGTCCGCCGCGACGACGGGGTTGCCGCCGCAGGCGATTGCCGCCGGTTCGCGGCTGCCGGGCGTGCCGCAAGCGAACGCCTTTGCCGAGCTCGCGTGGACCCGCCCCGACTGGTACGGGTTTTCGGCCGCGCTCGAGGCGCAGTACGCGGGCAAGGTCTACGTCAACGACCGCAACACCGACGCCGCGCCGAGCTATACCGTCGTCAACCTGCGCGCCGGGTTCGAACAAACCGCTGCGGCCTGGACGCTGCGCGAATTCGTCCGCATCAACAATATCGGCGACCGGGACTACGTCGGCTCGGTGATCGTCGGCGACACCAACAGCCGGTTTTTCGAGCCATCTGCGGGACGCAACTACCTGGTCGGAGTGAGCGCGAATGTCAAGTTCTGATACGGCGCCGCGCTATCCACTGACCGTAGTCGCTCTGCATTGGGCGATTGCAGCGGCCGTTGTGGGCCTGCTGGTGTTGGGATGGTGGATGCAGACGATACCGAAGGAGCCTGTGGGACCTCGGGCGGATGCGTATAACCTGCACAAGTCGATCGGGTTGACCGTGCTGGTGCTTATGGTGCTACGGCTCGCGTGGCGCGCTTCACACCGTGCGCCGCAGCTTCCGCCCTTGCCGGTCTGGCAGGCCCGGGCCGCGCACGCTGTGCACGCCCTGCTTTATGTGTTGCTGTTTGTCGATGCGATGAGCGGATACCTGGGGTCGGCCGTGAGCGGGTTTCCCGTGAAATTCTTCGGCTGGGTCCTGCCCGCCTGGGCGGCCGCAAATGTCGGGCTCAAGGAAGCATGCAGCGTTGTGCACCGCGTAAGCAGTTGGGCGCTGGTGGGGGCGATCGGCATTCACGTCATGGCGACGCTCTATCACCAGTGGGTGCTGCGCGACGCGTTGTTGTGGCGAATGTGGCCTTGGGCCGAAGGCGCGCGCCACCGCGCCCTCCAAGCTCGTAGCCCGGGATGACCCCGGACTCGATCCGGGGGAATCCCGGGGACGGCGATGGCGTCCCGGGTTTCGCTTCAGGCTCAACCCGGGCTACGCCGCTAGCTCTTAACCGCTCCTTCGAGAAGCTTCACGGTGTCGGGAAAATTGCCGTCGCGCGCGATGTCGAGCGCAGTTTTGCCGCGGTCGTCGCGTAGGTCGCTTCGAGCGCCGGCCGCGAGCAATGCCCGCACGGTGTCACTGTGGCCATAGCCTGCGGCCCACATGAGCGCGGTCAACGAATGCTCGTAGACGGTGTTGGGATCGACCCCGGCATTGAGGAGCAGCAGCACAATTTCGGTGCGGCCCTGGCCGGCGGCGTAGGTCATCGCGTTCTTTTTGAGGCGGTCGACCGCCGCGACATCCGCGCCCTTGCCTATGAGCGAGCGCACGATGTCGGCGTACCCGCCGTGGGCGGCCGCCATGAGCGGCGTCACGCCATTTACAGCGGCGAGGTTGATGTCGGTGCCGGCGTCGATCATCTGCCGGGCAAGCTCGGGCCGGTCGTTCTTGAGCGCGATCAGCAGTGCGGTCTCGCCGATGCGATTGCGCGCATTGGGCGAAGCACCGTCGCCAAGCGCGCGGATAACGCCCGGCGGGTCGGCGGAACGCGCGGCGGCGAGCAGGCGGGTGTTGACGCTTTGCTCTTGCCCTTTCGCCGCGGGAGGCCAGCCGGTTAACGCAACCGCAATCAGTGAAGCGATGACAAAAAATGCGTTGGGCATCGGCCGGTCTCCGTTAACGCAGGTCTCGATGGACCCGTATGCCATTCTGGCCTCATGCGCGAAACCATTGTGGCCCACAGGTTTGCATTGTCCTGTATTTTCGACTATAAGTTATCTCTGCGGAATAATTCCGGCGCCGGGCGAAGCGAAATCACGCGCTCGCTGGCGGACAACAACACCATCGCTCTGGAGGAGGATCCTATGTCATCTCAGTTTGTAAGGCTGGCGGCCGCGGCTGCCGCGTCCACGCTTGCGTTCGGCTTCGCGGCGATTTGCAACGCGCAGGAAACGCCGGGCGCCGCAACGACCACCACCCGTCCGATGTCATCGGCGCTTGCCCCGATCACGCAAGCGATGCTCGACGGCGCGGGCAACGATACCAAGAACTGGCTGCATCCGAATGGCAGCTACGACCAGACGCGGTTCTACCCGGGCAAAGTGATCAATTACAAGAATGTCAGAGCTCTCAAACCTGCGTTCGTGTTTCAGACCGCGGTGCTGGAGTCGATGGAAACCGCGCCGATCGTCGACAACGGCGTGATGTTCCTCACTACCTCGTTCAATCACGTCTATGCTATCAATGCGGCGACCGGCGAGGAATACTGGCACTACAAGCATAAGCTGGGTCCGATCGTCACGGTCTGTTGCGGCAACAACAATCGCGGCGTAGCGATCGCCGAAGGCAAGCTGTACATGGGCACGATCGACGCTAAGCTGGTCGCGCTCGAGGCGAAGACCGGCAAGCTCTTGTGGGAAGTGCAGATCGCCGATCCGGACAAAGGCTATTCGGAGACGATGGCGCCGGCGGTCGTCGACGGCAAGGTTCTCATCGGGACCAACGGCGGCGAATATGGCGTGCGCGGCTTCCTCAAGGCGTTCGATGCCAACGACGGCAAGCTCCTCTGGACGTTCTATTCGATTCCCGACAAGGGCCATGAAGGCGTGTGGGCGAAGAACGACGCGACCGGCCGCGACATGCACCGCAACATCGAGGCCGAAAAGGCCGCCCTCGCCAAGGACGCCTCCTTCTATCAGACGCTCGGCGGCGGCGTGTGGATGACCCCGGCGATCGACAAGAAGACGCGCACGGTGTTTTTCCTCGCCGGAAATCCATCACCCGATCTGTATGGTGCGATCCGCCCGGGCGACAACCTGTACACCAACTCGATGGTCGCGATCGACCTCGACAAAGGTACGTACAAGTGGCACTTCCAGTACATCGCCCACGACGTATGGGATCTCGACGCGGTCAGCCCGGCAATTCTGACGCAGGCGAGGGACAAGAGCGGCAAGATGGTCGATGTCGTCATCCACGGCGGCAAGACAGGCCATATCTACGTGCACGAGCGCAACACCGGGAATCTGATCCGCTTCTCCCAGGCGATGATCCCGCAGGAGAACATGTGGGTGCTGCCGACCAAGGAGGGGGCGCGCATGCTGCCCGGCGCCAACGGCGGTGTCGAATGGTCGCCGATGGCGGTCAACGCGAAGCTGCGGCTGGCTTACGCGGCGAACCTGCATCAGCCGATGACCTATCACGTCGAGGAAGTGCCATACCCCGGCGGCAAGCTGTGGCTGGGCGGTGCGTTCAAGACGATTCCGAGCGAAGAGCAGTGGGGCAGGCTGGTGGCGGTCAACCTCGACACCGGCAAGGTCGCGTGGGGCGCGAAGACGCCGCAGCCGCTGATCGGCGGCGTGCTGGCCACGGGCGGCGACCTCGTGTTCAACGGCGAGGCCAACGGCTGGTTCAAGGCATTCGATTCGAAGACCGGCAAGGAGCTGTGGAAGTACAACTGCGGCGCGGGAGTGAATGCGCCCGCGGTGTCGTACATGGTTAACGGCAAGCAGTACGTGGCCGTTGCAGCTGGCGGTAACAACCAGATCGACGCCAAGCGCGGCAACAGCGTGTTCGTGTTCGCATTGCCGTAGGC
>JALYSM010000148.1 GCA_030854785.1 Pseudomonadota bacterium
GCGTACGCGGAACCGCGCGCCGCGTTAGCCAACCTCTGTTGCGAGGACGGTCTAACCGGGCACGCGGTCGAGTTGTGCAAGGAAGGGCTTCGACTGGCGCCCGATCAAGTCACGCTATGGCGTGCGCTCGGGTTGGCGCGGCTTGCGCAGCGCGACGGCGCGGCCGCGCGCCGGGCGTTCGAGCGCGCGCTCCGGCTCGAATCCGCAGACGCCACGACTCATTACAATCATGGCGTCGCATTGCAGATGCTGCGTCGCTATGGCGCGGCGCTGCGTGCGTATCAGCGCGCGCTGGCGCTGGACCCCGAGCTATTTGCAGCCGACTTCAATATCGGCGTCATCTTTCGCGAGCAGCGCCGCCCCGACGCGGCGATCAGAGCATTCGAGCACGTGCTCGCGCGCGACCCGAGCCATGTGCCGGCGCACAAGGCGCTCGCCGAAACGCTCCTTTCCGCCCGGCGCCTCGACGAATGGCTGAAGGCCTTCGACCGCTTCGAGGCGGCCTGCCCGGATGCGTTGCCGATGGCCGTAGCGGCGCTCGAAGCTTGCCAATACCGCGCCGACTTTGCCGCGCTCGACCGGTACCTCGATCGTCTGCGACAGGATGCGTTCAAGCCGAGCAACGAGACCGAGCTGGCCGATTGCCTCGAGGAGCTGCTCTTTCTGCTGCTTTATTTCGATGTCGATCAAGACGCGCTTTTCGGTTTGTACAGGACCTACGACACCGTGGCGCCTCGCGTCTACGGGAGTCCCCTTGCACTGCCGGAGGGGCGCCGGCCGGGCCGCGTGCGCATCGGCTATCTCTCCGGCGATTTGCGCAATCACGTGATGGGCAAGATGATGTGGTCAGCGCTCGAGCACCACGATCGCGGACGCTTCGAGATCTTCTTCTACTCGACGTCAACGGTGAGCGACAAGTGGACCGAGCGCTATCGCGGGCTCGCCCACCACTTCGAAGTGATCGCCCACCTGTCGGAACGCAAGGCGGCCGCGCGAATCGCCGCCGATGAACTCGACATCCTCGTCGATCTCGCCACCAACACGCATGGAGCGAAGCCCGGGATTCTTGCGTTCAAGCCGGCGCGAGCACTCATCACGCACGTTGCAAGCGCGGGCGTCGTGGGCCTTTCGACCATCGACTTCAAGCTCACCGACGCCTGCGCGGACCAGCCCGAGAACCAACGCTTTCAGCTCGAAACGCTGCTGCCGATGGAAGGCTGCGTCTACCCGTACCGGCATATAGCGCCGGCGGCCGAGCATCCGTTTCATCGCGATCGTCTGGGTATTGCGCCGGGTACGGTCGTCATCGGCGCATTCGTCAGCGCGCTCAAGCTGTCGCGGCGCTGCCTGACGCTATGGCGCGAAGTGCTCGATCGCATCCCGGCCGCCGTGCTGGCGATCTCGCCTCTGTCGCCCCAGCTACGCGCGGTCTACGGGAGGCTCATGTCCGCTGTCGGCATCGCGAACGGCCGCGTATGCATACTGCCGCAGGGCCGCAACGACGCCGAGAATCAGGCGCGCTACGGGATGGTCGACTTCACGCTCGACCCGATGCCCTACGGCGGCGCCAACGGTACCCTGGAGGCTCTCGACATGAACGTGCCGGTGGTAACGCTTGTCGGCCGCAAGCATGGCGAACGCTGTGGTTACAGCATCTTGGCCAATCTTGGCGTAACGCAAACGGTCGCGGCGAGCGGCAGCCAGTACGTCGAGATCGCGGTCCGGCTCGCTACCGATCCCGGGTTCATGGCCGAGGTCAGGGCAGCGATCCGCGCCGGGCTCGAGCGCTCGCCGCTCACCGACATGGTGGCTCACACGCGACACCTCGAGCGCGCATACCTGCAGGCGCTCGAACAACGTTATCCCGCGGCGCTCGCCGCTTCGAATGGCTGAAACCGCGACGTGGTCGGCTCGTGCGGACCACGCGCGGCAGCGGCTCGCCGCGGGCGACATCGCCGGAGCACGGGGAGCGGCGGAAGCGATCGTCGCAGACGCGACCAGCGACGCCGAGCGGGGTGCAGCGCATCTGGTGCTGGCGTCGTGTTGCGAGAAAAGCGGCGATGCGGCGGGGTCGCTGGCGCATGCGAGGACGGCGGTAGCTTTCGTGCCCGGCGACCCCGTCGCGCACTACGCACATGCCGAGCTGCAGGAGACGGCCGGCGACAAGCCCGGCGCGATCGCGAGCTTGAGGCGCGCGATCGATCTCGATCCGCGATTCGTCCAGGCGCTGCGCTACGTCGGAATCCTGCTGGGCGAAAGCGGCGACGCGAATGGCGCCGTCGTCGCGTTCGAGCAGGCGCTGCGTGTCGATCCCGATCACGCCCGAGCCTGGAACAACCTCGGCAATGCGCAGCGCACGCTCGGCAGCCTTGCCGACGCCGAGCGATCGTTCGCGCGCGCTCTGGCCCTGCGTCCGGACTATGCGCTGGCGGCAGCCAATCTCGGCGAAGTGCAGCGTGATCAGGGCGAAGTCGAGCGCGCGGAAACGACGCTGCGGGACGCGTTGGCACACGAGGCGGATAAGCCTTTCCGTCCGCTCGTCGTGTTGCTGGCCGGACTCTTGCGCGAGCGCGGCGCACTCGACGAGGCAGCGTATCGCTATCGGCAGGCGATCGAGATCGCGCCGCAGGCAAGCGGAAGCGAGTGGTTCAATCTGGGATGGATCATGACCGAACGCGGCGAGGCCGAGCAGGCCCGCGCGGCGTACGTGCGGGCACGCGAAATCGACGCCGGCGACTTGCGCAGCCTTTTCGGCGCGCGCCTGACGCTGCCGATGATCTACGCCGACGGCGTCGAGCTTGCGTCCGCGCGCGCCGCCTACATCGCGGGCTTGGCTGCGCTCGAGCGCGAGTTGCCGGCGGCAATGCGGGGCCTCCAGGAAGCGCGGGTTCTCGACGGCTTGCGGTGGAGCAACTTTTTCCTCGCGTATCAGGGGCACGACGACCGCCCGCTCCAAGCGGCGTATGCGGCGCTCGCGGCGCAGGCGGTCGACGCGGGCGCACGGCATTGGCATGGCCCGTTCGCACCGCGGCGCGCCGCCCGAGGGCGCGTGCGGGTCGGTTTCGCGTCGGCGTTTTTTCACGATGGCACTTGCGGCCGCTATTTCAAAAGCTGGATCACCGATCTCGAGCGTGATCGCTTCGAGGTATTCGTCTACCATCTCTTTCCGGGCATGGACGAGGTGGCGGGCGCGATTGCGCGCCGCGCCGACTGCTTTCGCACCTTCGGCGGCAGCCGGGCGCGACCATCCGTCGTCGCGCCGGCGATTCGCGCCGACGAGCTCGATGTGCTCGTGTATCCCGAGCTCGGCATGGACGCCTGTTCATTCGGTCTGGCCGCGCTCCGGCTCGCACCGCGGCAGTACGCCGGCTGGGGCCATCCTGTGACGACCGGTCATGCGACGATCGACGCGTTCATCAGCTGCGCGGCGATGGAACCCGACGGCGCCGAGGCGCACTACGCGGAGAGGCTCGTCAAGCTGCCGGGCATCGGCACACGCTACGAATCGCCTATCGTGCCGGACCATGCGAGCCGGGAACGCTTCGCGCTGCCCGACGACCGCGTGCTGCTGCTCTGCCCGCAGTCGCTCTGGAAAATTCATCCCGACAACGACCCCCTGTTAGCCGAGCTGCTCCAGGCCAATCCGTCTGCGCTGCTCGTGCTCTTCGCTGGCCGCCATCCCACAATCACCGACCGGTTCATGCACAGGCTCGAGCGCGTGTTCGCGCAACACGGCGTGGCTGTGCGCGAGCGGGTGCGCGTGCTGCCGCAAGTCGCGCACGACGACTATCTGCGCATCAACGTCGTCTGCGACGCAATGCTCGATACGCTGCACTGGTCGGGCGGCAACACGAGCCTCGATGCGCTGGCTTGCGGGTTGCCCATCGTCACCTTGCCCGGTGCCAACATGCGCGGACGGCAGAGCGCGGGAATGCTCGAGCTGATCGGTGTTCCCGAGCTGATCGCGCGCGACCGAGCCGATTATCTGCGCATCGCGGGGCGACTCATAGGCGATGCGATATGGCGGCGCGAGCTCGCGGCGCGCATTCGCGCCGGAAACGGGCATTTGTTCGACGTTGGCGACGCCGCCGAGTCGCTGCAGATGCTCCTTCAGACCGGTGCGGCGCAGGCGTGATCCTCCCAGATGCGCTGCATGGCATCGGCGAAGTTGCCGGCGTAGCGTTCCATGTCGAACAATGGCCAGGTTTCGCGGTTCGCCGCAAGCCGGTCGCGATAGCGCTGGAGCAGCCCCGGTTCTCGCGCCAGCTCGAGCGCCAGCGATCCGTAGGCGGCAAGGCGGGTGGTTACAAGCTCCGGTAAACCGGCAGCGTGCAGCTGGCTTCCGGCAACCCGACTCGACATCGTCTCACCGGCGCAGGTGAGCAGGGGGATGCCCATGAACAGCGCATCGTTGGCGGTGGCGCCGGCGTTATACGGCGTCGTGTCGAGGAAGAGATCGGCGTGAACATGGCGCGCGAGATGCCGCGGCAACGGCACGCGCGGCGCGAACACCAGCCGAGACGGATCGACGCCGGCCGCCGCTGCTTCGCGGCGAAGGTTGTCAGCGGTATCGGTCTTCGTTTCGGTCAGCCACAGCACGCCTTGCGGCGCCGCGCGCAGAAGGCGCATCCAGACCGCAAATACGTCCGGCAGGATCTTGTACGCGCTGTTGAAACAGCAGAACACAAGTCCCGTGGCCGGCAGTCCATGGGCAGCGCGATCGCCCGTCGCTGCTGCAGTGTCGCGTTGCGTCGTACCTGGGCAATAGCAATCGTTCAGATAAAGGAAGCGTTCGGTGAAATGCGGGCGCGCCTGCTCGGGACTGACGAAACGATCCGTGAGAATATAGTCGTACCAATCGGCGCCCAGCGTACCGAGGTAACCCAGCCCCTGAACCTGCAGCGGCGCCGGCCTCAGCGCAAAGATCGCTTCGCGTGCGCGGCGCGTATAACCGTTCAGATCGATCAGAATGCAGATGCGATCATCGCGGATACGCCGGGCGATGCCCGTAACCGATTCATCGCTTACGTCGGCGAAATGCTCGAACGCGCGCTCGATGCGCTGGCCGACCGGCCCGCGGTCCGCTTTCGCGATGCCGTAGGCGAACACTTCGAGACGGTGGCGATCGACCCGTTCCCAGAACTCGAGGAGCAGATACGCGGTGGCATGAGGACGAAAATCGGAAGACACGAAGCCGATGCGCAGCCGTTCGCCCGCCGCCAGCGTCACCGACGGGGATCGAGCCGGCGCCGCCGCCGCGAAGCCGCGCGCCCAACTCCGCGCCGCGACCAATCGCTGCTGCGGCGACGTCGGCATCGCGAGCAGAGGAAAAGGGTTGAACGGTTGTTGGTCGCCGCCGTGTCGATCGAGCAGGCGGCCGATGCGTTCATGCAGCTCGCTCAAGCCCTGCCATGCGCAGTGCTGCTGGCGCACGTAGGCGAGCGTGGATAGGGCATACGCGTTGTCTGCATCGAGCGCGAGCGCCCGCCGTAACGGCGCTTCCGCCTCGGTGTGACGACGGTGCCGCACATACAGCGTGGCTAGATTGGTGTGAATACGAACATCGTCGGGCGAAAGCCGCGCGGCTTCGTGCAGACTCGCTTCCGCGCCAGCGAAGTCGTCGAGCCGTTCCTGCGCGAGCGCGCGTTGCACCCATGACGAAGGCGGGACGCTACTGCGAACGGCTACCGCGCGCTCGTACGTGCGGGCGGCTTCGGCGTACCGGTCCGTGCGGTAGAGAAGATTGGCGAGATTGAGGAGCGCGTCGGCATGTCGTGGCTCTGCCGCCAACACCGTGCGGTAACAGACCTGGGCGCGTTCGGTTTCGCCGGCCGCTTCCAGCGCGAGGCCGAGATTGTTGAGAACGCCGGCATGTCCGGGGGCGCGCCGAAGCGCGCGCTCGTAGCAGTCGACCGCGGTGGCGTGCTCGCCGCGTTGATGCGCGCGATTGCCAAGGTGGAACAGCGCCTCCGGATGGTCAGGGTCGAGCGCGAGAGCTTGTCGCCAGACCTTTTCCGCGACTTCATGCTCGCCGCGGGCGAAGGCTTCCTCGGCTTGGCGCAGGAGGACATCGGCGGCGTCGGTCGTGGGCGCGGCTGCGGGAGTGAGTGTGGCGGTAGCGGGCGCGAGCGCGCCATGGCAGTCCTTGTA
>JALYSM010000149.1 GCA_030854785.1 Pseudomonadota bacterium
ATTTCGACGCGGCACAACCCCGAGTTCACGATGCTCGAGTTCTACGAGGCGTATCGGGATTACCGCTACCTGATGGACCTGACCGAGGAGCTGCTGCGCGAGGTCGCGCGCAAGGTCGTCGGCAAGACCACCGTCGAGTACCAGGACTTGTCGATCGACCTCGGCGCTCCCTTCGACCGGCTGACCATGGCCGAGGCGATCGCGAAGTACAACGCGCATTATTCTCTTGCCGAGCTGGTCAAGCCGGAGTACTTGAAGACGGCGTTGGCGTCATTCGGCGTCGAGGTGCTGCCAACCGACGGCGTCGGAGTGCTGCAGCTGAAGCTCTTCGAGGCGACGACGGAGGAAAAGCTCGTACAGCCGACGTTCATCGTCGCGTATCCGGCCGACGTGTCGCCGCTCGCACGCGCGAGCGATGCCGACCCGGCGGTAACCGACCGCTTCGAGCTCTTCATCACCGGCCGCGAGATCGCCAACGGTTTCTCCGAGCTGAACGATCCCGAGGACCAGGCAGCGCGCTTCCAGGAGCAGGCAAGGGCGAAGGAGGCTGGCGACGCCGAGGCAATGCACTACGACGCGGATTACATCCGCGCACTGGAGCACGGCATGCCGCCGGCCGCGGGCGAGGGCATCGGCGTCGACCGCCTGGTGATGCTGCTGACCGACAGCCCTTCGATACGCGACGTGATCCTGTTTCCCCAGCTCAAGCCGGAGACGTAGAAGCGTAGACCGGGATGAGCCCGCGGCTTTATCGCGGGGGAATCCCGGGCTACCCGACGGGTCTGCAAGTCCCGGGATTCGCGCTTCGCGCTCATCCCGGGCTACGGTCCCGAGGAGCCGAATATGCCGCAACGCTATGCATCCTTTGCCGATTTCTATCCGTTCTACCTCTCCGAGCATCGCGATCGCGCGTGCCGCCGCCTTCATTTCGCGGGCTCGGTATTGGCGCTGGCGGCGGTCTTTGCCGCCGTGATCACCGGCAACGCGTGGTGGCTCCTCGCTGCGCTCGTAGGCGGCTACGGCTGCGCCTGGATCGGTCACTATTTCTTCGAGCACAACCGGCCCGCGACATTCACTCACCCGGTCTATAGCTTCATCGGGGACTGGGCGATGTTTCGGGACATCCTCGCCGGCAAGATCTCTTTGTAAGAACAGCCGGGCGCGCGTAGCAGTCGTGGGGGTGTCCTTGACATATACCCGCATAGGGTATATGTTCGAACGATGGATTCAGCTGCCGTGCTTGGTTCCTCGCCGGTCCGCGGCGACGCGCAGGTCGACCTGGCGCTCGAGGGCATGACCTGCGCCGCGTGTGCAGGACGCATCGAAAAGACGCTGAACCGAATCCCGGGCGCGCAGGCGGCGGTCAACTTCGCGACCGAATCGGCACGCGTCCGCTACGATCCGCGCCAAACGGGCAACGAGGCGCTCATCGCCGCCGTCGAGCGCGCGGGTTACCGCGCCCACGTCAAGCGCGATGTCGCCGCCGAGCGGCGGGAAGACGACGCGCGCAAGGTCGCTACGTACCGGGCGCTGAAGCGCGAGTTCATCATCGCCGCGGCGCTGACGCTGCCGCTGCTGCTGCAGATGGTGCCGATGCTCGCGAGCGCGCCGTGGCACGGCGGCGCGCAGCAGGAGCTTCTGCCGCGCTGGCTGCAGCTCGCCCTCGCGACGCCGGTGCAATTCTGGATCGGCCGCCGCTTCTACACCGGCGCCTGGCATGCGTTGCGCGGCGGCGGCGCCAACATGGACGTGCTGATCGCCTTGGGCACGACGATGGCGTGGGCGTTGAGCGCCGTGGTCACCGGCCTCGACTTGGCCGACCAGCACGTTTATTTCGAAGCCGGGGCGGCGGTGATAACGCTGGTGTTGCTGGGAAAGCTTCTCGAGGCGCGGGCGCGAGCAGGCACGTCGGCAGCGCTGGAAGGACTGTTGCGGCTGCAGCCGAAGACCGCACGCGTGCTGCGCAACGGTACCCCGGTCGAGGTGCCGCTTGCGGAGGTCGTCGTCGGCGATCGACTCGTCGTGCGCGCGGGCGAAAGCGTGCCCGTCGACGGCATGGTTTGCGAAGGGCAATCGAGCGTCGACGAGAGCATGCTCTCCGGCGAGTCCCGCCCGGTCGTCAAGGTCCCGGGTGCGCGGGTGCACGCGGGCACGCTGAACCAGGAAGGGTTGCTCGTCTGCGAAGCAACCGGCGTCGGCGATGCAACATTGCTCGCCGGCATCGTGCGCCTCGTCGCGGAAGCGCAAGCGTCGAAAGCACCGATCCAGCGCCTCGCTGACCAGGTGTCGGGCGTGTTTGTTCCGATCGTCATCGCCATCGCGCTGGCGACCTTCGCGCTCGCGTGGTGGCTCGGCAGCGACGGTACGCAGGCCTTGATCGACGCGGTCGCGGTGCTGGTCATCGCCTGCCCCTGCGCGCTTGGCCTCGCGACTCCGACCGCGATCATCGTCGGCACCGGCCGCGGGGCGCAGCTGGGCGTGCTGGTCCGCAATGCGACCGCGCTGGAGCATGCGGGCCGCCTCAAGACGCTCATCGTCGACAAGACCGGCACGCTGACCGAAGGCAAGCCCGAAGTGACCGATGTATTGCCGTTCGAAGGCGTGTCGCGCGTCGAGCTGCTGCGCGTCGCCGCGAGCCTCGAGCAGGGATCGACGCATCCCCTGGCGCACGCGGTGCTCGGCGCAGCGAACGCCGAAGGGGTGTCGCCTGAACCCCTGATCGAGTTTTCGCTGGTGGCGGGCAAGGGTGCGCGCGGCCGACTCGCCGGCGCCGGCAGCGAGGCTCTCGTCGGTTCGCTCGATTATCTCGCCGAGCAAGGCGTCATCGCGGAAGTCGCGGCGGTGGCCGCTCTGCAGCGCCAAGGCAAGACGCTCGTCGGCGTCGCCGTCGGCGCGCGGTTGCTAGGCCTGATCGCGCTTGCCGATCGCGTTCGGCCGACTTCCGCGGCGGCCATCGCGCGGCTCAGGCGCGCAGCAATCGACGTGGTGATGCTCACCGGGGACAACGCTGTCACGGCGCAAGCCGTCGCGAATCAGGTCGGGATCGCGGAGTTTCGTGCGGGGGTCATGCCGTCGGAAAAGGCCGACGCCGTGCGCGCGCTCAAGAGCCGCGGCATCGTCACCGGCATGGTCGGCGACGGGATCAACGACGCGCCTGCGCTCGCCGTGGCCGACGTGAGCTTTGCCATCGGTACCGGCTCGGATATCGCGATCGAGGCGGCGGACATCACGCTGATGCGTCCCGATCTCAATGCCGTCGTCGACGCGATCCTGCTTTCGCGCACGACGCTCGCGAAGATCCGGCAGAACCTGTTCTTCGCTTTCGTCTACAACGTGCTCGGAATTCCGCTCGCCGCGTTCGGTCTGCTTCACCCGGCGATCGCAGGCGCGGCGATGGCGGCGAGCTCGGTATCGGTCGTCGGAAATGCGCTGTTGCTCAGGGGCTGGAAAGCGCCGTATTGATACAAGCGAAGGAGAGAACCTTGGAAAGCGTCACTTTGAAAGTCAACGGCATGAGCTGCGGCGGATGCGTGGCGAGTGTCACGCGCGTGCTGCGCGCCCTTCCGGGCGTCGGCGAGGTCGCGGTGGCTCTGGAACCGGGAACCGCTACCGTCACCTACGATCCTCAACGCACCGGCACGCCGGCGTTCAAGCGCGCGGTCGAGGATGCGGGCTATGAAATCGCGGACTGAGACGACGCAAAGACGCGCCGCGCCGGGTCCGGCGCATCCGCTGGTTGCCCGCGGCAACAAGACGCGTCTCGGCAAGCGGCTGAACCGCATCGAAGGCCAGGTGCGCGGCATCGGTCGGATGATCGACGAAGACCGCTACTGCATCGACGTCCTGACACAGGTCAGCGCAGTGCAGTCGGCGCTCGACGCGCTTGCGCTGCAACTCCTCGAGCATCATCTGCACGGCTGCGTGCAGCACGCGGTCAAATCGGGCGAGGGCGATCGCGCGATCGAGGAGGCTCTGGGCGTGATCCGCAAGTTCGCGCGCTGACCGGGCCGATCCGGCCCTCGCAGCGTGTTCGAGCTACTTGTCGATGTTGCGTTCGATCCACTGCGCGAACGCCTGGAGGAATTTCTGCAGGAAATCGCGCGTCGAATCATCGGTCAGTTTCCCGCTCTCATCGAAGAGCTTGGCGGCATTGCCGATGTACGCTTCCGGCATTTGCAGGGCGGGAACGTTCAGGAATACCAGCGACTGGCGCAGGTGATGGTTCGCGCCGAATCCGCCGATCACGCCCGGAGAGACGCTGATCACCGCGCCGGGCTTGGCGTTCCACGCGCTCTTGCCGTACGGCCGCGACGCGATGTCGATCGCATTCTTCAGCACGCCCGGCATCGAGCGGTTGTATTCCGGCGTCACGAACAGCACCGCGTCGGCCTTCTGCACGCGCTGCTTGAACGCGGCCGATGCTGCGGGCGGATTGGCATCGTCGTCCTGATTGTAGAGCGGCAGCTGCCGGATCTCGACGATCTCGAGCTTGAGCGGCGCAGGCGCCATTGCGGCCAGAGCGTTGGCCATCTTGCGATTGAACGATTCCTTGCGCAGACTGCCGACGATTACTGCGACATCGCGGGTCGTGCTCATGGGATTCCTTCCTGGCTGCGCCGACCGCAGGCCATCCGAAGGGACATTATAAGGACAGCAGTGCCACTCGACGATTCGCGGCGCGTATTCGTTTGCCCGAGCCGCGTCCGCGGTGGCATAATCCCACTCCTCGGGGTGTAGCGCAGTCCGGTAGCGCGCTTGCTTTGGGAGCAAGATGTCGGGAGTTCAAATCTCTCCACCCCGACCAGATAGGCGGGTCGGCTTCAGGTCGCGGCTTCGATGCACAGGGCGCCCGTAGCTCATTGGGATAGAGCACCGGCCTTCTAAGCCGGCGGTAACAGGTTCGAGTCCTGTCGGGCGCGCCACGTTACGACGCGACGATGCGGCAGGCGGCAACAACGGTGGCTGTAGCTCAGCTGGTAGAGTCCCGGATTGTGATTCCGGTTGTCGTGGGTTCGAATCCCATCAGCCACCCCATTCATCTGTAAAAGGATTTCGTCCTCTTCATCATCCGCAATCCGGACGTCGTGTGTCCGGTTTTGTGCCTGGTCGTTTTCTACATCTTGTGGTTTTACGAGGCCGCTGTTGCCGGCATACGGCGCAAGATGCCCCGGTGCGAGGTGCGCGTAACGCAGCACCATCTTCAAGTCGCGCCAGCCGCCGAGGTCCTGCAAGACTGCAAGCGGCGTACCGTTCTGCACGTGCCAGCTCGCCGGGCACGGGTTCCAATCCCTTCCTCGATGACAGATACGGGTCACTGATTCGTTACGCCGGCATCGCGCCAGAGAGGAATAGGGTGCACGTGTAGACGGGTCCGGTTGCGGCCCCGCGCTACCACACAGCAATAAGGGCTTTGCAGCGATGCCGATCCTTTTGCTTTTTGCGTCGCCTCAGGTACAGTGCCCATAATCAACCGCGGTTTGTTCGGTACCGGTGACCGCGATTTGTGCCTTGGTGCCGCGCTTCGCTCGGTGAGAGTTAAATGATTGGCCTTTCGAAGCATGCCCGCGAGCAGGCGGCGCGCCGAGGGCTCAGCGAGGAGATCGTGCTCTCTGTGGCGCAGGCGCCGGAGCAGCGATTCGTCGTTCGGCCAGGGCGAGAGCTTCGGCAGTCGCGGGTCGCAATGCCGATCGGTGGGACGCTGTATCTCATACGGGTCGTGGTGGATGTGGGTCCAAACGATGAGACGGTGGTCACGGTCTACCGGACAAGCAAGATTGAAAAGTACTGGAGCAAGGCATGAAAGTGAATTACGACGTCAAGACCGACACGTTGACCGTGGTGTTCCGCGATGTTCCTGTCGCGGAGAGCGATGAGGACAAGCCGGGAGTGATTCTCGACTACGATGCCGCTGGCAATATCGTGTCGATCGAAGTGCTGGACGCGTCCAGGCGAGTCGAAGAACCGCGGAAGGTGACCGTTCACACCGAGGGATAGGCGAGCTTGACAGGAGGCGCTGTGATCCGCGTTTCATCCAGTGCTATGCTCGGTGTGTCCGGTTTTGTGCCCGGTTGTGCCGGTTTTTGACGAATTGGCGTTAACCGGCTTTCTTTTGATTCAAGCGTTTACGAAAGGCCACAACCCCCTTTTTTCGATTGTGATTCCGGTTGTCGTGAGTTCCGATCTCCATCAGCCATCCTGGTAATCCTTGCTGCGCCTGCAGCGACTTATGTTTACGCTGAAGCGGCCAGAGACAGATCCTTCACTTCGGCACGCAGCCGGGCCATGAAGTCCGGCCCCGGATCCTGCTTGCCGGTGAAATAGGTCGGGTCCCGTTCCTTCCACAGTGTCGTGCCGCGGAACCGACCGTACTCGTGGTGACCGATGAGAAACTGAATGCCGCGATTTTTGGTGACCAGATAACGCACTAGCCGAGCGTTGGATCGCAGTTGAGTGTCAGTTAGCGGATGAGTCGGCCCGCCGACGTTCTCGATGCCAATGGCCACCGGATTGAGTCCGATGACATGTCTCGCCATCCAGTCTTCGGGCATGAGCCGGAAAGTGGTGCCATCGCGGTCGATGAGAAAGTGGGCTGAAACATTGACTCTGCCGCCACGTTGAATGTCTCGTCGCCAAAATGGCAACGCCTCGGGATAGAAGGCGGCAAACGTAAATGCCGCGTGGAAGGAACCGGTCCAATGAATGACGATGACCCGCGGGTCAATGACAATGTCGGTCGCGCCGGGATTGTAATGCGTGCGTATGTATTCCAGGGTCAGCTCCTGGCGTTTGGCGCCGAATGGAATAGGCCTTTCCAAGATATTCAACCCTTCGTTTTCCGGCGTTGCTCGGGCGACGTTTGATACACCAGCTGCGCTTGCCCGTGTCCAATGGATCCATGCGGCCGCGACCCCGATTGCCAGAACGACTGCGATGACCGCCAACAAACCCGATGATGACATTCAGCGGCCCGTCCGCCGCTGGTAGGAAGCGATAAACTCGGCGTTGGATTGTTCAACCGGCGCCAAGATGCCATTGGGAAATTCGTTGACCGGATAGCTCGGTCGATACCAGAGCTGTCGGTCGAAATAACTTTGCAAGTCGGTCCGCGCGAAGCGACGACCGTGGCGCGCATAGATCTCGTTACGCATGACGTCCAAGTCCCACGCGCTTTTTCCGACAAGGTCCGATTCGGTGAGCGGTCGTTGGATGAAAAAGGGTTTGGAACCTTCCGCACCTTGTGGTGGATGCGTTCTGTCCTGCGTGGACATCGGTTTGGAAACGTCCGCAACTTGTGGTGGATGCGGTTTGTCCTGCGTCGATACCCAGAAGATGCCCAGGGCCGCCGCTAAGACGATTGTGCCGACGCCTGCCCATATCCAGCGCCGATTCGCTGTCGATCCTGCCAAAGAATGCGCAGCCGGGCTGATCGGCGGGGCACCCGTTATGATCGCCGTCACCCCGTTGCACAGCGCAACAAATCCGGGGTGCGACGGATCGGAATCCCAGCCCACCAGATCGGCCGTCTGCTTGCGCCGGAACTCGAGGGGCAGCTTTACCGGATCGATCATCGCTGGCACGAGTACGTTGCGTTGTGCGGCATCGGCCGCCTCGTTCTTCACCCATTCGGAATCGATGGAATACTTGGACCACAGCACCACAACGGTCTTCGCGGACTCGACTTCGCGTTCGATGACCTTATCGAATGCTTGGCCGGCGACAATGTTGCGATCCCACCATACCGACCACCCACGTTTCTCCAGTGCGCTCGCTAACTCGCTGGCGCGTTCCCGGTCTTCGCTTGCGTAACTGATGAATATATCTGCCATCGAGTCTCCTATCCTGCACGGACGAACCACAGGACCGCATTGGTGGGCGGCTGCATAATATGCAGAGTGTGAGTCAGTGACAACTCTTCTCGATTCCGGTTGTCGTGGGTCTGAATTCCTTCAGCGGCCGCGGTTGCGACCCCGCCAACCGCAACCGATCTCAATGACGTACACTTGCTTGGCTTGTCGGCCATCGCGTCGATCATCATGGCGCAGGCTGCGCATCCCGGGAGACCGATGATGGCAAAGGACCGTACGCTCCGTAATTCGACGGCAGAGGTCGCATCGCTCGTCGCCGAGCTGGAAAAGGCCGAGGCCTACGAGCAGATGCTGCGGCAGTTGATCAGCGACGCACGGGACCAGCTTGCCGCGGGCAATACGTCGATTGCACTCTCGCTGCTCAACGCCGCGCTGAGCGACATCGACTCGGCAACCGACGTCGTCACCGCGCGCTCCGCGTCGTCTCCGACGCGCTGATGCAGCTTCGGTCGGCCTAGATCACTCCGCCGACAATGTTGATGCTCATCGCCAGGATCGTGATGTTGTAGATGAACGACAGCACGCCGTGAACCAAGGTCAGCCGCCGCATCTGGCGCGACAGCACGGCGACGTCGGAAACCTGCGAGGTCATGCCGACGACAAACGAGTAGTAGGCGAAGTCGAGATAATCCGGCTCGTCGTCGTCGGGAAACCTGAGCCCGCCGTGGGGCTCCTTTTGGCCTTCGGGCTGGGAGTAATAGAGGCGCGCATAGTGAAATGCGAAGACCGTGTGGATGAGCAGCCACGACAAGAACAGTGCGCTAACCGATAGCGTCAGGCGTTCCGCCCGCGGCCAGAAAGGCAGATCCTTGATGTCGCCCACCATGAAGCCTATCGCGACGAAACTCGCGCTCGCGGCGGTGACGACCAGCAGAAACATGACATAGCCGCTCGGATCGTAGCGCTGCGCGCGGACGCGGGTCAGCTTCTCGTCGGTGCGCGCAATCACCAGCCAGCCCAGGCCGAGATAGCAAAGCGCCCCGACGTCCCAGCTGACCAGCACGAGCAGCCGCGGCGAGAACCATGGTTGCAGCACCAGGGAAGCGATGAAGGCCAGCGCGATCGCGATCCCCAGGAACCGTGGCGCGTGCCAGTGAACGATCGGCGGCAGGGTAGGTTTCGCGTCCATCGGTCGGTGCCGAAAGGAAAGGCTCGCGGGCAGTCCGTCGCAATCGCGCGGGCAGCAGGCAAGCGCAGAGCTTAGCCGATTTTGCGGCGCGGCGGCGCGTTCTTGTCGTTCGCTCCGACCCTGCGCCGGCGCGGGCAACCCCATTTCCCACGCACAACGCCGCGAAAGGCGCGGGACCGCGCAAATGCCGCTAACATTAGCGCAAGCATCTCATTCGCTCGCCGGTCGCCATGCGCTTCACCGTCGCCACGTACAACATCCATAAGGGCTTTTCGCACCTGACCCGGCGAATGGTGATCCACGAGCTCAGGGACAGGCTGCACGGGCTTTCCACCGACATCCTGTTCCTGCAGGAAGTGCAAGGCGTACATCGCCGCCACGCTCGGCGCTATCGCGACTGGCCGGGCAAGCCGCAGCACGAGTTCATCGCCGACACCGTGTGGCATGAGGTCGCGTACGGGCGCAACGCCGTTTACCACCAGGGTCATCACGGCAACGCGGTGCTGTCGCGTTTTCCCATCGTTTCCCAGTCCAACCAGGACATCTCCGCGCACGCCTTCGAAAGTCGCGGGATGCTGCACTGCGTGCTGCAGTTGAAGCGCGGCCTTCCTGCCTTGCATTGCATCAACATTCATCTCGGCCTGTTCGAGCGCGGGCGCCGCTGGCAGGTGCACGCGCTCTGCGAGCGCATTCGCGAGGCCGTGCCGATGAATGCACCGCTGATCATCGCGGGCGACTTCAACGACTGGCGCCGCAAGGCCGACCGGACGCTGCAGCAGGAGTTGGGCGTGGTCGAGGTGTTCGAAGCGGCGCGTGGGCGACCGGCGCGGACCTTTCCAGCGGTGATGCCGGTGTTCCGGCTCGATCGCATCTATTCGCGCGCGCTCTCGGTCGTCGCCACCGACGTGCATTACGCGTACCCGCTCGCGCGGCTGTCCGACCACGCCGCATTGGCGGCGACCTTCGAGCTCGAGCGCGCAGCGCGCGCGCCTTCGCGCTGATACTGTGGAGCGCTTCCGTACCGGAAACCGGATCAAACTGCTCAAGAGCGGCGCCGAGTATTTTCCAGCGCTCGAGGCCGCGATCGATTCCGCCGACCGCGAGGTCTGGCTCGAGAGCTATATCTTTGCCGACGACGCGAGCGGCCGCCGCATCGCCGCGGCGATGGCGCGCGCCGTTCAGCGCGGGGTCAAGGTCCGGGTCCTGGTCGACGGTTGGGGCGCGAAGATCTATCTCACTCCGGCGCTCGAGCGTTTCATGCGCGACGCGGGCATCGAACTGCTCAAGTACCGGCCCGAAGTGGCCGCCTGGCAGTTCCGCTCGCACCGGTTGCGCCGCCTGCACCGCAAGCTCGTCCACGTCGACCGCCGCGTCGCGTTCGTCGGTGGCATCAACGTCCTCGACGACATGAATACGCCGGGCCACAAGCCGCCGCGGCTCGATTTTGCGGTCAGCGTGGAAGGACCTCTGCTGCCGGCGATCGCGCAGACCATGCAACGCGTGTGGGCGCTCGTGCAACTTGTGCAGTTCGGCACGAGTCTGCCGCTCTTTCCCGAGCGCGGACACGCCGAGCGCGTCGGAAAGCAGACGGCGAAATTCGTGATTCGCGACAACCTGCGCCACCGCCGCGACATCGAGCAGGACTACCTGGCGGCGATCCGCCGCGCGAAGCGCGAAATCGTGATTGCCAACTCGTATTTCTTTCCCGGCATCACGTTCCGCCGCGCGCTGACGGACGCGACTGCGCGCGGCGTGGCGGTGACACTGATCCTGCAGGCGAAAGTCGAGTACGTTCTGCTGCATTTCGCCGGCAAGGCGATGTACGGGCAGCTCCTCGACGCCGGCGTCGTCATCCAGGAGTACCACAAGAGCATGCTGCACGCGAAAGTCGCGGTGATCGACGATCATTGGGCGACGGTCGGTTCGTCGAATATCGATCCGTACAGCCTGCTCATGGCGCGTGAGGCCAACGTGTTCGTGCGCGATCGCCGCTTCGCGAGCGAGCTCAAGGTTGCGCTGGCCGACATGATCAAGACCGGTGCTCGACCGGTCGCGCCTCAGCATTGGAACAGCCGCTCGCGGGTGTACAAGGCAGCGATCTGGGTAGCGTACGGCATCGTGCGGCTCGCGATGGGCTTCCTGGGTTATGGCGGCAACGAATGGTTTCCGCGCCGGCGGCGCGACCGGCGCGTCTGCTAAACTCCATCCGCAGCAGCCACGCCGTGGCGTGGCTTTCCGTCGATGCGCCGCGCGTCCTCCCTCCCGCTTCCTGCACCTTCCGAGCGCGCCTTTCGAGGCGACTGGCACACGGTGCGCACGCTGCTGCCCTATCTCCTGGCATACAAGGCCCGCGTATCTCTCGCGCTCACATGCCTGGTCCTGGCCAAGCTTGCCAACGTGGGCGTGCCCCTGGTGCTCAAGCAGATCGTCGACCGCCTGACGGCTCCGGCGGAGTTGGTGCTGCCGCTGGCGCTGCTCGCCGCTTACGGCGCAATGCGTCTGTCCACGACCGTGTTCACCGAACTGCGCGAATTCCTGTTCGCCAAGGTGACGCAGCGAGCCGTGCGTACCATCGCGCTTCAGGTATTCCGCCATCTGCACGCTCTTTCGCTCCGCTTTCATCTCACGCGGCAGACGGGAGGCCTTACCCGCGACGTCGAGCGCGGCACACGGGGCATCTCGACTCTGATCAACTTCGCGTTGTTCTCGATCCTCCCCACGCTGCTCGAGATCGGCCTCGTGTCGGCGATCCTGATCGCCCGCTACGATCCCTGGTTCATCGGCATAACGCTCGGTGCGCTGCTCCTTTACATCACGTTCACAGTGACGATTACCGAATGGCGAACCGGGTTCCGCCGCGCGATGAACGAGCTCGACTCGAGAGCAAACTCGCGGGCGATGGACAGCCTCCTCAACTACGAGACCGTCAAATACTTCAACAACGAGGAGTACGAGGCGCTGCGCTACGACGAGAGCATGCGGCGCTGGGAGTCCGCTGCGGTCAAGAGCCACACCTCGCTATCGCTGCTCAACATCGGCCAGAGCGCGATCATCGCCCTCGCCGTGACGCTGATCATGTGGCGCGCAATGCTCGGCGTCGTCAACCAAACGATGACGATTGGCGACCTCGTCCTGGTCAACGCCTTCATGATCCAGCTCTATGTTCCGCTCAACTTTCTCGGCGTGATCTACCGCGAGATAAAGCAGGCACTCGCCGACATGGAGCGGATGTTCCGGCTGATCGAGGAGCACGCCGAGGTGAAGGATGCCCCCGGCGCGGGTCCGCTTCGCGTCAGCGACGGCGATGTGCGTTTCGAGCACGTCGATTTTTCGTACGAGCCGAACCGGCAGATCTTGTTCGACGTGTCGTTCACGATTCCCGCCGGGCGAACGATCGCAGTAGTGGGCCCGAGCGGCGCGGGGAAATCCACGCTCGCGCGTCTGCTCTACCGCTTCTACGACGTTACATCCGGCCGCATCACCGTCGACGGCCAGGAGCTGCGCGCCGTGCAGCAGGTCAGTTTGCGCGCTGCGATCGGCATCGTGCCGCAGGACACGGTACTGTTCAACGACTCGATCGAATACAACATCGCCTACGGCCGGCCCGAGGCGACGCACGAGGAGATCGTTGCGGCGGCGCGGCTGGCGCAGATCCACGACTTCGTCGCGAGCCTGCCCGAAGGCTACGGCACGCCCGTAGGCGAGCGCGGGCTGAAGCTCTCCGGCGGCGAGAAACAGCGTGTCGCGATCGCGCGCGCGATTCTGAAAAATCCGCGGATCCTGATCTTCGACGAAGCGACCTCCGCGCTCGATTCCAAATCGGAAAAACTCATTCAGGCCGAGCTTGCGCAAATCGCCGCGGATCGGACAACGCTCACCATCGCGCACCGGTTGTCGACGATCGTCGACGCCGATCAGATCCTCGTACTGGAGCGCGGGCGCATCGTCGAGCGCGGGACGCACGCGGAGCTTCTCGTCCGCGATGGCGCGTATGCGCGGATGTGGGCGCTGCAGCTCCAGGAGCGCACCGAGGCGGCCGTTGAGACGACGGACGCCTGACCTCATCCGGCGGCTTAGCGCTCGCCCTGTCAGCCGTTAAGTCTTTGATGCGTTGACGGGTTTGGCATAACCCTTGCTGCCGTGGTATAAAGCTCGCTGCCATTTCATGATGTGCTTAATGAGTGTTCGCCTAATCATTGTTTTTGCTGGCCTAATCGGCGTCGCCTGCCCCGTGTGGGCGGCGGCCGAACCAACGCCGGCGAGCGCATCCGCGTCAAACGTGACGCGCGACGTCACCAAGCTGAGGCTCGCGTCGGCCAACGCGCTGGTTTTCGACACCCAGTCCGGGCACTCAATCTACGCCAAAGGCGCCGACACGATCACGCCGATCGCGTCGGTGACCAAGCTTATGACGGCGATGGTCGTGCTCGACGCCGATCAAGCGCTCGACGAGACGATCAGCGTCGGCATCGCCGACCTCGATCTCCTCAAGGGCAGCCACTCGCGCCTGCGACTGGGCAGCGAATTGCCGCGCCGCGAGATGCTGCGGCTCGCGCTGATGGCGTCGGAAAATCGCGCCGCGTCGAGCCTAGCCAGGCATTATCCCGGCGGTAGCGAGGCGTGCATCGAGGCGATGAACCGCAAGGCGCAAAGTCTCGGCATGGCGCACACGCGCTTCACCGATGCCACCGGCCTGTCGAGCGACAACGTGTCGACCGCGAGCGATCTCGCGCTGATGGTGCGGGCCGCCGCGGGCTACGACCTGATCCGGGATGCGACGACGACCGCGAGCCACTACGTCGAAGTGCAGCCGACGGGCGCGGTGCTGGGCTACAACAACACCAACTCGCTGGTCCGCACCGCACAGTGGGATATTCAGCTTTCCAAGACCGGCTTCATCCGCGAGGCGGGGAAGTGCCTCGTCATGCTGACCAACATCGCGAGCCGGCCGACCGTGATCGTGCTGCTCGATTCGTACGGTCGCCTGACCCGCATCGGCGATGCCAATCGGGTCAAGCATTGGCTCGAGACCGGCGAGTCCCTGCCGGAGGCGAGGGCCGTCAAAGTCAAGCGCTTCAGAGGCAGCATGCCGCCCTCCACCGTTCGGGCGTCGGCGAAAGCGAAAGCCCGCGCTTAGAGCTCTTTAGCTTCCCCTATCGGGGACGCGACTCCCGCCGTTGATTCTGCGCCAGCATTTCCTTGGCGTGCGCGCGCGTTTTCGCCGTGATTTCATGCCCGCCAAGCATTCGTGCCAGCTCTTCGACCCGGCGGGCCGCGTCCAGACGCGTGAGCTCGGTCGCGACGCGTTCCGCATCGCCGCTCTTGGTCACTCGGTAATGGCCATCGGCGCACGCCGCGACCTGCGGCAGATGCGTGACGCACAGAACCTGCCGCCGCGCGCCGAGCTGTCCTAGGAGGCGCCCGACGGTTGCGGCTACCGCGCCGCCGATCCCGACGTCGACTTCGTCGAAGATCAGCGTCGGCACCTGGCCCGCATCGGCGAGCACGACCTGGATCGCGAGTGCCAAGCGGGAGAGCTCGCCTCCGGACGCGACGCGTGCGATGGGGCCCAAGGCCTGCTTGGGATGAGTCGCCACGCGGAACTCGATCGTTTCCATGCCGAAGCTCGCGGGCTCCGCGACGGGCGACAGCTCGACGTCGAACCTCCCGCTACCCATTGCCAGTTCCTTCATGGTCGCGCTGACCCGGTGCGCAAGATCAACCGCGGCGAATTTGCGCTTCGCCGTGAGCTCGCTTGCGAGCGCGCGATACGCCGAGAGCGCGTCGCGCTCGATGCGCGCGAGCGCTTGGGTGTCTCCATCGGTAGCGAGCGCGGCGAGCCTGGCGTCGGTTTCCTGCGCCAGCGCCGGCAAAGCTTCCGGCGCCACGCGATGCTTGCGCGCAACGGCGTGGATGGCGGCAAGCCGTTCTTCGACGCGCGCAAGCTCCGCCGGATCGAGGTCGAGCCGCTCGCGGTAGCTGCGCAGCGCACGGCCAGCCTCGTCGACGCGGACCAGCGCCTCGTCGGCCAGCGCGACGATCGGCTCGAGCGAGCGATCGAGCGACGAGGCGCGGCGAAGCTTTTGAATCAGCGCCGCAAGCCGCAAGTTCAACGCGCTCTCGCTCTCGATCAACTCGGCCACGCCGGCGGCTGCGGCCTCGAGCAGACTCGCCGCATTGGCCAGTCGCGACTGCGCCGCGTTGAGCTCCTGCCACTCGGCCGCCGTGGCGCCGAGTGCCAAGAGCTCGGC
>JALYSM010000152.1 GCA_030854785.1 Pseudomonadota bacterium
TCCGCGAGGGCCTCTTTTTCACGATCCCCTCCGGCAACTGGTCGGTCGTGGAAGGTTGCAGCGGAGTGCGCTACCTGATCGCGTCGTTCACCGTGGGGGTACTCTTCGCCTACCTGAGCTACCGGCGGGCCTGGAAGCGGCTGCTGTTCGCCGCCATGTCGATTATCGTGCCGATCATCGCGAACGGCTTGCGCGCCTACCTGATCGTGATGATCGCGCATTTGAGCAACAACCGGCTCGCGCACGGGGTCGACCATTTCATCTACGGGTGGGTCTTTTTCGGACTGGTGATGCTGCTGTTGTTCTGGATCGGCTCGTTCTGGCGCGATCCCGACACAGCGTTTGGCGCGGGTTCGGGCGACACGCTACCGCGTGCGCCAGCGCCACGCCACCTCAGCCTTGTTGCGCATGCGGTGGCGACAGTTGCAATCGCCGGCGCATGGCCGGTCTATGCCGGCTACCTGGATCGCGACGAGACGAGCGGTACGAGCGGCACGGCCCTCGCGCTCGCTGCGCCCGCGCCGGCGGGCGGCTGGGTTGTCGATCCGCAGTCGTTGACCGACTGGCGCCCGCATTACGATCCGGCGTCGGCAACGCTCTTCCAGGTCTACCGCAAAGGCGATCGCCTAGTCGCTCTGCATCTGGGCTATTACCACCATCAGCATCCAGGAAGCCAACTCGTAACCTCCTGGAACATCATGGTGGTCCAGAAACACCCGGTCTGGAACAATGTTGGCGAGTCTCGGGTGGACTCGGCCTTGGGGCCGGGAACGCTCGACGTGCGGCAGACGCGCCTGCGCGCACCCGGTCAGCGGCTGCTGGTATGGGACTGGTTCCGCATCGCCGGACATGACGTCATCAATCCATATCTCGCCAAGGGGATGCTGGCGTGGCAGAAGCTCTCCAACCAAGGCGACAGCGGGACGGCCATCATTCTCGCCACGCCATACAACGACCACAGCCAACCGCCCGTCGAAACGTTACGCGAATTCGCGCTCGATATGATCCCATCGATCAATGCCACCCTGGCCCGCGTCGAGGCGGAAATCGTGGCGAGCGGTCGCTGAACTACGCAACGGACATCGCATGAACGCCTCGCGACCGCTACTTGCGCACGTCGTCTTCCGCTTCGGCGTGGGCGGGCTCGAGAACGGGATCGTCAACCTGATCAATCACCTTCCGCACGAGCGCTGGCGCCACGCGATTGTGTCGCTCACCAATGTCTCCCGCGAGTTCACCGAGCGAATCACCCATCCGGACGTGCACTACGTCGCGTTGGGCAAGAGTCCGGGACACTTGGCGCGCTATTACCCGCAGCTGCTGCGGTTGTTCAAAGCGTTGCGCCCGGCGATCGTGCATACCCGCAACCTGGCGGCGCTGGAGGCGGTCGTGCCGGCATGGGCCGCCGGCGTCCCGGTGCGGATCCATGGCGAGCATGGTTGGGACATCCAGGACCCCGAAGGACGCCGCCGCCGCTACCGGCTGGTGCGCCGGCTGTATCGGCCGTTCGTGAACCACTATATCGCGCTGTCGCAGCACCTCGCCGAGTATCTTGAAGACCATGTCGGCGTGCCGGACGAGGCGATCTCCCAGGTCTACAACGGCGTCGACACGGAGCGCTTTTATCCGGGCGCGGGCGACGCGATCGCCGGCTGCCCCTTCCGCGCTCCCCACCACTGGTTGATCGGCAGTGTCGGCCGGCTGGAAGCGATCAAGGATCCTCTGAACCTTGCGCGAGCGTTCATCCGTGCGCTCAAGCTGCACCCGGCCGCCGCGGCGCGTTTGCGACTGGTCGTCGTTGGGGACGGCGCGCTGCGCCAGCAGATGGACGCGCTGCTCGTCGACGCGGGCGTCCGGGACCTCGCATGGCTCGCGGGCGAGCGCGCCGAGGTGCCGCAGTTCATGCGCGGTCTCGACTGCTTCGTGCTTCCCTCGCGCGCCGAAGGCGTGTCGAACACGATTCTCGAGGCAATGGCCACCCGGCTTCCGATCGTCGCGACGGGTGTGGGCGGCAACGCTGAGCTGATCGAATCCGGGATGAGTGGAACGCTGGTGCCGCCGGCCGACCCCGATGCGCTGGCGCGCGCGATCATCGCCTACTTTGATGATCGCGCCGTGGCCAAGCGCCACGCCAAGGCTGCATATCACGTCGCCCTGACCCGGTTCAGTCTGGCGACGATGGTCGCGGCATACGCGAGCATCTACGAGCGCTCGCTCGCTGGCACTGGCTTTCCCCTGCCTCCATCGACCAGCCGGCCCGCCGAGCCACAGACTTCCGTGCAGACGCGGCGGCTTCACAGCGCGTCCAATCCCTAGGGGAAACTGCAATGTGCGGCATCACCGGCATCTTCGATCTCTCCGCCAAGCGGCCGATGCCGCGCGAGCTCGTCTCGCGCATGAACGATAGCCAATTGCATCGGGGGCCGGACGAAGTCGGTCTGCACTTCGAGCCAGGGCTCGGTCTGGGTCATCGCCGGCTATCGATCATTGATTTGTCGACCGGGCAGCAACCGCTGTTCAATGAAGACGGCAGCGTGGTTATCGTCTACAACGGCGAGATCTACAACTACCGCGACCTGATCCCCGAGCTCTCGCGCCTGGGCCATGCCTTCCGGACGAAGAGTGACACCGAGGTGATCGTCCACGCCTGGGAAGAATGGGGCGAGGATTGCGTCCAGCGTTTTCGCGGCATGTTCGCCTTCGCGCTATGGGACCGCAACCGCGAAACGCTATTCCTCGCCCGCGATCGTCTCGGAGTAAAACCTCTGTACTATGCGGCCCTGGGCGACGGCACGCTGATCTTCGGTTCTGAGCTCAAATCCCTGCTGATCCACCCCGGGTTCAAGCGCGAGATCAATCCAAGAGCCGTGGAGGATTACCTCGCCTACGGTTACGTGCCCGAGCCGCGCACTATCTTCGGCCAGGCACTGAAGCTGCCGCCGGGCTGTACGCTCACAGTCCGTCGCGGCGGAGTTCTTCCCGCGCCGCGCCAATACTGGGATATCCCCTTCGAGCCGGGAGCGCCGCTCACGCCTCTGGCCGCACAGGAAGAGCTGATCCGGCGGCTGCGCGATGCTGTCAACGTGCGGCTCATCGCCGAGGTGCCGCTGGGCGCATTTCTGTCTGGGGGCGTCGACTCCAGCGCGGTGGTGGCGATGATGGCGGGCTGCTCCGACGGGCCAGTCAACACCTGCTCGATCTCCTTCGGCGATCCGGCGTTCAATGAGGCGGCATACGCCCAGCAGGTCGCCAACCGCTACCACACGCGCCACCGGGTAGAGCGGGTCGACACTGACGACTTCGACCTGCTCGACACGCTGGCCGAGGTCTATGACGAGCCGTTTGCGGACAGCTCGGCGATCCCGACGTTTCGGCTGTGCGAGCTCGCGCGCAAGAGCGTTACGGTGGCGCTCTCGGGCGACGGCGGCGACGAGAACTTCGCCGGTTATCGGCGCTATCGCTGGCATTTGTACGAGGAGCGCATGCGCGCCATGATGCCGCTCTCGTTGCGGGCGCCGGTCTTCGGCCTGCTCGGGAGCCTCTATCCCAAGGCGGACTGGGCGCCGAAGGTATTGCGCGCCAAGTCCACGCTGGAAGCACTGGCCCGCGACTCGGTGGAAGGCTATTTCCACAGCGTCTCCGTCATGAGCGACGCGATGCGCGACCGGCTCTCGAGCGACTCGTTCCGACGCGAGCTGCAGGGCTATCGCGCAATCGAGGTGCTGCATCGGCACGCCCGGAACGCGCCGCGACACGAACCGCTCTCGCTCGTCCAGTACCTCGACATGAAGACCTATCTGGTCGGCGATATCATGACCAAGGTCGACCGCGCGAGCATGGCCCATTCGCTGGAAGTCAGGGAACCGCTGCTCGACCATCACCTCATGGAGTGGCTGTCCGGATTACCGCCGGGCCTCAAGCTGCGGGGGCGTGAGGGCAAGTACCTGTTCAAGAAGGCGCTCGAGCCCTACCTGCCCCACGAGATATTGTACCGGCCGAAGATGGGCTTTTCGGTGCCGCTCGCGAGCTGGTTCCGCGGACCGTTGCGGCAGCGGGTGAAGGAGGCAGTACTCGGGCCGGTATTGCTTGACTCCGGATACTTCAACTCGGCATTTCTGCGCGAGATGGTCGAAACGCATCAGTCGGGTGCGCGCGATCATGGCGCCACGCTGTGGTCGTTGCTCATGTTCGAAGCCTTTCTGCGCAAGGTGATGGGAGCAAGCGCGTCGCAAAAGTTCAAGGTGGCGGTCTGAAAGTGCCGTGCGCATCCTGCATATCCTCGATCACTCGCTCCCACTGCACAGCGGCTACACGTTTCGCACGCTGTCGATACTGCGGGAGCAGGGACGGCTCGGATGGGAGACGTCGCATCTCACCGGCCCGAAGCAGGATAGCGCCGAGCGCCTCGAAGAGACGGTCGACGGCTGGCATTTCTTCCGCACGCCGCTCAATGGCACGCGACTCGCCGGCTTGCCGGCGGTGGCGGAGCTGAGGATGATGAATGCGCTCACGCATCGTTTGCAAGCGGTTGCCCAGCAGATCAAGCCGCAGCTGTTGCACGCGCACTCGCCGGCGTTGAATGCGATCCCCGCGCTCCGCGTGGGACGCAGGCTCGGCGTGCCGGTACTCTACGAAGTTCGCGCCTTCTGGGAAGACGCGGCGGTCGACCACGGCCGCACGCGAGAGGGTGCGCCGCGCTATCGACTCACTCGCGCGCTCGAAACCTACGCATTGAAGCGCGCCGATGCCGTGACTACCATCTGTGAAGGCCTGCGCTCCGACATCGTCGCGCGCGGCATCGATCCGCAAAAGGTAACGGTTATTCCCAACGCCGTGGACGTCGAGAAGTTCACGCTCGGCCGCGAGCCCGATGAAGCGCTGCGCCGGCAGCTCGAGCTCGACGGCGCCATCGTGCTCGGTTTCATCGGCTCGTTCTACGCGTACGAAGGACTGGCGCTGTTACTCGAGGCCTTGCCGAAGATCCTGGCCGCTGATCCGCGCGTGCGCGTCGTTCTGGTCGGCGGTGGCCCAGAGGATGCCAAACTGAAACAGATCGCGGCGAGCCTCTCGCTCGACGACAAGGTCCGCTTTGTCGGCCGCGTTCCCCATGACGAAGTGCACCGCTACTACGAGCTCATCGACGTGCTGGTCTATCCCCGACTCCCGATGCGCCTCACCGAACTCGTGACCCCGCTCAAGCCGCTCGAGGCGATGGCGCAGGGGCGCTTGCTCGTGGCCTCCGACGTGGGCGGCCACCGCGAGCTGATCCGCGACCAGGAAACGGGTGTGCTGTTCAAGGCCGGCGACGTCGACGAGCTCGCGGCTAAGGTCCTCGATCTGCTGTCCGACAGGCGGCGCTGGTCTCAACTGCGGGCAGCGGCGCGCAGTTTCGTCGAGACCGAGCGCAACTGGACCTCCAGCGTCGCCCGCTATCGACAGCCGTACTACCGGCTCACCGGCGAGGCGGGTGCCGCCTATGGCCGAGCCTGAACCGCGGATCGTGGTCCTTACCACGTTATTTCCTCACGCCGGGCAGCCGACGGCGGGCCTGTTCATTCGCGAACGTATGTTCCGGGTCGCGAGGCTGGTTCCGGTGACGGTCGTCGCTCCCGTGCCGTGGTTTCCATTCCAGGGAATCGTGCGCCGCTTCAAGCCGCATTTCCGGCCGCGAGTGGGTAGCATGGAAACACAGGAAGGCATCGAGGTGCGGCGTCCGCGGTTTGTTTCGGTGCCCGGCGCGTTCAAGTGGCTCGATGGCTTCTTTCTTGCGGTGTGCTGTCTGCCGACGCTTTTACGGCTCAAACGCAGGTTCGCATTCAACATGATCGATGCCCATTTCGCCTATCCGGAGGGGTACGCGGCGACATTGCTGGGACGGTGGTTGCGTGTTCCGGTGAGCATCACCTTGCGCGGCACCGAGGTGCCGCTCTCCCGCGACCGGCGCCGGCGGCGCCGGATGATCGTGGCCCTCCAGCGCGCGACGCGGATCTTCTCGGTGTCCGAATCGCTCAAGCGTCACGCGGCGACGCTGGGGGTGGCCGGCGACAAGATCATGGTAGTAGCTAATGGCGTCGATTCGGCCAAGTTTCATCGGCTCGACCGGCAGGCCGCGCGACAAAGGCTTGGCTTGCCGATGGATGCTCGGGTGTTGGTGTCCGTGGGCGCGCTGGTCGAGCGCAAGGGTTTTCACCGCGTAATCGAATGCCTGCCTGCGCTGCGCCGAAGTTTTCCCCAGCTGCGTTACCTGGTGGTGGGCGGGCCGGGGCCGGAAGGAGACTGGAGCACGCGACTGCGCCGCGACGTCATCGATCTGGGGTTGCAGGAGTGCGTAGTGTTCCTGGGCACATTGGCGCCGGAAGATCTAAAGGTGCCGCTGTCGGCCGCCGATGTATTCGTGCTCTCGACGCACAACGAAGGCTGGGCCAATGTATTTCTCGAGGCCATGGCCTGTGGCTTGCCGGTAGTCACGACCGACGTCGGCGGCAATGCCGAGGTGGTGGCGAACGCCAAGCTCGGGATCCTGGTGCCGTTCGGGCACGCGGATAAGCTGGCGCAAGCAATCGCGGACGCCCTTGGCCGCGAATGGGATCGCGACGCTATCGTTGCTCATGCCAAGAGCAACGGTTGGGATCGTTGCGTGTCGATGTTGGTGGACGAATTCGCCGCGATCGTCGCGCGTCACGCGGGCACCCGGGTCCCCGAACGTGCTCCGCCCGGCAAACCATCCTTGCTGAGCTGATCCATGCTCCATCCCTGGCTTTCTCGCCGCGTTGTCTATCCGCTTCACGAGCGCCTGCTGAAGCGGCCGACGTTCGCCTACCTCGAGAGTCTGGAGCAGAGTCAGTGGCTCTCGAGCGCCGCCCTCGAGCGCTTGCAGATGCAAAAGCTCACCGAGCTGTTGCAGACCGCGGGACGACACAGCCCATGGCACGCGGAGCGCATTGGCGCGGCCGGCCTCTGCATCGGGGAAGATTGTGCGCCGCTCACGCTGGATGACCTGCGCCGGCTTCCCCTCATGACGAAGCAGGATGCGCGCGCCAACGTCGATCGGATACGCTGGACCGGCGTGCCCGGTGGCGCTGCCCGATACAACACGGGAGGCTCGAGCGGCGAGCCGCTGATCTTCTATTTCGGCCGCAGGCGCCAGGCATCCGATGCGGCGGGCCGTATCCGGGCTCGTCGCTGGTGGGGCGTTGACGTTGGCGATCGCGAAGTATATCTGTGGGGTGCGCCCGCCGAACTGAACAATACCGATCGCATCAAGACTCTCCGCGACGGGCTGCTGAACCAGCTTGTGCTCAATGCCTTCGCCATGTCCGCGCCCAGCATGGACGCCTATCTCGATGCGGTGCAGGCGTTCCGGCCGAAGTGCATCTACGGCTACGCGAGCAGCGTCGCGTTGCTCGCTGCGCGCGCCAGTGCGCGCGGGCTGCGACTGCGCTTGCCTGAGCTGCGCGTGGTGTGCGCGACCGGCGAGCCGCTGTACCCGCATCAACGCAAGCTCATCGAGGACGTGTTCGGTGTCCGAGCGGCCAACGAATTCGGCAGCCGGGACATCGGCTTCACCGCCCACGACACACCGCACGGACAGATGCTGCTGATGAATGAGAGCATCATCCTGGAAGTGCTGGATCGGGCGGGGCGCCCAGTGGAGGCCGGTGAGCTCGGGGAAGCGGTGATGACCGGACTGTGCTCCGACGCCCAGCCGTTCATCCGTTACCGGACGGGTGATATGGTGCGCATGAACCCGCAGAATTGCATCGACGGACGCGGACTGCAGGCGCTGAGCGAGGTGGTGGGTCGCACGACAGATTTCGTCGTCCGTCCCGACGGCGTGATCATGCACGCGCTGGCCGTCATCTACGTGCTGCGCGCCGTCGAGGGCATCGCGGAATTCAAGCTCATCCAGCATGCACTGCGCGATGTCGAGGTGCTGGTAGTACCCGACGGCCGCTGGAGCGAGGCTTGCCACGCTCAGGTGATGGTCGGGCTTGCGGCGCGGTTGGGCGATGAGGTGCGTATCCGCATCCGGCTGATGGAGGCGATACCCGTCGAGGCCTCCGGCAAATATCGCTATGTCGTCAGCCGCGTTGCCCTGCCGCGGGGCCTCGATCCGGCATTGCAGGCGATCGAGTCCGCGCAAGCCTAAGGGGCTGCCGAGCCACGCGCATCAACATTCCACGATGAGTCTGCTCAAAATCCTTACTGCACCGTTTCGCTACCAGCCGTGGCGTCCGCGTCACGCGCGCCTGATCGGGAGCGATCTCGTCGGCCGGTGGAGGCAACCCGTATACCCGCATGTCGAACATCTCGGCGCGGCGATCGACTGGCTGTGTCTCGCCCAGGACGTGCGCAACGGCATGCCCGACGCCGGCGGCGTGTCGGCGGGATGGAGCTTCGAAGACGGCTGGTTGCCGAGCTATCCGGAAACCAGCGGATACATCGTCGAGACGTTCATCGCGGCGGCAAGGGTGCTTGATCGTCCCGATTTACTCGATCGTGCTCGGCGTATCATCGACTGGGAGCTTTCCCTGCAGCGCGCCGACGGTGCGTTTCCGGGGCACTTTGGCGAGCCGGGCAGCCAGCCCGTGGTCTTCAACACTGGTCAGATCATGCATGGCATGCTTGCGGGTCACCTTGAGCTAGGTCGTCCCGAATGCCTTCACGCGGCGGTGCGGGCCGGCCGCTGGCTCGCGCGTATCCAGGATCCGGACGGTTGCTGGCGAGACTTCGAGCATAACGGCGTGCCGCACACCTACAACACGCGCGCCACCTGGGCGCTTCTCGCCAC
>JALYSM010000004.1 GCA_030854785.1 Pseudomonadota bacterium
CAGGCGCCCGCGCTCGAGTCGCCGACGCTGCATTCGACTGGGTCGATGATCGCCGAGCTGCCCAGCGCAAGCGCATCCAGGCCCGGCCTCGGCCGCTGGCTGATCCCGCTGATCCTGATCGCCTGCATCGTTGCCGCGGCGGCGTACGAGTGGTATCGCGGCGGGCTCTCGAACACCGCCGAACCCGCGCGAGCGGTCTCCGACGCGACAGACCGTCGCGCGCCGGCGGCGGCGCCGGTGGTCGCACTCCCCAATCCACTTGCCAGTTTTCCGCAAACCGCAGCCCCGCAAGGAACTGCGCCCCAAGGAACGGAACCGCAAGCTGCGCCGCCCGCCGCGTCGATGCGCGATTCGGTCGCCACTTCTGTCAGCGGAGCCGTGGTCCCGGCGAGTGCGGCGCTTGGCGATGCGACGCTGGTGCTTACGTATCGGGGTCCGTCGTGGACCGAGATCCGCGATCGGAGCGGGCAGATCATCGTCTCGCGGCTGGCGATGCCGGGATCGGTCGAACCGGTCAAAGGCGTGCCGCCATTCGACGTCATCCTCGGCAACGCGCACGTCGTGACGCTGGTTTTCCGCGGAAAATCGGTCGACCTCTCGCCGTATATCCGGCAAAACGTCGCGCGCCTCACGCTTCAATAGACGATGGCGGGGACGATCCAGGCCGTCCGCGGCATGAACGACGTTCTGCCCGACGCAGCGCCATTGTGGCTGCAGTTCGATGCCGCCGTCCGCGACGTCGTCCGGCAGTATGGCTATCGCTACATGCAAGTGCCGCTGGTGGAAGCCACGCCGCTGTTCGCACGGGCGATCGGAGAGGCCACCGATGTCGTCGAACATGAGATGTACACTTTCGAGGACCGGCTCAACGGCGAAAGTCTGACGCTGCGCCCGGAGGCGACCGCCGGCATCGTTCGCGCGGCGATCGAACACAGCCTCACCTATGAGCGGCCGCAGCGCGTCTGGACCACCGGGCCGATGTTCCGGCACGAGCGTCCGCAGAGGGGCCGCTATCGCCAGTTCCACCAGTTCGACGCGGAAGCGCTCGGGTTCGAAGGTCCCGATGTCGACGCGGAACAAATCGTCATGCTGCACCGTCTTTGGCGCGAGCTGGGGCTCGACGGCCTCGTGCTGCACATCAATTCCATCGGCGACCCCGAGGAGCGGCGGGCACACCGCGCCGAACTCGTCGAGTATTTTGGCGCGCATGCCGACCAGCTCGATGCGGACTCGCAGCGCCGCCTGCACACCAACCCCTTGCGCATTCTCGACAGCAAGAACCCCGCAATGCAGTCGTTGATCGCCGGGGCTCCGCGTCTGCTCGATCGACTCGGAAGCGCTACGCGAGCGCACTTCGACGGACTGCAGCGATTGCTTGCCGACGCAGGAATCGCGTTTACCGTCGATACGCGCCTCGTGCGCGGCCTCGACTACTACAACCGCTCCGTGTTCGAGTGGATGACGGACCGCCTCGGTGCGCAGGGCACGGTCGGCGGGGGTGGTCGCTACGATGGACTCTTCGCGCAACTGGGCGGCAAGCCGACGCCCGCCTGCGGCTTCGCCATCGGCACCGAACGGGTGCTGATGCTCATGCAGGACGCAGGGCGTAGCGCGAGCGACGCGCCTGACGCCTACGTGGTACACGTCGGCGATCGCGCGACGCGCCTGGCGATGTCGGTGGCCGAGAACCTGCGCGATGCCGGGTTGGCGATCGTCGTACACGCCGGCGGCGGTAATTTCGGATCGCAAATGCGGCGCGCGGATGCAAGTGGAGCACGCTTCGCGTTGATCGTCGGCGATGACGAAGTGGCCGCCAACGTCGTCGCCGTCAAACCCTTGCGCGATCGCGGCGAGCAGGTCGCATTGCCTCCGGCAGATCTTGCGATGCGCATCGCACCCGGGCCTCGCGACGCGAAGCATCAGTGACGAGCGTTGCCTCACGGCCGTCCCGTACTTCGCGGGAGATGCGTGAGTCGCGGCGCTACTAATCAACCTAGGAACCAAGATGGCAGTCTACGATCTCGAAGAACAGGAAAAACTCGACGACCTGAAGGCGTGGTGGGAGCAGAACTCCAAATACGTCAGCGCCGCCGTGCTCGTGGTGGCATTGGTGGTCATCGGCGTGCAAGGCTGGCGCTGGTATCAGCGAACGCAGGCCGAGCAGGCAAGCGTGCTCTACCAGGCAGTGAGCCAGGCGGCGCGAGCCAACGACGTCTCCAAGGCAAAAGAGCCCGCGTCACAGATCGTCGACCGCTTCGCCCGCACCGCGTACGCACCGCGTGCCGCGTTGCTCTACGCCAAGATGCTCTACGACAGCGGCGACAAGGCGGGGGCTCGCGCCCAGTTGCAGTGGGTCGTCGATCACGCGTCCGGGGATGAGCTGAAGGCGATCGCGCGGTTTCGCCTCGCTCAGGCAATGCTCGATGAAAAACAATACGACGACGCTCTGAGGACGCTCGACGTCAAGACCGACGACGCGTTCGCGGGCCTCTTCGCCGATCTCAACGGCGACATCCTGGCGGCTGCCGGAAAGAGCGCGGAGGCCAAGTCAGCGTACGAGACCGCGCTGGCCAAGATCGACCCGAAATCGCCCTACCGTGCTTTCGTGCAAGTCAAGTTCGACGCGCTGGGAGGCGCGCAATGACCCGCGCAGTCAGGTGCCGATGCACTTCGCTGATCGCGTTGGGTGCGCTGATGCTGGGCGGCTGCCAATCGATACCTTCGTGGCTGCCTTCGTGGATGACGTCGTTTCCTTCGATCCCGCCACCGTCGCTGTCCTGGCTGGGCATCGGCCGCAGTGCGCACAAACCCGGACCGCTGCCGACCTATGACGCCAAAGTAACGGCGCGGGTCGAGTGGCAGGTCCCGCTGGGTGCCAAGGGCGGCGAAAGCTTCGCCCCGGCGGTGCGTCCCGACGCCATTTACGCCGCCAGTCCTGACGGAACCATCGTCAGCGTCGATCCGGCGAGCGGCCGGCAGATCTGGCGGATCAAGGCCGAAAGGCCTTTGTCGGCCGGCGTGGGAGCGCAGTCCGGGGCGGTTGTCGTTGGCACCGCCAAAGGAGACGTGATCGCGTTCGACTCCACCGGCAAAACCCTGTGGCAGGTCAAGGTGTCGACCGAAGTTGCCGGTCCGCCCAAGGCCGCCGACGGGAAGGTCGTCGTGTGGGCGCTCGACGGTCGCATCTACGGCTTGTCCGACGCGGACGGCAGCCAGAAGTGGGTCTATCAGCGCACCAATCCACCGCTGACGGTGCGCCGCTTTGCCGGTGGTACCACCAGTCGTGGCGCCCTTTTCACCGGCACCGCCGGCGGCAAGCTGCTGGCGCTCGACATCGCCACCGGCGCGCTCGGCTGGGAGGCGAGCGTCGCCACGCCCAAAGGCGCGACCGAGCTCGAGCGTATCGCCGACGTCACCAGCGCCCCGATCGTCGAGGAGCGGCAGGCCTGCGCCGCCGCGTTTCAAGGGCGCGTCGCCTGCTTCGAGATTGTCCGCGGCACATTGATCTGGTCACGGGACTTCTCGAGCCTTGGCGGCATCGCCGTTGACGGCCGCTACCTCTACGTTACCGACGACAAGGGCTCCATACACGCGCTCGACAAGTCGACCGGCGCGTCGATCTGGAAGCAGGACAAGCTCGCTGCCCGCTTTCCCAGCGGACCGGTCATCGTCGGCGAGCATGTCGGTATCGTCGATGGCGAGGGCTATCTGCACTTGCTCGACCGCAATGACGGCAATCTGGTCGGGCGCGTCGCCACCGACGGCTCCGCCGCGCTGTCGCAGCCGGTGACGGTGGGCAACGCCGCCGTCTGGCAGTCGGCAGGCGGCACGCTGATCAGCGCCAGCGCGCGCTAAAGGCCGGCGCTCCGGCGCTCAAGGTCTCGCGCTCGATATCTTGTTGCACGACCCATGCTTCCCACGCTCGTCCTCGTCGGCCGTCCCAATGTCGGGAAATCGACGCTTTTCAATCGCCTGACACAATCGCGCGACGCGCTGGTCGCGGACTTTCCCGGCCTCACGCGCGATCGTCATTTTGGCCGCGGCCGCGGCGCGGATCGTCCCTATCTCGTGGTCGACACCGGCGGCTTCGAGCCCAAGGTCAAGAGCGGCATCATGCACGCCATGGCCCGGCAGACGCGGCAGGCGATTGCCGAGTCCGATGCGGTGATTTTCCTGGTGGACGGCCGCGAGGGCCTGACCGTGCAGGACAGCAATATCGCCGATCTCCTGCGGCGTTCCGGCCGCCCGGTGGTGCTCGCGGTGAACAAGGCGGAAGGCATCGCGCCGGAGCGCGTCACCGCGGAATTCCACGAACTCGCGCTGGGCACG
>JALYSM010000014.1 GCA_030854785.1 Pseudomonadota bacterium
CCCGCGACGAGCGCGGCGGCCGCCGCGACGATCAGCCACGCGCGGGAGCGCCGCGGCGGACGAACCGGCGGGGCGGCGGCAAGCAATCGCGACGCGCGCTGCCTGCGTGCCGGTGCCGCCGGGATCAGGACTTGCTGATGACGCCGCACGCGACGCGCGCGCCCGAATTGCCCGTCGGCTGCGTCTTGAAGTCGTCAGGGTCCTTATGGACGATGACCGACTTGCCGACGATGTCGGCTACGCCGCTGCCGACAGTCATAACGCCGAGTTCGGCGGAAATCGCTGCGTTGCCGCTAGCGTCCGCCTGCAGCATCGGCATGTCTCCCGCATGGTGATCGGGCGAATTAGGATCGCCGTGCGGCTTGCCGGTCGGGTTGAAATGACCCCCTGCGCTCATGCCGTCGGACGCGCTGCAGTCGCCCTTTTCGTGAACGTGGAAGCCGTGCCCGCCGGGCGCGAGACCCGACACTTTGGCATTGATCATCACCTTGTCGCCCTGCTGCGTGAAGGTGACTGTTCCCGCGGTCGTGTTGCCAGCGGTCGGCGCGAGCGTTGCGGTCGCGGTCTGGGCGTGCGCCTGCGCCGCCGCCAAGCATGCTGCAAAGAACGCGCTGAGCAGCGGGCCTGCCGCTGAATGCCTCATCGGTGTCTCCTCGTCGGTTGCGGGCGAGAATTTAGGCGGCCCGCGTGGCGTCCCGCGGTGATGATAAGCGAAGCCAAGGACGTTGCCAAACAAATAGCCTGACGGTCAAATGTTAGCGCCCCAAAAACGCCCGGATCGCCTCGCCCTGCTTCGCGACGTTGAGCACGCCGTCGAGGTGCCCGCCGTCGCCGTCGATCACGGCGACTTCGGCCACACCGCCCTGCGCGCGATAGCGCTCGGCCGCGCGTTGCGACAACTCCGGCGGAAAGATCATGTCGCTTTTCGCCGGCACGAACAGGATCTTTGCCTTGATCTTTTTCACGTCGTCGCTCAGGTTGTAAAGCTGGTTGGCCTTCGCGGTGTAGATCATCGAATTCGCGTCGGCCGTGGCCGCACGCGCCGCGCCAGTCTTGTTCAACGTGTCCTCGATCGCGAAGACGTTGCTCATCTCGGCGCCGGGGTCCTTCGCTGCATCCGCCCACTTGTAGCCGAATGTCTTTTCGGCCCAGCCGTGCGCGCGCGCCGTGATCGTTACGACCTTGAGCGCCTGCGCGACGCCGGCAACCGGCTCGTCCTTGCCGTAATAGTCGCCGTTGCTCCACTTCGGATCGAGCCGGATCGGCATCACCCAGATGTCGAGCATCTCGACGACGTACGGCGAGATGTCGAAGCCTGGGCCAATTACGTGAATCACGCGCTCGACAAGATCGGGATAGAGCGCGCCCCACTCCATCGCCTGGATCGACCCGCCGGATGCACCGGCGACCGCTTTCAGCTTTTTCACGCCTAGCGAATCGATGAGCGCCTTGTGCACGCGAACCGAGTCGCGCAGCGCCACCACCGGGAATGTCATGCCATATGGCTTGCCCGTGTCGGGATTGACGCTGGCCGGCCCCGTCGTCGTGACGTTGGGATCCTTCGTGTTGAGGTTGGTGAGCGCGTCGGCGCTGATCACGAAATACTTGTCGGTATCGATCGGTTTGCCGGCGCCGATGATCGGGTCCCAATACCCCGGCGCAGCGTCGGCGGGCTTGTACTTGCCCGCCGCGTGCGAAGTGGCGGTAAAGAAATGCGGAATGAAGATCGCGTTGTCGCCGGCGGCGTTGAGCGTGCCGTAGGTCTCGTAACCGACGCGGACGTTCTTGATCGTCTTGCCGCCGATCGTCGTGTACGTCGGCAGCGTGAAGACCTTTTTTTCGACCGGGCCGTCGTAGGCGGACGCGCCCGCCGCAGCCCAGAACAGCAGCGCCGCCAGTGCCCACCGGCGCTGCGCTACCGTAACATTTGCTTTCATGCCTACTCCCGTGTCATGTCGAATCGGCCCGAAGGTCGGGACGGGCGGCATTCTAACCCGGATATTTGAAGCGTTCTCGGGGAAATCATCTTATAGCCGCGGATGGGATGACGACCCTCACCTGCCTGTCGCTACACGATGCTCTCCTATCCCCGCGCGTCGGGGTAGGTTGGGGTGAGGGGACTTTGGCACGGTAGAATAGGACGGCTGCTACATGACGTGACAGCCGTTTTTCTTTCCGCGACCTTCCTGCCGAGCCGCCCATGTCGTTCGTCATGACGCCGTCCGAGATCGTGCATGAGCTCGACAAGCACATCGTCGGCCAGCACGCTGCAAAACGAGCCGTTGCGATAGCGTTGAGGAACCGCTGGCGACGCCAGCAGGTCGCGGAGCCGCTGCGGCAGGAGATCACGCCCAAGAACATCTTGATGATCGGCCCGACCGGTGTAGGCAAGACCGAGATCGCGCGCCGACTCGCGCGCCTTGCCGACGCACCGTTCATCAAAATCGAAGCGACCAAGTTTACCGAGGTCGGGTACGTCGGGCGCGACGTGGACACCATTATCCGCGATCTCGCCGAGACGGCGATCAAGCAGACTCGCGAGCAGGAGACCCGCAAGGTACGCGACCGAGCCGCCGATCAGGCGGAAGAGCGCGTGCTCGACGTGCTGCTCCCGCCAGCGCGCGAGATCAATTTCGACGACATGCAGCCGACCGATTCGGCGGCGCGGCAGAAATTCCGGAAGATGCTGCGGGAAGGCAAGCTCGACGACAAGGAGATCGATGTTGAAGTATCGGTGCTTCCGGCGCAAATGGAGATCCTTGCGCCGCCGGGCATGGAGGATCTCACGAGCCAGATTCAGGGCATGTTCCAGCAGATGTCCGGTGGACGGCGCAAGGTCAAGCGCATGAAGGTCGGCGAGGCGATGAAGGCGCTGATCGACGAGGAAGCGGCGAAGCTCGTCAACGACGACGACCTGAAGGCAAAAGCTCTCGCCAATGTCGAGCAGAACGGCATCGTGTTCTTGGACGAGATCGACAAGATCGCCAGCCGACAGGAGACGATGGGCGCCGACGTTTCACGCCAGGGCGTACAGCGCGACCTGCTGCCGCTGGTCGAGGGCACGACGGTCGCGACCAAGTACGGCATGATCAAGACCGATCACATTCTGTTCATCGCCAGCGGCGCATTCCATCTCGCCAAGCCTTCGGATCTTATCCCCGAACTGCAGGGACGGTTTCCGATTCGCGTCGAGCTATTGCCGCTGTCGGTTGCGGACTTCGAGCAGATCCTGACCGCGACCGATGCCTGCCTGACGCGCCAGTACCAGGCGCTGCTCGCCACCGAGCGCGTCGAGCTCAGTTTCGCACCCGACGGCATCCGCAGGCTTGCCGAAATCGCGTTCGCGGTAAACGAGAAGCAGGAGAACATCGGCGCGCGGCGTCTGTACACGGTGATGGAACGGCTGCTCGACGATGTCTCGTTCGATGCGGCGAAGCTCGACGGCCAGACCATCGAAATCGATGCAGCGTACGTCGACCAGCGTCTCGCCGGGATCGCCAAGGACGACAACTTGGCGCAGTACATCTTGTGAGCGCGCCGCTGGTGCAGCGCTTTGGCAGGCTGAAAGGAATCTGAGCCAGTATCAAATCGCATGTTCGATCTCCTCATCAGGAATGCTTCGGTCTTTGACGGTTCCGGCGCGGATGCCGTGGTCAAAGATGTCGCGGTTCGCCGAGGAACGATAACAAAGATCGGCAAGTGTCTTTCCGAATCAGCCACTCGAGTGGTCGATGCCGATGGGCTGGCGTTGATGCCCGGTATTATCGATAGCCACACGCATTTCGATGCGCAAATCACCTGGGACCCGCACGTGCGCCCTTCGCCAGCGCTGGGCGTTACGACAGCGGTTATCGGCAACTGCGGCTTCACGATCGCGCCCTGCAGACCGGCCGACCGTGACATCACAATGCGCAATCTTACGCAAGTGGAAGGCATGTCGCTGGACGTTCTGCGCCAGGGAATCGAGTGGGGATTTGAAACCTTTCCGCAGTATATGGTGCAGCTGCGCACACGAGGCAGCGCCATCAACATCGCTGCGTACGTCGGGCACTCGTCGGTTCGTACATATGTGATGGGCAAAGAGGCCTCAACGCGCACGGCGAACGATGGCGAAATCGCGCAGATGCAGCAGATCGTTCGCGAAGCCATGCGCGCGGGTGCCGTGGGTTTCGCCAGCAGCACCAGTCCAGCCCACAACGGCGAAGCCGGCTTGCCGATGCCTTCGCGTCTGGCGGAGGACCGCGAAATGGCGGCGCTGGTCAACGCCATGAGCGCATCGGGCCGCGGCGTCTACATGCTTACCAAGGGTGGCCACACGACCGTGCCGTTTCTGGAGTCCCTTGCCGCGAGCAGCGGCAGGCCCGTGATGATCGCAGCGCTGCTGCATAACAGCACCAATCCGCAAGCCGTGTTCGACGATCTGGATGCGATCGCCCAGGCGAACACGCGAGGTCGCAGGCTCATCGCTCAAGTCTCGTGCTGCCCGTTGACGATGGACTTCACGCTGGCATCACCCTATCCCATGGAAGGCCTCGAAGGCTGGAGGGCGGCACTGGGTCTGACCGGGGCCGCGCACAGAAAAGTGCTCGGAGACAGGAGGTTCCGGGATGCGTTGCGCGCCGAGCTCGCGTCCAAGGCAACGTTTCGTCTTTTCAACGGTGAATGGCACAAGATCCAAGTGGTCGAAGTCGCCAAACCGGAGAACGCGGCATACGAGCAAAAAAACCTGGCTGAGATCGCCCAAGCCGAAGATCGCAATCCGCTGGACGTAATGCTGGACCTCGCGATCGCCGAAGACCTGAAAACGGTGTTCACTGCCCAGCTTCTCAATACCGACGAAGACGCCGTGGGTCGCATGCTCAACCACCCGAACAGCATCGTCAGTCTGAGCGATGCAGGGGCGCACCTCACGTTCTTCAACGATGCCGGCTTCGGTCTGCACCTGCTAGGCCATTGGGCACGTGATCTCGGTGCGATGACAATGAGTGAAGCCGTGCGGCGACTCTCGGAGCACCCTGCTGGCGTGTTTGGCATCAAGGACCGCGGCCTGATCCGCGAAGGATTTGCTGCCGACCTGCTGCTGTTTGAACCGAATTCGGTGGGCCGCGGTCCCAAGCGCCGCGTGTTCGACCTGCCCGGCGGCGCGCCACGGCTGACGACGGATGCCGTTGGCGTGCACGGAGTGTGGGTCAACGGAGCCATGGTCGCGGACCATCGCGGGCTGTTGCAAGACGCGCCGCTTGCGGGGCAACTTCTCACCGAGTTCGCGGCCTGACGCTGCGGCGCCAGCAGGTCAGAGCAATCCCCGGCGCGCCAGATTTTTCATGAGCGCGCCCGTGCCGAAGGTCCACGGCGGGATGCGGTCGGTGCGGTTGACGCGATTGACCAGCGCGCCGAGTTTCGGCGTCGCCACGGTGACGATGTCGCCGACGACGTGCGTAAAGCCCTGGCCAGGCCCAAGCCGATCCTGCGTCGGTGCGAACATGGTCCCGAGAAAGAGCATCACGCCGTCGGGATATTGATGGTTGGCGCCGATTGCCTGCCCGACCAGATCGAGCGGATCGCGGCTGATCATCGCCATCGAGCTCGCTCCTTGGAGCGCGAAGCCTTCCGGTCCGTCGACCCGCATCGCGAGCTCGCAGGCGCGTATGTCGTCGATGCTGAACGCTTCATCGAAGACCCGGATTAACGGCCCGATAGCACAGGAAGCATTGTTGTCCTTGGCCTTGCCGAGCAGAAGCGCGCTGCGGCCTTCGAAGTCGCGCAGATTGACGTCGTTGCCCAGCGTCGCGCCGACGCTGCGCCCGCGGCTGTTCACCACCAGCACGATCTCGGGCTCGGGATTGTTCCACTCCGACCGGGGGTGGATGCCGATCTCCGCGCCGAGACCGACCGCCGACATCGGCTGCGATTTGGTGAAGATCTCGGCGTCGGCGCCGATGCCGACTTCGAGATACTGCGACCACACGCGCTGTTCGATCAGCACGTCCTTGAGCCGCATCGCCTCGGGCGAGCCCGGACGCACGCTCGCAAGATTGTCGCCGATGACCCCGACGATGGCATCGCGCACCGACTGCGCCTTCGCGGGATCGCCGCGCGCCTGCTCCTCGATGACGCGCTCGAGCATGCTGGCTACGAAGGTCACGCCGCTGGCCTTGATGGCCTGCAGATCGCACGGTGCGAGAAACCAGGGCACGCCGTTGTCGCGCTGGTTCCAGGCGGAGTTGGCGAGTATGTCTGCAAGCGGCGCGAGCGCGGGGAGAGACGTAGCGTCGCGAAGCACCGCGACGGGATCATCGAGCTCGAAGAAGGCGCTAGTGGTAGCCGCGACGCGCGAGAGATCGTACACATCGTCGCCGCGCACGCAGACGACGGCCGGGCCTTCGACGGCCGGCACCCACGCGCGTCCGATCAGCACTGCCCGGTCACGGTCCTCGGGCAGACATGCGGCGACACTCAATGGCTCATTCATCATGTCCTCTGCCAACGCGCGCGGGTATCATCCGCAAGCGACCCACCCTGCTGTCGTTGTCCCGACCCGATCATGCTGACCACCGCCCAACGCGACGAGGCCGCCCGCCATCTTCTCGCGGCGCGCCGCGCCCGGCAACCGGGGCCGCGGCTGCCCGACGCTTGCCGCCCGAACGACCTCGAGGATGCGCTTTCCATCCAGCGGCGCGTGCAGGAACTGCTCGGTGTCGCGACGGGCGGGTGGAAATCCTCGCTACCGACCGCGGGGCGCGCCATCGCCTGCGCCGCAATCTTCGCACCGACCATCGTGCGAGCTTCGCCCTGCCCGGTCATTGCTCGTGACGGGATCGTCCGCATCGAGCCGGAAGTCGCTTTCGTTCTCGGGCGCGACCTGCCGCCGCGCGCCGCGCCCTACAGCGAACCAGAAGTGCGCGCCGCGATCGCCGAGACGCGGCTGGTCCTCGAACTGCTCGACAGCCGCTACGCCAACCCTGCGGGACTGACCTTTCCCGAGCTGCTCGCCGACCAAGTGTCGAACCAGGGCCTGTTCGTCGGCCCGATCCTGCGCGATGCTTTCAGCCGGCCCCTGGAGCAATTCCCGATCGCGATCGAAGGTCCGGCGGGCGCGCTGCACCGCTGCGAAGGCCGTCATCCCGACGGGCATCCACTGCGGCCACTCGTCTGGCTGGCGAATTTTCTCGCTGCGCGCGCGGAGACTGGAGCGCTCAAGGCCGGCCAGATCGTGACCACTGGCTCGTATGCCGGCGCGCTCGAGGTACCGGTGGCGACGCCGCTCGCTGTGCGGTTCGGCGATCTGGGCCGCATCGTCGTCGAATTCGTGGCGATCTGAATCAGGCTCAGTAACAGCCGGTGAGCTTGGAGATCGCCGCGAAGCGGTGCTCGGGCCGGCGGTCGCTGTCGTCCGGATCCCGGTCGAAGCTGACGCCACTGTCGGTGACGACGACGCGACGAAATCCGGCGTAAACGCCCTGCTTGTTCTTGGCGCTGACTTCGGCGCAAAGCGCCGTGCCATCGGCACTCAGCCGCTGATTCCGGATCTGCAGGGACGAGGGATCGATCAACGTAGCGCGCAGCTGCTGTTCGAACCGGGTCTGCATCGCGCGCCGCGCATCATCGCCGGCGATGCGGGAGTCGATCGCCGCCTGTTCGGC
>JALYSM010000016.1 GCA_030854785.1 Pseudomonadota bacterium
GCTATGACGGCGACCAGCTCCTGTACGTGATCGCGCTCGACTACTGGCGGCGCGGCGCGATGGCCGGCGGCGTCGTCGGCACGCAGATGAGCAATCTCGGTTTCGAGCAGGCCTTGGCGCGCCGCGGAATTCCGTTGGAGCGTACGCCCGTCGGCGACCGCTACGTGCTGGAGAAGATGCAGGAGAAGGGCTGGATCCTAGGCGGCGAGAACTCGGGCCATATCATCTGTCTCGACAAGCACACCACCGGAGACGCGATCGTCGCCGCGCTTGCAGTGCTGCGCGCGCTGCGCGAGCAGGATGCGACGCTCGCCGCGGCGACCGCGGACGCGCCGCTGTTTCCGCAGCGCCTGATCAACGTTCCCGTGCGGCGCGGCTTCGATTGGCGCGCGAGCGATGCCATCTGCAGCGCCGAGCGCGCGGCCGTCGCTGCGCTCGACGGCAGCGGCCGCGTGCTGCTGCGGCCATCCGGCACCGAGCCGGTGCTGCGCGTCATGGTCGAGGCGCGCGAAGCCGACGCCGCCGATGCTCATGCCCGCGATATCGCCGACGCGGTAGCCAAGGCAGCCGCGTAAAAATACCTCTCCCCGCGCGCGGGGAGAGGGAGCCCGGCGCGGAAGCGGCGGGCGGGTGAGGGGGTTTTGCGCGCCGGTATAATCGGCGACATGGTCGCAATCTTTCATCCCGCGCCTCCCGATTCGTTGACGGCGGCGGAACCCGAAGCATTCACGTCCTGGCTCGAGCGCATCGGCACCGGCTATGCGCCGGACGAACGCGCCGCAATCGGCAAGGCGCTGGACTCGGCGCGCGTGCGCTATGGCAACGTACGCACGCCCGACGGCGAGCCGTGGCTCGACCGCGCGCTCGGCACGGCGAGTATCGTCGCCGCGCTCAAGCTCGATGCCGACTCGGCACGCGCCGCGATCCTGCTCGGCGTACCGTTCGCGCCCGGCTTCGATGCCACGGAGCTCGCGGCATCCTTTGGCGCCGAAGTCGCGCAGATCGTCGTCGGCGCGGCGCGCATGGACGCGATTCGCTCCGCGCCCGGGATCGTCGCCAGGGACGATCGCGACCTGCAGGCGGAAAACCTGCGCAAGATGCTGCTGGCGATGGTCGAGGACATCCGCGTCGTCCTGATCAAGCTCGCCGAGCGGACGCAGGCGCTGCGCTTCCTGGTCGGCAACGACGCTACGGCGGCCGATGCGCGCGCCCAGAGCGCGCGCGAGACGCTGGATCTGTTCGCACCGCTGGCCAACCGCCTGGGCGTATGGCAGCTCAAATGGGAGCTCGAGGATCTTTCCTTACGCGCACTCGAGCCCGAGGCGTATCAGCGCATCGCGCGCCTGCTCGACGAGCGGCGGCTCGACCGCCAGCATTACATCGAGAACGTTCAGGCGACGCTCAAGCGCGAGCTCGCCGCCGCCGGCGTGAACGCGGATGTGAAGGGCCGTGCCAAGCACATCTACAGCATCTGGAACAAGATGCGCCGCAAGCAGGCGGGAATCGAGTCGCTCTACGACATCCGCGCGGTGCGCATCCTGGTCGACGAGGTGAGGGACTGCTACGCCGCGCTCGGCGTCGTGCACAACCTCTGGACGCCGCTACCGCGCGAGTTCGACGACTACATCGCCAAGCCGAAAGCGAACGACTACCGTTCGCTGCACACCGCGGTGATCGGACCCGAGGACAAGCCTCTGGAAGTGCAGATCCGCACCTTCGATATGCACCGGCAGTCGGAGTACGGCGTCGCGGCGCACTGGCGGTACAAGGAAGGCGCGCACGCGAGCCGCCGCGATCCCGGTTACGAGGAGAAGATCGCCTGGCTGCGGCAGGTTCTGGACTGGAAGGACGCAGTCGCCGACGCGGGCGAATGGCTGCAGCAGTTCAAGTCGAGCCTGTTCACCGACACGATTTACGTACTGACGCCGCAGGGCAAGGTCGTCGATTTGCCGCTCGGCGCCACACCCGTCGACTTCGCGTATGCCGTGCACACGAGTCTGGGACACCGGTGCCGCGGCGCGCGCGTCGACGGCGCAATGGTGCCGCTCAACCACGTCCTGTCCAGCGGACAGCGCGTCGAGATCGTCACGGTCAAGCAGGGCGGACCCTCGCGCGACTGGCTCAACCCCGAGCTCGGTTATGTGCACAGCCACCGCGCGCGCGCCAAGGTGCGGCAGTGGTTCAAGGCGCAGCAGGTCGAAGAGACGATCGCCCACGGCCGCGAGCAGGTCGAGCGCGAGCTCGCGCGCGCCGGGATGACCGCACTCAAGCTCGACGCCGTCGCCGCGGAAGCGGGCTACGCCAAGATCGAGGACTTCTTTGCCGCCGTGGCGCGCACCGAGATCAACCTGCGCGCGCTGCAGAATGCAATCCGCGCCGTCGGCAAGCCGGGCGCCGCATTGCCCGCCGGCGCCGACGAGGAGCGTGTCGTCGCGCGCGAGAGCAAGGCTGCGGGCGCGGGCAGCGGCATTCTCATCGTCGGCGTCGACCGGCTGATGACCGGACTCGCGCGGTGCTGCAAGCCTGCGCCGCCCGATGCGATCGTCGGCTTCGTCACGCGCGGGAAGGGCATCTCGATCCACCGCCAGACCTGCAACAACGTCGCGCGCATGCGTGAACGTCAGCCCGAGCGGCTCATCACGGCCGACTGGGGGCGCCCGCGCGACGAGGTCTTTCCGGTCGATGTCGTCGTCGAGTCGATGGACCGGCAGGGACTGCTGCGCGATATCTCCGAAGTATTCTCGCGCGAAAAGATCAACGTCACCGCGGTCAATACCCTTTCTAGAAACCTCCAGGCGCGGATGGCGTTCACGCTGGAAGTGCGTGGGCTCGACGAGCTCAAGCGCACGCTGGCGCTGGTGCGCGACGTGCCGGGCGTGTTGTCCGCGTCACGGCGCTGACACACACCTGAAAGCGTAGCCCGGGTTGAGCGCGCAGCGCGATACCCGGGACCATCGCGATCGCCTTCGCGCGATACCCGGGACCATCGCGTAACAATGATCGCCGCCCCGGGATTCGCGCCGCTCATCCCGGGCTACGGCCTAAGGACCACCAACTTTGAAAGCCCGCTTCCGTTTGTAGCCCGGGTTGAGCGCGCAGCGCGATACCCGGGAGCAGTTGTACAATTGTTCGCCACCCCGGGATTCGCTGCGCTCATCCCGGGCTACGCGTGCTACGGCTCTCCTCGTTCCGGATCAACGGCGATCAGCGAATCCGATCGTGACGTTCCGGAAAGACGATTGGACTTGACGCGCCCCAGCCCATAGATTTGATCCCGGAGGCCACATTGGGCGCGCGCGCAGCGCGCCGTGGAGTGCAATATGAAAGCCAAAAACTCTCTCTGGGACGAACCGAACCTTTTCGGGGCGTGGGCGAAGCTGACCCATGCGCTGATATTTGATCCCCTCCGTCGCGAGGGCAAGCCGGAAAACAGGCCAACGCGGCCTGCGCGCGCGCGGTCTTCGGGAATCTTCGAGCGCATCGACCGCTGGTTCTGGCGGCAACAGCAGCGGGATCGCGAAGCATACCTCGCCGGCGCGCAGGACATCTTCGAGCTCGAGGAGCGCATCCGCCGGCTCGAGCGATCGGGCGGCAGCCGTTACTACTGACGCAGCAGCGTGAGCACAAGGCCTGCGCCGGCACAGGCCAGGATCACCGGGATCACGCCGACTTTGTAGCGGAACAGCGCGACCGCCGCGGCGAGGCCGATGAGCGCCGACACGACGTCGAAGCGCTCGTGCACGCCCGCCGGCCACAACACGTGGACGGCGAAGAACACCGCGAGGTTGACGATCACGCCGACGACGGCGGCGGTGATGCCCGTCAGAGGCGCGGTGAATTTCATCTGCCCATGCGTCGACTCGATCAGCGGTCCGCCGGCGAGGATGAACAGGAACGATGGCAGGAACGTGAACCAGGTCGCGACGCTTGCTGCCGCTGCACCGGCAAGGAACAGATGCTCCGGGACGAATAATTGCCTCGCCCACCCGCCGACGAAGCCGACGAACGCGACGACCATGATCAGCGGCCCGGGCGTCGTCTCGCCGAGCGCAAGGCCGTCGATCATCTGCGCCGCCGTGAGCCAGCCGAAGGTCTCCACCGCGCCCTGTACGACGTAGGGCAGCACCGCATACGCGCCGCCGAAAGTGACCAGCGCGGCCTTGGTGAAAAACCAGCCCATCTGCGGGAGCACGCCATCGCTCCCGAAAGTCGCCACCAGTGCGCCGAGCGAGCCGATCCAGAGGAGCAGCGCGACGGCTGTCACGGTGACGAGGCGCGACCAACGAAAACGCGCGTGCGGCGGCGTCGGCGTAGCGTCGTCGATCACCGCCGGCACATGCGGCGCGTCGCCCGCTGCGTGGGCGCCGCCGGAAGCAAACTGCCGCGGCGCGATTCTTCCGCCAAGCGCACCGATCAATCCAGCCGCGAGCACGATGGCCGGGAACGGCACGGCGAACACGTAGATGGCGATGAACGCGGCCCCGGCGATCACCCACAGCGGGGGCGACGTGAGTGCGCGCGAGCCGATGCGCCATGCCGCGTGCAGGACAATGGCGGTGACCGCCGGCTTGACGCCGTAGAGCGCGCCCGCGACCTCCGGCACGTCGCCGTACGCCATGTAGATCCACGACAGCGCGATGAGCACGGCGAGCGAGGGCAGGACGAACAGCGCACCAGCGACGATGCCGCCCCAGGTCCGATGCATCAGCCAGCCGATATACGTAGCGAGCTGCTGCGCCTCGGGGCCGGGGAGCACCATGCAGTAGTTGAGCGCGTGCAGGAAGCGTCGCTCGGAAATCCAGTGTTGCTGCTCGACCAGCTCGCGATGCATGATCGCGATCTGACCCGCCGGGCCGCCGAAGCTGATCCAGCCGAGCTTCCACCAGTAGCGGAACGCCTCGGCGCGCGTCGGCGCTCGCGGCGCGCTCGCGGCCACCTGCGTCAGACGAGCCCTTCGAGCAACTGGACGTCGACCAGCTCGCCGGCCGCGACGTTACCGGTCTCGGTCCCGAGCACGATGAAGCAGTTGGCTTGCGACATCGACGACAGGATGCCGGAGCCCTGATCGCCGGTGGTGCGCACCGTCCAGCCGCCGGCGCCGTCGGCCGCAAGCATGCCGCGCTGGAATTCGGTGCGGCCGGGCGCTTTTCTGATCGGCGCGGCCAGCGGCACCTTGAACGTCGGCAGGGGCTGGATTTCGCGCTGCCCTTGCAGAGTGAGCAGCGCATCGCGCACGAATTCGTAGAGCGTGACCATCACCGCTACCGGATTGCCAGGCAGGCCGAAAAAATGCGCGTTGCCGATCTTTCCGTACGCGAGCGGCCGGCCAGGCTTCATCGCGATCTTCCAGAACAGCACGTCGCCCAGCTTGTCGAGGAGCTGCTTGACATAATCGGCCTCGCCGACCGACACCCCCCCCGAGGTGATGACGACGTCGGCGGCCTGCGCGGCGCTCGCGAACGCGCGCTCGAGCGCTGCAGGCACGTCCGGAACGACGCCCATGTCGATGACCTCGCAATCGAGCCGCGTGAGCATGCCGTGCAGCGTGTAGCGGTTGCTGTCGTAGATCTCGCCCGCCGCGAGCGGCGTGCCGATCGACTTCAGCTCGTCGCCGGTCGAGAAAAATGCGACGCGGAGCTTGCGGTACACGCTCACCTCGCCGATGCCCAGCGACGCGATCATGCCGAGCTCGGCCGGCCGCACGCGCTGTCCCGCACGGAACACGGTCTGCCCCTGTTTCAGGTCCTCGCCGGCGAAGCGGCGGTTGGTTCCTGCCTTGGCGACCGCGCCGGCCGCGATTCTGACGCCGGCGGCGTCCTCGCTCGCGCGCTCCTGCATCACGACCGTGTCGGCGCCCGGCGGCATGACTCCGCCGGTGAAGATGCGCACGCATTCGCCGGCGCCGATCGATCCGTTCCAGGGCTTGCCGGCGAACGATTCGCCGACGCGCTGCAACACCGTCTCGCCATCCGGCTCGAGATCGGCGAAGCGCACCGCGTAGCCGTCCATCGCCGAGTTGTCGTGGCCGGGGACCGCGATGGGCGAGACGATGTCTTCGGCCAGAACGCGGCCGAGCGCGCTGCGCACGTGGACGCGCTCGACGGCGGTCACCGGCGCCAGGAAACTTGCGATCAGCTCGCGCGCCTTCGCCACCGGCATCGAGTTCGGATCGTAGTCGTCGGCGCAGGAGGCTTCACGCAGCGTCTTGGGCGCAGTCATGCAGTCAGCGGCGGTCCGCCTGTCTCAATTCATCGGTGGTGTTGATATTGCGGAACGCTTCGGCCTCGTCGTCGAACGCGACCTCGACGGTCTTGAGTGTAGCGTACCAGGCGTCGATCTTGCGGCCGCCACCTTCGAGAAATTGCGTCAGATGCGGCAAAACGGTCTTGCGCACGAGCGCGAACACCGGGTGCGGCTGGTCGAAGGTGCGTGCGACCGCGAGATCGTTCTCGCTGCCGCGCAGCGCCGCGGCCAGACGCGCGATCAGGTCTTCCGGCAGAAACGGCGAATCGCAGGGCACCGTTGCGACGCGCGGGAACGACGCGTGCGCAAGCGCGACGTGCAGCCCCGCCAGAGGGCCCGCGAAGCCGCCGATGGCGTCGGCAAGCACCGCGTGTCCGAACGCCGCGTACTCGGCGCGGTGCTGATTGGCGTTGATCAGGATCTCGTCGACCTGCGGGCGCAGCCGGTCGAGCACGTGGGCCACCATCGGTCGCCCGTCGAGCGGCACGAGTCCCTTGTCGATCGTGCCCATCCTCCGGCCCTGGCCGCCGGCGAGAATGACCCCGGTGATGCGCTCGTCGTCGGTCACACGTCTTGCAGCCACGGGATGCGGGCGACGTGCCGGCAATCGGCAGCCGTCGCGCCCGGCGCGTCAGGCATCGCCGCGAAACCGTTCGCCGCCGGTGAACAGCAGGAAATGCTTGCCGGTCGCGCGGCCGATCATCGTCATGCCGACTTTCTGCGCGATCTCGTAGCCCATTTGCGTGAGCCCGGAGCGGGAGACGAGAAACGGTATCTCCATCTGCGCCGCCTTGATCACCATCTCGGAGGTCAGCCGGCCGGTAGTGTAGAAAATCTTGTCGCCGCCGTCGACGCGATCGAGCCACATCATTCCCGCGATCGCATCGACCGCGTTGTGGCGGCCGACGTCCTCGACAAAGTAGAGGATCTCGCTCGCCGTTGCATCCCCGTTTGGATTATTCGTGGCGAGCGCGCAGCCGTGCACGGCGCCGGCCTGCTTGTAGATCGTTTCGTGCTGGCGCACGCGTTCCATCAAGGCGTAGAGTGTGCTGCGCGCAAGGGTCGCGCCGGATGGAAGCCGCACCGCGTCGATCTCGTCCATCAGGTCGCCGAACACGGTCCCCTGTCCGCAGCCGGTGGTCTTGGTGCGCTTGGCGGTCTTCGCTTCGAGGTCCTTCAGTCCGCTGCGCGTAGTCACGGCGACGGCATTGACATCCCAGTCGACCTGCACCGAGACGACGTCCTCGATCCGCTCGAGCAGCCGCTGGTTGCGCAGGTAGCCGATCGCCAGCGCCTCGGGCGCGGCGCCGAGCGTCATGATCGTGAGCAGCTCGTGCTTGTCGATGTAGAGCGTCAGCGGATGCTCGCCGGCGATCGAAGTCGCGCGCGTTTCGCCGTTCTCGTCGACCGCGTGCACCTCGAACGTCGAGGGCCGCGCGGCATCGGTGAGCACCGGGCGATACGGTGCGTTGGGTGCGTTCATTCCGATGACCGCGCCGAAGGCGCGCACAAAGTTCCCCTCGCCCAGCGGGAGAGAGGATAGGGGTGAGGGGAACGATGGTCAAGCACGTCTGCCGGGCTCCTTGACCGCCCTGCGCAGCCATTCCATCAGCGGGACGAGATCGCGACAGTAACCGGCGATCGCGCCGGCGAGATCCTTCCGCGGCCGCTTCAGCAGGTCGACTTCGGTCAAGCCGAAATAGTGCTTGAGCTTGATCGCTTCGATGTGCGGCGCGTCGGCGGAGAAGCCTTTCGGCGGCCGCGTGAGCGCGTCCTCTTCGGCGAGACCGCCATACGTCTTCCGGAACCGCGGCTCGCGCAGCACTTGCGTGAGCGCGCCCGGATTCTTGGCGATGTAACGCCGGATGCGGCCGAGGATCGCCGGGCCGGGATTGTAGATGCCCCCGCCGGCGAGCAGCATGCCGTGGTGATCGATATGGAAGTAGTAGCCCGGCTCCAGGCCCTTCTTGGCGCGTTCGCGGATCGCCGCGCTGAAATGCGTCTTGTAGGGCGTCTTGTCCTTGGAGAAGCGCGTGTCGCGATAGATGCGGAACATCGCTTTTCTTGCCTCGACCGGTCCCAGCTTCTTATCGAACTCGGTCACGCGTGCGATCACGTCGGCGACGAGCGCCTCGAATTCGTCGCGCAGAACATCGTAGGCGGGTTTGTTCCAGATGAACCAGGGCCGGGTGTTGTTCTGCTCGAGCCCGGTGAGGAATTCGACGAGCGCGGGGAGATGCATGACGGTGGGCTGCGGCGGCGCGAGTATTCGCGATCAACCGCCGATGTAGCTCATCTCGATCTTGGGCAGCGCGGAAGTATGCTCCGACCGGATCTCCGAGTACCGGTCAGCGCGCTGCAGCCAGATTGCCGCGATGTAGTCCGAGATGCGCTCGTCGCTGCCGCCGTTGCGCAAGAGCGCGCGCAGATCGAAGCCCTGCGTCGCGAACAGGCAGGTGTAAAGCGTGCCTTCGGTCGACAGTCGCGCACGGGTGCAGTCGCGGCAGAACGCCTGCGTCACCGACGAGATCACGCCGATCTCGCCCGATCCGTCGGCATAACGCCAGCGCGCGGCGACCTCGCCGGCATAGTTCGGGTCGATCGGCTCGAGCGGCAGTTCCGCGCCGATGATGCGCAGCACCTCGGCCGAGGGTACGACGTCGTCCATGCGCCAGCCGTTGGTGTGTCCTACGTCCATGTACTCGATGAAACGCAGGAGGTGGCCGCTGCCCTTGAAGCGGCGCGCCATCGGCAGGATTTCCCGCTCGTTCATGCCGCGCTTGACCACCATGTTGATCTTGATCGGTTCCAGGCCCGCCTCTGCCGCCGCGTCAATTCCCTCCAGGACCTTCGCGACGGGGAAGTCCGCGTCGTTCATCGCGCGGAAAATCCCGTCGTCGATCGCGTCGAGGCTTACTGTCACGCGGTTCAACCCTGCCGCTTTGAGCTCGCGCGCCTTTCTTGCGAGCAGCGCGCCGTTCGTCGTCAAGGTCAGGTCGAGACCACCGATTGCGGCGAGCATCTCGACGAGCCGCTCGAGATTCCGGCGCAGCAAAGGCTCGCCACCGGTGAGCCGGATCTTCTCGATCCCGTGCGCCTTGAACAGGCGTGCGAGCCGCGCGATCTCCTCGAACGTAAGGAGGTCGGCGTGGGGGAGGAAGGGGTAGTCCCGCCCGAATACATCCTTCGGCATGCAGTAAACGCAGCGGAAGTTGCAGCGGTCGGTGACCGACACGCGCAGGTCGCGCAAGCTCCGCCCGAGCGAATCGCCGAGGAGCCCCGTCGGCGTGACGCGCGGAGCGCCTGCCGCGAGCGGAAGCGCGGTGCGGGCGTCGGTGAGGGGAATGACTCGGGCCATGGTGCTGTTGACGATGCCGGTGGAACGGCGAATGCAACCAATAATCTTAGCAGAGTGTCAACGCAGAAGGTTGCCCGCCGCGTGACTGGTGTATGATCGAGCGGCAACCCCGCCGCGCTCCGCCCTCGTCGCAAATCCATGTCGCCCTTGCGGTTTCCCGTCGCCGTGATCATGCAGCGCATCCCGCTGGCCAGCCGCTGGGCGGACGAGCGCTGGGAAGCGGTCGCCGTCGAGGCCTGCGACGATGCGCCGCCGGCGCAATCGCTCCTGAGTGATGCAGCGGACGCGATGCGCTGGCGCTGCACCGGCCATGTGATCGAGTTGCATCCTTCCGAGGCCGAGGGTTACTACCTGAACGTGTCGACGCGCGAGCCGAAGGTGTTCGTGCTGTGGCGCCTCGCCGAGGCCGGTGACGCCGTCGAGCCGCGTGCACGCCCGTTGATCGTCACCGTGAGCTACGCCGAGGCAGCGCGCTTTCTCGACGCCGGCGAGCAGGTCGATGCAGTGCCCATACCCGCCGCCATCTTCGCGGCGCTGGAGTCGTTTGTCTTCGCGCACTATCGACCCGAACCGCGCAAGAAGGCGAAGCGCAACGAGCTCTACGAGGGCGAGAAGGCGCGCCGTGATGACGTCGCAGGAGGACGCCGGCGATGACGGCCAAAGGCAGTTTCGAACGCTTCTCGCTTTCGCGCTGGTCGAAGCGCAAGCTCGCGACCGCGGTCGCCGCAACCACGTCTGTGCCCGCCGTTAGCCCCGCGACCGCGCCAGGCGTGCCGGCCCCATCGGCACCCGCGGAACTGCCGCCGGTGGAATCGCTGACCTTCGACTCGGATTTCACGGCGTTCCTGCGGCCGGGTGTCGACGACAAGGTCAAGCGCGCGGCGTTGAAGCAGCTCTTTCGCGATCCGCGCTTCAACGTGATGGATGGCCTCGACACCTATATCGACGACTACACCAAGGCGGACCCGATCCCGCCGGACATGCTCGCCGACCTGCTTCAGCGCGGCTTCGGGCCCGCGCCCGAAACCGGCCAAGAGCAAGCCGCCGCCGTGAATGCGCCGCGTGAAGCACCTGCGGTGACCGGCGAAACGCGGCCTGCGATCTCTGCCGGTAGCGAACGTATCGCGACGCCCCTTCCTCCGCCCCTGTCCCCCGAGTCCGGCAGAGAGGGCGACCAGGCGAAGCGCAGCGCGGGTGAGGGTGATATTGCTCGCGCGGGCGACGGCGCAGCCGACGCGGGTGGAGTCCACGGGAAGCGATGACTCTGAGCGACAAGCGGCTGCATCTGTGCAACTGCAACGGCACCATGCCGCTCGATGCGGCAGCGCTCGCGCAGATCCTGGATCTTGCCGGTCCGTTGCCGATCCACACCCAGCTCTGCCAGAAGGAGCTCGCCGCGTTTGCTGAGGGCAGCGAGGGCGATACCCTCGTTGCGTGCACACAGGAGCAGGCGCGGTTCGGCGAAGTCGCGGGTGAGGCCGGCAAGACGCAAAGGCTGTCCTTCGTCAATATTCGCGAAGCCGCGGGTTGGTCGGACGAAGCGCGCGCGGCAACGCCGAAGATCGCGGCGCTGCTCGCCGCCGCAGCGCTGCCCGAGCCCGATCCGGTGCCGCGCGTGACTTTCCAGTCCGGAGGTCGATTGCTGATCGTCGGCCCAGCCGAAGCCGCGTTGCGCTGGGCCGAGGCGCTGAAGGATCCGCTCGACGTTACGGTGCTGATCACTGGCAGCGCGGCGGGCAGCGAACTGCCGGCCGAGCGCGGATACCCGATCTACTCGGGAAAGCTCGAGCGCCTCTCCGGATGGCTCGGCGCGTTCGAGGCAGCATGGGCGCAGGAAAATCCGATCGATCTCGACGTCTGCACGCGCTGCAATGCCTGTATCAAGGTCTGTCCGGAACAGGCGATCGACTGGAGCTATCAGATCGACCTCGACCGCTGCCGCGATCACCGTAAGTGCGTCATCGCCTGCGGCGCGATCGGCGCGATCGACTTCGACCGTAGCGACGTCGCACGCAGCGAAACATTCGACTTGATCCTCGATCTGGGGCGGGACGCATTCCTTTCGATGCACCAGCCGCCGCAGGGTTACTGGCATCCGGGCGCGGACGCGACGGCGCAGGCGGCAGCGGTGGCCGAGCTCGCCGGCGCGGTGGGCAGTTTCGAAAAGCCGAAGTACTTCAGCTACAAGGCCTCGATCTGCGCGCACTCGCGCTCGGGGCAGCCGGGCTGCAACCTGTGCATCGACGTCTGCTCGACCGCGGCGATCCGCGCGGACGGCGACTACGTCTTCGTCGAGCCGCATCTGTGCATGGGCTGCGGCGCGTGCGCGACGGTGTGCCCGTCGGGTGCGATGACCTACGCGTATCCGACGGTGCCCGACCTCGGCACACAGGTCCGGACGCTGCTCGCGACCTATCGCGCCGCAGGCGGGCGCGATGCATGCCTCTTGTTTCACGATTCTGCGGGCCGCGAGCTGATCCTTCGCCTCGGCCGCCGCGGCAAGGGCCTGCCCTCGCGCGTGATCCCGGTCGACTTGCACCACATGGCGTCGGCCGGAATCGATGTCTGGCTGGGTGCACTGGCTTACGGTGCGAGCGACATCGCGGTTCTCGCCACCGGCGCCGAAGCGCCGCAGTACGCGGACGCGATCGCCCGGCAAATGGGGTTTTACGATGCGATCGCGCAGGCGCTCGGCTACCAGGGAACGCACGCGCATCTCATCCGCACCGGCGATGTCACCGCGCTGGAAGCGGCCGTGTGGGCGTTGCGGCCAGCGCTGGCAGTACGCGCGCCGGCGACGTTCCACTGGACGGCGGACAAGCGCGCCACCATCGCGCTCGCGGTCGAACACCTGCTCATGCACGCGCCGACGCCGCAGTCCACCATCGCGCTCGCCGCCGGCGCCCCGTTCGGCACGATCGTCGTCAACCGCGACACCTGCACGATGTGCCTCGCCTGCGTCGGGGCCTGTCCGGAGGGTGCCATCCTGGACCATCCCCCGGCTGAGCGGCCCGAGCTGCGCTTCATCGAGACCAAGTGCGTGCAATGCGGCATCTGCGCCGCGACCTGCCCCGAGGATGCGATCACGCTCGAGCCGCGTTTGCTGCTGACCGCCGCGGCGCGCGAGCCGCGTTTGCTCAACGAGGCGGCGATCTTCAATTGCATACGTTGTAGTAAACCGCTGGGCACGGAAAAGATGATCGGCAACATGCTCGCCAAGCTCGCCGGCCACTCGATGTTCGCGGCGCCGGGGGCACTCGATCGGCTGAAGATGTGCGCCGATTGCCGCGTGATCGACATGATGCAGAAGGAGTTGCCGACCGGTCGAGGGGCGGCCACGGCCAAGGAGCCATGACCGAGCCGGAGACTCCGGCGGTCGCTTTGCGCCGCCAGGTCGCCGCCGAGGACGAGGCGCGCGCCAATTTCTACGCGCTGCTCTCGCGGCTGTACGCCGACGCGCCGGACGCGGCGCTGCTCCACGCGATCGCGGCGGCCGATGAGTTGTCGGTTCTCGCTCCCGACGGCGCCGCCAACGAGCTTGCACGGTCGTGGCGCATGCTGATCGCCGCCAGCGCGGCCATGGACGTCGAAGCCGCCGCCGCGGAGTACCAGGAACTGTTCACGGGGGTGGGCAAAAGCGAGGTCAGCCTTTTTGCGTCCGGGTACGTCAGCCGGGCGGGCGGCAGCGCGCTTGCCGACGTGCGCGCGGCGCTGGCGCACCTGGGTTTGAGCAAACAAGAGGGGACGAGCCTCTACGAAGACCACTTGGCCGCCGTTTGCGAGACGATGCGGGTCCTGATCGGCGGTGCCCCTGGGGTCGAACCTTGCCCTTTTGTGCAACAGCGCGAGTTCTTTGCCGGCTATGTTTCGCCATGGGTGTCGGCATGTTGCGATGCAATAAAAAATTCCCCTATTGCCAACTACTACCGGCGGGTAGCAGAATTCACGCAATACTTCATGGCAATCGAACGTGACTCGTTTGCCATCGAATGACGGATTGCCATTGATGCGGCGCGGCAGCCCGATGACGTCACGATGCGGTCGCTAAGCAGGTCATTTTCCGGAGGCACGTATGCGCTCGAGCCAGCGTAACGCACGTACCACCACATCCGTTCAGCCCGATAAGTCCCCGCGTTCCACCGATACGCGACGGCGCGGCTTTCTGCTGGCGCTGGGCCTCGGCGGCGCGGGTGCCGCGGCACTCGCCGCGCGTAAGTTTTCCGGTGTTGCGCCGAATGCGAGCGCGACGCCCGAGGACAAGAGCGCCGGCTACCAGACGACCGATCACGTCAAGCGCTATTACGAAACGACCAAGACGTAGAAATTTATCGATGACACTCGTCGCTGCCAACCAGGCGGCGAACGGTCAAAGAGTTTTTTAGGAGGAGGACGGATCATGCTGCTAACGAGGATCGAATCAGGCGCGAACGAAAGCGCCACGGCAGCTCGTCCACGTTTTCGCCGCCAGGCGGGAGCCAAGCTCTCGACGATGGATCGGCGGACGTTTTTGAAGCGTTCGGGTCTCGTCGCCGGGGCCGGAGCGTTTGCCAGCCAGCTCCCCTACGGTGTGATCGGCAAGGCCCAAGCCAAAGGCGAAGCAGGCAAGGTCGAAGTGAAGCGCACCGTCTGCACGCATTGCTCGGTCGGTTGCTCGATCGACGCCGTCGTGCAAGACGGCGTCTGGATCCGGCAGGAGCCGGTGTTCGACTCACCGCTCAACCTCGGCGCGCACTGCGCCAAGGGCGCCTCGATCCGCGAGCACGGCATGCACGAGAACTCGCATCGGTTGAAGTCGCCGATGAAGCTCGTCAACGGCAAGTGGCAGAAGATGTCGTGGAACGACGCGATCAAGGAAGTCGGCGATCGCCTGCTCGCGATCCGCAACGACAAGGAGAAGGGCGGTCCCGACGCGGTGTACTGGATCGGCAGCTCCAAGCACAGCAACGAGCAGGCGTTTCTGCTGCGCAAGTTCGTGTCCTTCTTTGGCACCAACAACTGCGATCATCAGGCACGCATCTGCCACTCGACGACGGTCGCCGGCGTAGCCAATACCTGGGGCTACGGTGCGATGACCAACTCGTACAACGACATGCAGAACAGCAAGTGCGCGATGTACATTGGCTCTAACGCGGCCGAGGCGCATCCGGTGTCGCTTTTGCATATGCTGCATGCCAAGGAAACCGGCTGCCGCATGATCGTCGTCGATCCGCGCTTCACGCGTACTGCGGCGAAGGCGGACGAATATGTGCGCATCCGCTCCGGGTCCGACATCGCGTTCCTGTTCGGAATGCTCCACCACATTTTCAAGAACGGCTGGGAAGACACGCAATACATCCACGATCGCGTCTATGGCATGGACAAGGTCAAGGAAGAAGTAATGACCAAGTGGACGCCGGACAAGGTCGAGGAAGTGTGCGGCGTTCCCGAGGCCACCGTGTACAAGGTCGCCGAGATGATGGCGAAGAACAAACCGTCGACCATCGTCTGGTGCATGGGCCAGACGCAGCACACGACCGGCAATGCGATCGTTCGCGCCTCGTGCATCCTGCAGCTCGCGCTGGGCAACATCGGCGTATCCGGCGGCGGGGCGAACATCTTCCGCGGCCACGACAACGTGCAGGGTGCAACCGACGTTGGCCCCAATCCTGACTCGCTGCCCGGCTATTACGGCGTCGCGACCGGCGCGTGGAAGCATTATGCGGCGGTCTGGGGCGTCGACTACGAATGGATCAAGAAGCAGTTCGCCTCGCAGGCGATGATGGAAAAGCCGGGCATAACCGTGTCGCGGTGGATCGACGGCGTGCTGGAGAAGAACGAGCTGATCGACCAGGACAACAACCTCCGCGCGGTCGTGTACTGGGGCCACGCACCGAACAGCCAGTCGCGCGGCAAGGAAATGGTCGAGGCGATGAAGAAGCTCGACACGCTCGTCGTCATCGACCCGTATCCGTCGGCGACGGCCGCGATGGCGGCGATGGTGCGTAAGGATGGGGTGTACCTGCTGCCGGCATGCACGCAGTTAGAAACCTCCGGCTCGGTCACCGCATCGAACCGGTCGCTGCAGTGGCGCGAGCGCGTGATTACGCCGCTATTCGAATCGCAGACCGATCAGGCGATCATGTACCAGTTCGCCAAGAAGTTCGGCTTCGACAAAGAATTGGTCAAGAACTACGAGATCTGGAAGCCCGACGGCGAAGCCAAGTTCGACGAGCCGACGCCCGAGTCGATGTTGAAGGAGATCAATCGCGCCACCTGGACGATCGGTTACACCGGGCAGTCGCCGGAGCGTCTGAAGCTGCACATGAAGAACCAGGCGACCTTCGACGTGAAGACGCTGCGGGCGAAGGGCGGGCCCTGCAACGGCGATTACTACGGTTTGCCCTGGCCTTGCTATGGGACGCCCGAGCTCAAGCACCCGGGATCGCCCAACCTGTACGACGAGTCCAAGACACTCATGGACGGCGGCGGCTGCTTCCGCGCCAACTTCGGCATCGAGCGCGACGGCGTCAACTTGCTCGCCGAGGATGGCTCGTATCCGAAGGGCTCCGAGCTGACGACCGGCTATCCCGAGTTCGATCACGTGCTGCTCAAGAAGCTCGGCTGGTGGGACGAGCTCACCGAGGCCGAAAAGAAGGCGGCCGACGGCAAGAACTGGAAGACCGATCTCTCCGGCGGGATCCAGCGCGTCACCATGAAGCACGGCTGCCACCCATTCGGCAACGCCAAGGCGCGCGCGATCGTGTGGAACTTCCCCGACGGCATCCCGCAGCACCGCGAGCCGCTGTATTCACCGCGGCCCGATCTCGTCGCCAAGTATCCGACGCACGACGACAAAAAGGCGTTCTGGCGGCTGCCGACGCTGTACAAGTCGGTGCAGCAGAAGAACGTCGAAGACAAGGTCGCGGAGAAATTCCCGCTGATCCTCACCAGCGGGCGGCTCGTCGAGTACGAGGGTGGGGGCGAGGAAACGCGTTCGAACCCGTGGCTGGCCGAATTGCAGCAGGAGAACTTCGTCGAGATCAACCCGAAGGACGCGAACGATCGCGGCGTGAAGGACGGCGAGTACGTCTGGGTGAAGACGCCGACCGGCGCGCAACTCAAGGTCAAGGCGCAGGTCACCGAGCGCGTCGCCTCGGGGACCACGTTCATCCCGTTCCACTTCTCCGGCTGGTGGATGGGCAAGGACATGCTCGAGTACTACCCCGAGGGTGCGGCGCCGATCGTGCGGGCCGAGGCGGTCAACACCGCGACGACCTATGGCTACGACTCGGTCACGATGATGCAGGAGACCAAGACGACGCTCTGTCAGGTCGCCAAGGTCTGACGGGGGGAGACAACCATGGCCCGAATGAAATTTCTCTGCGACGCCGAGCGCTGCATCGAGTGCAATGGCTGCGTGACCGCGTGCAAGCAGGAGCACGAGGTACCCTGGGGCGTGAACCGCCGCCGCGTCGTCACCATCAACGACGGCGTTCCGGGCGAGCGTTCGATGTCGGTGGCGTGCATGCATTGCTCCGACGCGCCATGCATGGCGGTGTGTCCGGTCGACTGCTTCTACCGGACCGAGGAAGGCGTGGTGCTCCACGACAAGGATCTGTGCATCGGCTGCGGTTACTGCTTCTACGCCTGTCCGTTCGGCGCGCCGCAGTTTCCGCAGACGGGCGCGTTCGGCGTACGCGGCAAGATGGACAAGTGCACGTTCTGCGCCGGCGGGCCGGAAAAGGACGGCTCGCCCGAGGAGTTCGCCAAGTACGGCCGCAACCGGTTGTCCGAGGGCAAGCTCCCGGCCTGCGCCGAAATGTGCTCGACCAAGGCGCTGCTGGGCGGCGACGGTGACGTCATTTCCGACATCTACAGGAACCGGGTCACCATGCGGGCCGCACGCGGCACCGTCGGCGGACCTCCGTGGGGCTGGGACTCCGCTTACGGGCGGCCTCAGGGCGCGACCTCGTCTGCACCACCGGCCACCGCACCCGCGCCGGCACCCGCTGCTCCTGGGGCCAAGTCATGATGCGGGTCGCTGTGCTGATGCTTCTCGGCTCGCTGCTGCTCGGTCTTGCCGCATGCAGCGAGCGGTCGCAGGTGGTCCAGTACAAGCAGGGTACTTATGCGGGCAAACCGGACACGCCGCCTTACCAGAGCGCGCCCTATAACGGCGACAAAGCGGCTTGGGAACGAGCGCTAGCAACGCGCGCGCAAGCCCAGAACGAATACAAGCGCACCAACTAGGAGCGGTGATGGCTGATTCACCGATCGTGCGGGTGGCCGCGCTCGTTGCGGCTGCGCTTTTGTTCATCGCGGCCGACGCCGTTTCCGCGCAGGCGCAAACGGCGACGCCCGCGCCGACCTCGGAAAACTCTTCGCCTGCCGCCGAAGCGCAGCGCCAGGCGGCCCAACCTCTCAATAACGCGCCGGTCTGGCGCGAAGTGCGCTCCGGAGCGCCGCAGATCACGACCGTGCGAGGGCGGGAAACGAATATTCTCATCCAGCCCCAGGGTGAGACCTGGCGTGCGCTGCGCGTGCCGGTCGTCTTCTGGGGCGGGGTTCTGGCGGCGCTGACGGTCCTCGGGCTCGCGGTGTTCTACCTGATCCGCGGCCCGCTCGACGTTCCTGCGAACGAGAAACGGGGCGGGCGCCTGATCGAGCGCTTCGCACCCATGGATCGCTACGCGCACTGGCTGCTGGCGATCACCTGGGTCACGCTGGCGATCACCGGGCTCATCCTCTCGCTTGGCAAGGCGGTGCTGCTGCCACTGATCGGCTATACGCTCTTTTCGTGGCTTGCGATCCTGGCCAAGAACCTGCACAACTTCGTCGGGCCAATCCTGATCGTCGCGGTGCCGTTCCTGTTCATTCGCTTCATCCGGGACAATGGCGTCGGCGCCGACGACGTCAAATGGTTCCTGAACCTCAAGGGATACTTTCAGGGCCACGAGCATCCATCGGGGCGGTTCAACGCGGGTGAGAAGGTGGTGTTCTGGTTCGTGCTGGTCATTCTGTCGACAGTCCTCATCGTCAGCGGACTGGTGCTCGTGTTTCCGAACTTCGACCAGACGCGCTCGACCATGCAGGTCGCCAATGTCGTGCACATGGTCGCTGCATATGGCGCGATTGCGCTGGCGCTGGTCCACATCTACCTGGGCACGATCGGCATGGTCGACGCCTACAAGGCGATGCGCTACGGCTACGTCGACGAGAGCTGGGCGAAGCACCATCACCTGCGCTGGTACGAAGATGTGGTCGCGGGTCGGGCCCGACAGAAGTTCGCGGATCCGAAGGCGGTGCCGCCGCCGGCAGCTCAGCCGCGCACACGGCCAGCGTGATCGAACGGTACGGAGGAGGGACAGGAATGACGACGTTGCGCGCACTCATCGCGGCCGGCCTGGTCGTCGGCATGTTCGGCTGGGCCGTAGCGAAACTCCCGGCGCCGCCGCCGATGGACGACAAGGCGAAAGCGGCCGCGGAGGAAAAGAAAGCGAAAGATGCCGCCGCGGCCGAAGCCGCCAAGGCCGTGCAGGCCCGCACCGAAGATCGCGTCGCCGCGCGCTATATCGCCGAGCAAAAGGCGAAGGGCATCAACGTGACGCCGCAGATGGGCCCCACCTCTACACCGGTTGCCGCGTCGCCGCCGAGCAACCGCCCCTCGTCCAAGCCCGAGAAGCAAGGCGCGCACTCTCCACCTGGAACGGTGAGATAAAACGTAAAGGGGCCAAGCCCCCGTTTGTTCAGCTTCTAGAGCTGACTCTCGATCGGCAGCAGCGACAGCGCCTCGATCCTGAAGCGACGAAACACATCCACGCCCGGCTCATCGTCGTAAACGATCGGGCTTCCGTTCTCCGCGGTGCGCCACCGCAGCTCCCGGATCCCCGCTGCGTTAGTCGGCCCCAGGCTGAGCACATAGCTGTTCGCCGGTTGGGCGACGGCTTCGAATCGTTGGGCGACTTCGCTCGCCATATCGGGACTCTCGATCAGGACACCGAGTTCCGTATTCAGGTTGCGCGAGCGCTCGTCGTAATTCATCGAGCCGACGAACACCTGCCGCCGATCGAAGACGAACACCTTGGCGTGCAGCGCAAACGGAGTCGCGCTGGTCGACTGCGAGCCGCCGGTGGGCATATTCGGTGCTCCGGCCCTCGGCCGCACTTCGTAGAGCGCGATGCCGGCTTCGAGTATCGGCACGCGGTAGCGACTGTAGGCGGAAAACGTGACCGGAGCGTCGGTCGACTGCAGCGAATTGGTCAGTATGCGCACGCGAACGTTGCGCGTGCGCAAGCCGGTGAGAAGGCGCATGCCGTCGTCGCCCGGTACGAGGTACGGCGATACGAGCAGGAGCTCCGAGCGCACCGCTTCCGCGGCGCGGTCGACACGATCGCGCAGCAGCCGTCCGGCCCGCTCGCCCGACTCGAGCTTGGCCTTTTCGGGACTGTCATAGAGCGCCTCGCCGCGTGCCCAGATAAGCGGTCTCCCGCCGGACAGAATGTTCGCCACCGGTCCGCCATCGCTCAAGGGACGCGTGTAGACGCTGCCGTCCATCTTCGCGTGGTGAATGCGCAAGGATTCGCGATAGGTGTCGAGCCTCTCCTTGGTGGGCTTGAACACCACCAGATTCTCCAGCGGGACCGCGAGCTGACTGTTCCAGAATGCATCGAAGCTGCCGGACAGCGTCCTAACCATCTTTCCCGCGATGAGCAGATCCAGGTCGCCGAACTCCCCACCTTGGCTGGCGGCAAAATACGGATCGCCGATATTGCGGCCGCCGGTGAGCGCGATCTCGTTGTCGGCGACGAACAGCTTGTTGTGCATGCGGTAGTTGAGCCGCCTCTCGTTCAGCGCGAATTCGGCCACGCGCATGAACTCGAGCGGTCCGCGGTAGCTGAACGGATTGAAGACCCGCAGCTCGATGTTCGGATGCGCGGTGACCGCGCCGATTTCCGCGTCACGCCCGACGGCATTGCTGTCGTCCAGAAGGATGCGCACCCGCACGCCGCGGTCCGCTGCGTCCAGAAGGCTCTCGATGAAGAGGCGGCCGGTGTCGTCGCTTTGGATCGCGAAGTACTGGACATCGAGGGTTTTTTCGGCGAGCGCCGCCATTTCGATGCGGGCGCGGAAGCAGTCGACGCCGTTCGGAATCAGCCGGAACCCGGCCATGCCCGGATGTTCGCGAACACGCGGTTCGATCTGCTGTCCGAGCTTGGTCTGTTCGGGATTCGCCAGCGCCACCGACTCGGGGCGAGGCGCATACGCTCCGAGAGGCAACGTCGAGTCGATAGGCAACACCGTGCACCCGGCGAGCGCGATCGCCAGCACGGCATGCATCCATACGTAAAGCCACGAGATCGTGGCTTTCGTGCTAACCCGGGGATGTCGGCAGGACTTCAGCATGATCCGGTCAACACATTAGCGCAGCGTAGCCTGCGGACACCGCGGCGATTCATCGCTTGCCGACGTCCTGGTTCGTTGCATTGCGCGCGCTCGAACGAGATTTCGAACTTGGCTGCCGCGCTTCCGGAAGCGGCCGCAGCAGGGCGCAGCAGGTTGCGCTTGCGGCGTCGCGCGGCTGATCTTCCTGATAGCCGCGCTCGTAGGAAACGCCGCCCGTGCGCGGCGGCGTGGCGTCGCGCGAACCTGTTCGTTTCTTCATTTCTGTCGCGTCCGCGATTTGCCCGCTTTGCGGTAAGCGGCCGCCGCGGCGACTTGTCGCGCCTTGGCCATTGTCGGGGGCTTGTAGTTGCCGAGCTTGCCGTCGCCATGTTTTACGTCATCGAGCATCTCTTCGATGTTCGAGCTGATTGTCGCTTGGCTGCTGCCTTTCTTCAGTGGCATTGCCGTCTCCTTTCGATTCGCGTGTAACTTTTGCCACAAAACAACCCGCCGGGCCGCATCTTGCACGCCGTTAGACGCAACGTGCACGAAGCGTGCCCGCGCGTGGCACGACCACGCTGTGACCATACGCCTCTATCACGCCGCAGCCGTCCACGTCGCGGCCTCAACCGCGGCAAGGCGGCATGCCGGCACGATTTACAGCATTGCCTCGGGGTAGCGGGACAAATTACCGGCACGGACGATAGCCAAGACCGGAAGCGCACGCGTAAATCCTTATCGGACAAAGGAAACAGGTGCTTGGCGCGGGCGTTGCGCCACCACCACACGCATAGAGACTGCAGGAGGCGCGGATGCCGAACATTATTGTCGCAGGTCGATTCGAACAGCAAGCGGATGCGGACGCGGCCGTAGCGGAGCTCGTTCGTCGAGGCTTCGATCGCGATCACGTAACTTCGTTCTTCGTCAATCCCCCGGGGCAGCATGCCCAGTTTCCGCTCGGTGGCGATCGCGCTGTGTCGCCCGGCGCCAAGACGGGAGGCGTCGGCGCTGCGACCGGCGCCGCAGTCGGCGGCGCGGTCGGCCTCGGTCTCGGCCTGGCCGCAACGCCGGTCGTGGGGCCGGTTGCGGTGCCGGCCGCAGCCGGTGTGGGAGCCTACGTCGGCGCGCTTGCCGGCGCGCTCGGCAAGATGGAGGATTCTCCCGCCGAAGCGCGCCCCTACGAAGAGGCGCCGCCGGAGGTTCGTCACGCCGGCGTCGTGGTGGCCGCGCATGCGCCTGAGCCGGAGCAGCGTGCGAGCGCGCTCGACGTGCTGCAGGCGGCAGGAGCGCAGGACATCGAGACCCCGAGGGCCATTGGCGCGATGGCCAATGGACCGACTTCGATCCCGTCGCTCCACCCGGTGCCGAAGTCGGCGGTTCGCACACGAGCTCGCAGCCTCAGCACGTTCGCAAGTAGAATCGGCAACCGGCTGCGGTGAGGATCCGCCAGCCGGCGGTATAGTCGCGTCCATTGTCTTCACTGTCTTACAACATGAACTGCGTTCGCCCGGCAGCAGCGTTCGTCATGGCGCTGGTTGCGGCCTCCCTGTCGTTTGCCGCCGACGTCATCGCGCCCGACATCAATCTGAAGACCGAAGCCGTTCCGCCGATTCCGGCGGCTCTGGCCGCGAAGGTCGCACCCTATACGGAATTCAAGCCGACGACGATCGTGAGCTGGCATCCGCAGAGGCGCGAGATGATCGTGGCGCGCCGCGCCGGAAACGTCACGCAGCTGCATCGGGTGACCGCGCCCCGGAGAGAACCCGAACAATTGACGGCATTCTCCGAGCCCGTGCGCTTTGGTACTTATCTGTCGAACAAGCCCGGGGTACTCGTCTTCGCTCGTGACACGGGCGGCAACGAGCAGCGGCAGATCTACCGGCTCGATTCTGCGAGTGCGACACCGGAACTCCTGACCGACCCGCGTCGCAAGCACGACGCCGCGGGTTTTACGCACGCGCGTGACTACTTGCTGGTCGCGTCGACCGATGTCGATGCGACGGGTAGACGCGACAACCTGACGACGGATCTGGCTCTGCTCGATCCGCTGGAGCCGACGAAATCGCGCGACCTGGCACGATTGCCGGGAACCGGGTGGTTCGATTTTTCGTTTTCCTTTGACGACAAGAGAATAGCCTTGGTGGAATTCAAGTCCGTCAATGAAACTTATGTGTGGATGATGGACCTCCCCACCGGTGCCCGCCGGCGGGTGCTGCCGGCCGACGACGAGCGTCCGACGCAGCCGGTCGCCTCGATAGCGATCAACTTTGCCCGCGACGGCAAGGGACTGTTCCTCGCCACAGACCGTGACGGCGAATTCAAGAAGCTCGCATATTTCGAGCTTGCGACCGGAAAGCTTGAATATTTCGGCGACGGTGGAAATTGGGATGTCGAGGATATTGCGCTTTCGCCGGACGGTCGGACGCTCGCGGTGATCACCAACGAATCGGGCGTGGGGGTGTTGCGGCTGTACGATGCCGACACTCGTCGTGCGCTGCCGCGGCCGCAGCTGCCGGTCGGCACGGTCGCGGGACCCACGTGGCACGAGAATTCGCGCGATCTCGCGGTGACCGTCGCCAGCGCACAAAGCCCGAGCGATGCGTACGCGATCGATGTGCCCAACAATCGCGTCGAACGCTGGACCGAGGAGAAGGTGGCGGGTCTCGACGCCTCGAGTTTCCGCAGCATGGAGCCCATTGCATGGAAAAGCTTCGACGGGCGCGTCATCAGCGGTCTTGTTGCCCGGCCGCCGGCGCGTTTCACCGGCAAGCGGCCGGTTATCGTCATGATCCACGGCGGTCCCGAAGCCCAGGCGCGGCCCGGGTTCATTGGGCGCTGGAACTATTTCATCGACGAGCTGGGCATTGCAGTGATCGAGCCCAATGTGCGCGGCTCGACGGGTTACGGGAAGACCTTTGTCGCGCTCGACAACGGGATGAAGCGCGAGGACTCGGTCAGGGACATCGGCACTCTGCTCGACTGGATACGCACCCAACCGGATCTCGATGCCGATCGCGTCCTTGTCGAAGGCGGGAGCTACGGCGGCTATATGGTTCTCGGTGTGGCGACCAGCTTTCCGGACCGCATTGCCGGAGCGGTCGACATCGTGGGTATCGCGAACTTCGTGTCGTTCCTGGAGAGCACCGAGAGTTATCGACGCGATCTCCGCCGCGTCGAGTACGGCGATGAGCGCGACCCTGCAATGCGTGAATTTCTGACCCGGATATCGCCGGTCAACAATGCGCAGAAGATCAAGGCGCCTCTGTTTGTCGTCGCCGGCCGGAATGATCCCCGCGTTCGCTATACCGAGGCCGAGCAGATCGTCGCCGCTGTGCGGAAAAACGGCGTACCGGTCTGGTACCTGCTCGCCGAAAACGAAGGACACGGCTTCGCCCGCAAGGTAAACGCCGATTATCTTTTCTACGCCATGATCCTGTTCTTCCAGGAGCGCCTGCTGAAGCAGTAGCCCGGGTTCTGCCCCGACGCTGGTTGCCTCGTTGCCGCCCTGCGTATGGCCGATGACAACCCACAGTCGGCCCGGTCCCAACTGTTTGGAACTTGATCATCTAGTCGGCCAGACCATCGGCCTCCGTCCATCCGCCGTCACCCCGTGTAAATCGAGTAGTAGTTTCGATTTCGAACGTGTTTCCGGTTGGGGACAGGTCGAAGCGTTCGATCGCAATGTCGGAGCGGTCGATGCGGATCAGGTTGAATGAATTCGTCGCGCCACGGTGGCGCGTGGAGGTGGCGGTTCCAGCCTGAACGACGATAGCGCTGCGGCCCCCGAGGTTGTAACGTTCGGCGGTCGTCCCGATCCCATGCAGATGCACATGTCCGGCAAGCAGCAGGTCCGGCATGCATTCACGCAAGATCGCCAGGGCCATTGTCGCTCTCCCGACCGGCTCATGTCCATCCGGGTCGTCGGGCAGGTCGAACGGATGATGCGTCACCAGGATCCGGATCCGCTCTCTGGCGATTCCGCGAAATATCTCGAGCGCCCGGTCTACCTGTTCGCGATTGATCCGGCCCTCCTTGAACGCGAGCGAGCGTGCGGTGTTGATGCCGACGACCGCGATTTCATCGTCCACGAAAGTGGGTTCGACCTCGTCTCCCATATATTGCCGAAAGCGCTCGAGGGGAGTCAGGAAACGGGCGATCAGGTTGTAGAGGGGAATGTCATGATTTCCCGGAACGACAATTTTCGGCGCGGCAAGGCTGTCGAGAAATTCCCGCGCAGCTGCGAACTCGTGCTTACGCGCGCGCTGGGTCAGATCACCCGAAACGGCGATCAGGTGCGGACTGAGCCTCTGCTCGGTTTCGCGCAACGCCATGACCACGGCTGGGTCTTCGCGCCCGAAGTGCAAGTCCGAGATGTGCATAACCTCGCGCATGTCAGGCCTTCGTCGCAGCAGCTTTCTCCGGCACGACAATAGACAGTGCGCCCTTGTCTATCTCGTAGATCAAGGGTGCCTTGAATCGGCCAACCTCGCCGTCGGTCGCTACCGTTATGTGGGTGTGCCGAGTGTTCACTTTCATATGAGTCGCGCGCAGGGTTTCGAAATCCCGGGCGTTACGCAGCCGCCCGACCAATGCGCGCCCGGCCAGGGATATCAGTCCAAGGCGATCGGTCCGCTTGATGATGTGGATGCTGAGATGGCCTGCGTCGAGACGCTTGCGCGCACCGAGGTGCAGGCCGTTGAGCTCGTAGCTGTTGTTGCCAATGAAAACCACTGGAGTTCGCCGCCGGAGTACTGTCCCGTCGACATTGATCTCCACCCTGACGAACGGAAAACGACGCAGCACCAGGAGCGCTGCCCACACGAAAGCCGGCCACTTGCCACGACCCAACCCGTGACGCATCTCGTCGCGGATTCTTACAACCTGCGGATACAGGCCAAGACTCGAGTTGTTGACGAAGACACGACCGTTGACGCGTCCGACATCCACACGCGTTAAGCGACCGCGGCATACAGTCTCGACGGCAGCTGCGAGATCGAGCGGGATTCCGGCATCCTTGGCGAAATGATTGAGTGTCCCCAGGGGGAGCACCCCGAGAGGGATCCCCGAACCCGCGACGACTCCGGCGACCGTGCTCACCGTCCCGTCGCCGCCTCCCGCGACGATTACGTCCGGCTTGGTCGCGACCGCTCTTCGTGCCGCAGCATCGAGCTGACCACCGTCGCGTGCCGCCGTTACGTTTGCATCGACGTGGCATGCAGAAAAATAGTTCCGGATGTTTTCGACCAGAGGCTCCACCGGTCGTGTCCCCGCACTGGCGTTGATGAGGACTTCGACGTTGGCACGCAGGATCATGTGGACACCGTGCTGGAGTGAGTGGGCCAGCGCAAGTCGATTCCAAGGCGATCGACTGCGATGGTCCACGCCATCAGCCAGAAGAGTCCCTCCGCTGTCCCCGCGACGACGTCGGACGGATAGTGCAGGCCGAGATAAACCCGGCTTATGCCAACCAGTGCGATCCACGCGACCGCGCAAGCGATGGCGATTCGCGCGCGGAGACCTCGAAACCCGGACCGCCAGGCGAGGATGCAAATCAATCCACCGAACACCGTCGACGCAGCGGCGTGCCCGCTTGGAAAGCTGTAGGTTGGCAATGTCATGAGCGGATCTTCGAGGGCAGGCCGCCCGCGTTGGATGACGTGCTTCACCCCGATGTTGAACAGTGCGGCGCCATAAACAATGCTCCCGACAGCCAATGCCGCAGCGATTCGCCGCCGCGCCAGATACGCCGCGATCAGAGCCGTGGCATACGCGCACGTGATTGCAGGTCCACCGGAGAGACTGACCCAGGTCATGAAAGTGTTGAGCGCGGCGCTCCCATGTACGTGCAGCCACGCGACCATCTGGGTGTCCCGTTCACTCAATACCCCGCTGGTCACCACATCGTAAACGACCATGGCAAAAAGCAATGCGAACACCGCGGCAATCGCGAGGCGCGCTCCGTATGCCGGGCGTGTTTCCATGATTCATACTACACAAGGCGAGCGCGGCGGCCTAGAATGGCTGATGACGATCGGAGCTCGGATGATGCGCACCCGTCTTCTGTGGGTATCTTTGCCGGCAATTCTCGCCGGCGCGTTGTGGCTGCAGTCCGCGCACGCGGACATCTACACGTGGGTCGATCCGTCCGGAACGATCAACGTGAGCAATCTCGCTCCTCCCGAAGGGGTCCGCGTGACCAGCATCGTGCGCGCGAGTGCCCCAGCAGCCGCGACGCGCGACGATGCTGCCCGCAACGCGGCGCGCCAAGCCGAGGTCCAGACCCTTGCCGAGCGCGTTCGACGGCTCGAGGACGAGGTCGAACTCGCCAGCCGCCAGCTTCTGGCGCCGATGGACTATCGAGCCGTCCCGCCGCCGCCGGTGATCCAATATGTGGTCGACCTGGCACCGCCACCCGTGCAGTACGCCGTCAACGTAGTCAACGTGTCACCGCCGGCGAACACCGGGTGCGATCCCGCGTGGATGAACTGCGGGCTCGGGTGGGTTCCGGGCATCTTTCCGGTGAGTGTTGTCGTGCTGCGCGCACCGAGCTTTCGGCGGTTCCCTCCCGCCCACGGCGGGCACCACTTTGTCGTACAGCAGCCGGTGCGTGTGCCCGGGGGCTTTCGCAGGGGCTGAAATTACGGATGCCGGAAGTTGGCTCCGTGTCCTTGGTCCACCGACTGCAGCACTTGGATCAGCGGAACGCCCCCCGAGTGACGTACTTGGCTTGCTTGGAGCCGGCGAGCCGTGCCGGCCGCGCGAAAAGGCCGCGTCTGGCAGCGGTATAATTCCGACATACGGAGAGATGGCCGAGTGGTCGAAGGCGCCTGACTCGAAATCAGGTTTAGGGCAACCTAACGGGGGTTCGAATCCCTCTCTCTCCGCCATATTTCGAAATGCCCCCGCATGGGGCATTTTTCTTCCATTGCTCTTGAGCAGCCACCATTATGCAAACGACCTTCGACAACTACATCGCCGGCGAATGGATTGCCGGTACGGCGACGACGCCTAACCGCAATCCGTCGAACCTCGCCGACGTCATCGGCGAGTACGCGCAAGCCGACGCCGAGCAAACGAAACGGGCGATCGCGGCCGCCGCGCGTGCGTTCCCTGGCTGGGCGACCGGCTCGATCCAGGAGCGCGCAAACAGCCTCGACAAGATCGGCAGCGAAATCCTGGCCCGCAAAGACGAGCTGGGCCGTCTGCTCTCGCGCGAGGAGGGGAAAACGTTGCCCGAGGGAGTGGGAGAGGCCGCGCGCGCGGGGCAGATCTTCCGCTTTTTCGCCGGCGAGGTCGTGCGCATGGCCGGCGAGAAGCTGGCCTCTGTGCGCCCCGGCGTCGAAGTCGAGGTGACTCGCGAGCCCATCGGTGTCATCGGCATCATCACGCCGTGGAATTTCCCCATCGCGATTCCGGCATGGAAAATCGCCCCGGCGCTCGCTTACGGCAACACGGTGGTGTTCAAGCCTGCGGACTTCGTTCCGGGTTGCGCGTGGGCTCTTGCCGACATCATCGCGCGCTCGGGGATCCCGCCCGGCGTCTTCAACCTGGTGATGGGCCGCGGCTCGGTCGTCGGCGAAACAATGGTCAATCATCCCGCGATTACCGCGATCAGCTTTACCGGCTCGGTCACTACCGGTCGCAGCATCGCCGCCAAGGCGATCACGCGCATGGCCAAGCTTCAGCTGGAGATGGGCGGAAAGAACCCGCTGATCGTGCTCGACGACGCCGGCCTGCCGACCGCGGTCAACGTCGCGGTCCAGGGCGCGTACTACTCGACCGGCCAGCGCTGCACGGCGTCGTCGCGGCTGATCGTCACCGAAGGCATTCACGATCGCTTCGTCGCGGCAATCAGCGACAAGCTCAAGACGCTCAAGGTCGACGATGCGCTCGCGCCCGGCACCGATATCGGGCCGGTCGTCGATCAAAGCCAACTCGACCAGGATCTGTCGTATCTCGATATCGGCCGCAAGGAAGGCGCAAAACTTCTCGGTGGCGAGCGTCTGAAGCGCCAGAACGAAGGGTATTACCTCGCACCCGCGTTATTCACCGAGGCCAGCAATCAGATGCGCATTTCGCGCGAGGAGATCTTTGGTCCGGTCGCCTCCGTGATCCGCGCCAAGGACTACGACGAAGCGCTTGCACTCGCCAACGATACCGAATTCGGGCTCTCCGCAGGCATCGTCACGACATCGCTCAAGTACGCGTCGCACTTCAAGCGTCACATGCAGGCGGGAATGGTGATGGTCAACGTGCCGACGGCGGGGGTCGATTATCACGTTCCATTCGGCGGACGCAAGGGCTCGAGCTACGGCCCGCGCGAGCAGGGGCGCTACGCGGCCGAGTTCTTCACCGTCGTCAAGACCGCGTACATCGCGCCGTAGCCCGGGATGAGCGCCGCGAATCCCGGGAAAGGCGCGTCATCGCCGCGTGCATCGCACCGTAGCCTGGGATCAGCGCCGCGAATCCCGGGGAAAGCGTGTCATCGATACGCCGCCTCCGAGTTCGATGGTCGCGCGTAGCCTGCGCGTTCGATTTACCCTCTGCGGCGTGCTAGACTTTTGCGGCCGCGATCACCGGCGTCGATCTTGAGCGAGTCTTCGTCACCCCCACCGCAGAAGTCGTTGCAGACCGCACGGATCGAGCAGTGGATCACGCTCGCGGTCCTGGCGGTCTTGATCGCTGGTTGCTATCTTGTGCTGCAACCGTTCCTGAGCGCAGTGCTCTGGGCGATCATCCTTTGCTGTACGACCTGGCCCGTGTTCGTCCACCTGCAACGCATCACGGGCGGCAGGGTGACGCTGGCGGCGTCGATCGTGACCTTCGTCATTGCGTTAGTTGTGCTCGCTCCCTTCGTGATCGTCGGGGTATCGCTCGCCGAGAACGCGAACCAGCTGCTGGAGCAGGGTAAGCGACTCATCGACGATGGGCCACCGGACCCGCCGGCGTGGGTCAGCCAGATTCCGTTGATCGGCGAGCGAGTGCAGGCCTATTGGGCGAGCATCGCGCACGATAGCGCGAGCCTCGTCGCCGATCTCAGGCAGTACATCCAACCGCTGCGAACCTTTGCGCTGGCCAGCGGCGCGGCGATCGTCCAGGGGGTGTTGCAGCTCACGCTGTCGATTCTCATCGGGTTCTTCCTCTATCGCGACGGCGAGGCCATTTCGCAGGGCCTCACCGCGGGCGTCGCCCGCATCGCAGGCCATCGCAGCGGACATCTGATCGAAGTCACGGTAGCGACGATGCGCGGCGTGGTCTACGGCCTCCTCGGCACCGCTATCGCGCAGGGCGTGCTGGCGGCGTTCGGGTTCTGGCTTGCCGGCGTTCCCGCCGCGCCGCTGCTGGGACTCCTGACCTTCTTCCTCTCGCCCGTGCCGGTCGGCCCGCCGCTCGTCTGGGCGCCTGCAGCATTCTGGCTCTTCAATCACGGCCACACCGGGTGGGCGATATTCATGCTGATCTGGGGCGTCGCAGTTGTGAGCACCGTCGATAACGTGATCAAGCCGCTCATCATCAGCCACGGCAGCAACCTGCCATTCATTCTCGTGCTCCTTGGCGTACTCGGCGGAGTCATCGCGTTCGGCTTTATCGGCGTGTTCCTCGGGCCGACACTGCTTGCGATCGGCTACGCGCTGATCGAGGACTGGAGCGAGCAAAAGAGCAAATCGGCCAAGGCAGGCTAGCAGACCGGCGCTACGTTCTCGCGTAAAATTGCGAGCCTGCGGAGAGGTGGATGAGCGGTTTAAGTCGCACGCCTGGAAAGCGTGTTTAGGCTAATACCCTAACGCGGGTTCGAATCCCGCCCTCTCCGCCAGAATATTGATATAAATCACTAAATTAAAAATTTGTTGTGACCATATTTTTGGTCACTTTTGGGCCTGTTTGGGCATCGCTTGGTCACTTTTTGGTCACAGGTTTGCTTAAATTTTGAGCAGTATTTTTGGCCCACCAGGACGAAGCTTTTTCTCCGGCGTTCGGCTCCACATCCGGCATCCATCGCGCGTACGTGCGGCGGATCATTCCCCAGTCGGCGTGGCCCATTTGTCGAGCGATCCATGCCGGATTCTCGCCCGCCGACAGCATCATGCTCGCGTAGGTGTGCCGCATCTGATACGGATAGCGGTAGCGCACCCCAGCAGCGCGTAACGCACGACGCCATGGTCCCAATCTGAGCGCTTGATCGCCCAGCCATGGCGCATTGGTTCTGGTGTCGTGGAAAATCTCGCCGCCAAGCAATTCAGTATGCGTTCGTTGC
>JALYSM010000056.1 GCA_030854785.1 Pseudomonadota bacterium
CCGCTGCGGCGAGAATTCTCTTCGCCACCGCCTCGAGCTCGAATGGGCTCGCGAACTCGTCGATCAGCACGACAAACTCGTCGCCGCCAAGGCGCGCAGCGGTGTCAGCCCCGGCGTTCCGCCCGACGGGATCCGATTTGCGCAGGCTTTCTCGAAGACGCATCGTGAACGTCACCAAGAGGTGATCACCGGCGTCGTGACCGAAGCGGTCATTGATTTGCTTGAAACCATCGAGGTCGATGAATAGTATCGCCAACTGGCGTGCATGACGCTGCGCCTTGGCGAGCGCGTGTTCCAGGAGTTCATTGAACAAGGTGCGGTTCGGCAAGCCGGTCAGGAAATCGAAGTGGGCGAGCTGGCGTATCTGCTTCTGCGCGGCCGTGCGGGCAATGAACTGACCAATCTGCAAGCCGATGGACTGAGCCATGCGAAGCAAGGCTGCATCGGGTTGGCAGGTGTTGCGGATGAAGAACTCCAGCACTCCACAAAGCTCGTCCCCGATCCTGATCGGGAATGCGAATGCCCCGTGCAACCCGGCCTCGGCCGCGATAGACGCACGCAGAAAACTTGGCTCGCGGGAGACGTCGTCGATCCAAACGGGTTCGCCGGTCGACCACACGCGGCAGATCAGTCCTGCTGGCTTCGGCCCAAAGTCTTGTCTTTTGCTGAGCATGACAAACTCCCTGACCTTGCTCGAGTTGACGCTCCACGTGTCCGAGCAGCGCAGCAAGCGGTCTCGCTTGTCCCAGCTCCAATAGGCCCCGCAATCCCAGCCGAAGGTCTCGCAGACCATTCTTATGATCTTCGGCATGGCATCGCCGATATTCTCGGATTCGGCCACCACGCGAATTACATTGTGCTCCAGCGCTTGGCGCTGCTCGAGCTGCTTGCGCTCGTTGATATCCATGAACGTGCCCCGCAGTAGGGCCGTGTGTCCGTTTTCGCTCACGACCGGTTCAGCCACCGCGTGCACCCAGCAACTGTCGCCTCCTCTAGACACGATGCGGAACTGGCTTTCGCAACGGCGGCCTTCGCGCAACGCGGTTCTAATAAGCGCGTTGTAGTGATGATGATCTTCCAAGTGGATGAGCTGCAGGAAGTCCTCACCCGATAGGGGCGCGTGTGCAGGATCAACGCCAAAGATGCTGTACGTTGCCAACGACCACTCTGTCACGCCGGTAGCGGGGTCGAACGTCCAGCTCCCAAGGCGTGCGATGCGCTGCGCCTCAGCAAGATTGGCTTCGCTGGCCTTCACCATTTCCAGTGAATCGTGCTGCTGTGCATTACTCTTGCGCAGCTGCACGCGAAGCTCGCTGATGTAGCCACCCATCAGCGAGAACCATGGAAGCGTGATCGCGAGCGCCAGCCATTGGAGGAACTCCAGACGGAGGTCCAGCGTCTCTGGCTTGAATTGCCACAGGAGGACGATCACGGCTCCATAGGCTGCCAGAATGAAAAGCGCGTACACCAATAACGCCCGGGTCCTAAGGCGCAAGATGCCGAACAAGAAGGCCATCAGAAGGAGGGTCAAGAAAGCTCCACGCGCGGAGCTTGCCGAATACATGGCGTACAGGACCACGAGCGTTGCGCTTAGCATCTGTGGCTCAGTGAGGCTCGGATCAGTGAATTTCAGATTCAACCCGGAGCGAAACACGACGTAGAAGAAAAGGATCGCGATGAGGATGAGCGCGGCGATTTCAAAAAACGCTGCTTGGCTGATGACGCCCTGCACCTGACATGCAAAGAAGAGGCCGATCGCCAGAAGCGCGGTCCCGGCCGCCGCGAAAAAGCGGCGCAACCTCAAGATCTGCTTGGGATCCTGGCTGGGGGTGTCAACGACGCGTGCTATTCCAGCTCTGAGCAGAGTTCCGGGAGAGGCATGCGCACGCACGGGGATGTCATCCGCGATGCCCGATGCGCACCGGCGAACTGCGCCCGCCGTCTGCGGAAGGCAAGGTGTGGGGGTGTACATAGGGAGGCCGCTGGGGCACGCGGCAATAACATCGCGCAAGTTTTCGTCCGGTTGTGGCGTACTACAGCGCACGCTGATCGTTGCTGGCGTCTGTCTTACGCCTCCGGCGACCCCGAAGTCGTGAACAGATGCAAGACTATTCACTGAAATCAGTGAGTTAGAAATGCCTTACGATGGACCTCGTCGCGACGCTCGCCAATATTGATTCGTGAGCAAGACATATGCCACGCCAGTGGAGCATCTGCTGCCGAAATGGTCCATCGTCGAGACCGACGGATTTCGCAGCCTAGCTTGCATTAGCCGCAGCGCCGCTCAAGCCCAGACAACGCCGGCCCGTAAGCGGTTTTCATGGGCTCCCGTGAAGCTTCACGAACTCCGGTGGATCTATATCAATCCGCGTCCGGGTCGGACAACACGGCCAGACGCTCGATCGCAGAGATGCGCGATCGAACGCCGCTTCGGCATACGCTCACGGCTGTCGCTGCCGGCGCGCGTATCATCGGAGGTTGAAATTCGCCCGCAAAGGATGATGACGACGCTCGACTGCTCTCCGCTCGGCAAGCCAACCGATTATCCCGAACGCTACGATCCTGCATTGCTCTTTCCGGTCGCGCGCGCGAGCCAGAGGGAAGCGCTTGGATTGCACGGGCAGCTGCCATTCGGCGGCGTCGATCTCTGGACCGCATACGAGATCACCTGGGTCGATGCGCACGGCAAGCCTCAGGTCGCGATCGGTGAATTCCGCGTGCCCGCGGACTCGCCGTCGCTCATCGAATCCAAGTCGCTGAAGCTCTATCTCGGCTCCTTCGCGCAGGAGCCGGCGAGCGGCGACGAGATCGCACGCCGGCTCGAAGCCGATCTCGCGCATGCCTGCGGTACTAAGCTCACGATTGCGCTCTCCCCGGCGGCGAATACTGCCGGGGCCGGCTTCGCTGCGTTGCCGGGCGAGTCGCTCGATGAAATCGCGCTCGCAACCGACGTCTACGAGCCCGACCCGGGTTCGCTCACCGCCGGCGGCGAGATCGTCGACGAAACGCTGCGCTCGGCGCTGTTCCGATCACGATGCCCGGTGACCGGCCAGCCCGACTACGGCGATGTGATGATTCGCTATCGCGGGTCGCGAATCGATCGCGCGGGACTGCTGCGATATCTCATCTCGTTCCGCCGGCACGCGGCATTTCACGAGAGTTGCGTCGAGCGCATCTTCGTCGACATCCTCGGCCGTTGCGCTCCGCGGCGGCTCACCGTTTATGCGCGCTTCTTGCGCCGCGGCGGCGTCGACATCAACCCTTTCCGCAGCAATTTCGAACCTGCGCCGCCCGAAGGCGTTCGCACGTCGCGGCAATAGGCCGGGGACGACGGCCTGCCTCGAATGGCTCGGCATCGAGCTCGGCGTGGGCCGAGCGCGGTCAGCGGCGACGAGCGACGATAAACGACGGCGCCTGCAGCGCGGAGGCGAAGAGCGCGGGACCGGCATTGCCGGTGATCGCGGTGGCGTTGAACGCGGGGCCGGCGAAGTGAGCGCTGGCAACGATCGATATCGTCGCTGCAGCGATACACAACGTTGTCAAGATCCAGCGACCCGGGCGTGACCGTCCACTGGCCCGGAAAAAGGCCCCGCGACTGCGCGCGGGGCGCGCAGCGCGGGTCGGAGGCAAGGGTGGGGCCGGCGGCAAAGAGGCGACCGTCCCTGACTCGGCGGGACGCGCCTGCGCAGGGTAGCCCGCACGGCGGAGTTCGATGATGCGATCCATGGTTTGCTCGTCCTGAAGCGTACAAGTGGTTGCGGTCATGGAAAGAGATTCTGCGCTGGACGATGCTTACTTGCGGCGGAGCATTCTGCACTGCGGAAGTCGAATATTCCGCGCCCGCAGGGTGCTTGGAAGGCGGTGACCGCAAGCCGGGCCGCGGCCCGGACGCCCCTTGGTTTGTGCTATAAGAGCGCAGGGACCCCGAGGCACGGCTCGCGAGAAACGGTCGACCGGGGGCGGCGGGGATCCCCGGCGCACGGAGAGACGGTGACGAACGAGTTTACGCTGACGCAGAGCGGCACCGAGCCGACGGCGCTGGCATTCACCGACGCCGACGGTTGCGCCCGCTGGTTGCGGGCGTTGCCGCTGTCGAACATTCCCAAGCATTACGACGCGATCCGCGGCCAGTTGAAGCGGATGTCGGAAGCCGAATTCACGCCACGCGAGCGTGCGCGCATGGCCGAGGTCTTCCGCGAGCCGGTCGCGTATCTCCATACTGAGCTTGCCCGCCGTTATGCCGGCAAGCCGCATCCGGCGACCGAGCGCGAACACGAGGCTGCCGAGCAGGCGCTGGTGCTATGGCAAGCGCTCTGGAACCAGTATTCCGCGTGCTTGAAGCCGCTTCTCGAGGGTGATCCCGAACTGCAGGGCGTGAAGGCCAAAGTCCTGCAGCGTGGCTTGTGGGTCGGCAAACAATTGATCCTCGTCTACGGCCTGGCGCGGCGCGTTCCAGCGGCCAATGTGTGGCAGGAGCTGCACGCGTATTATCGCCTTGCGGAGATCCTGGAATGCTCGGTCAGCGCGGTATCCGACGAGCTGATGCCCAATGCGGTCGGCGTGTCCTGCTACTCGACCTATGCACACGCGTTGCTGATGAATCTGGCCGACCCCTGCGCAATGACGGTGCGGCAGATCGAATTGACCGACCGCTGGCTTTCGATGTGGGCGCGCAAGGTTTTTCCGTATGCACAGCAGCGCGAGACCGAGGGTCCGGTGATCGTCATCGATCTCGATGCGGCGGCCGGTGCTTCACTGGTACCGGTCGCGCCTCGCCACGCGAGTGACGCTACGCGGTTCAGCTATCCAGCCAAGCTCGCGACCAGCGTTCGGGGACGGTTGAAGCGGCTCGCCAGCGGCTCCAATCCCGCGGAGCTGCAACTCGGCCACGACGTCTCGGTGGAAGCATCCGCGGCGCTACTCTCGCATCTCGACTCGCGCTGGTACGCGCTGCTGAAAAAGACGGGAAACGAAACGCAGACCACTCTCGATTTGTGCGTCGGCGGTCTTGGCGCGGCGTACTTCCGCGTCGCCGGGCGCACGTTCAACCGCCAGGACCCCCTGGGCAGGATGTCATATCAGGGAACGCAACATCTGGCGACGCTTGGCGCGCTGACCGACTACGACCGCAACAAGGACGAAGCGGAGAAGAGCTGGGCATGGGAACACTGGCAGGGAGTCTATGATTGGGACGAGGCCTATGTTCGCCGCATCGGAACCGCGCAGCATCGGTGGCATCTGGAGCAGCTCGTCATCATTCGTGACGACGAGCGAGTGCGCTGCGGCTATGTGCGGCGGGTGGCGCTCGACGGTCATGGCGACCTCTCCGTGACGCTCAAGCTGTGGTCCGGCTCGCCGACCGCACTGGGCGTGCGCCCGCTCACGACGATGTTGTCGGAGGATCCGCCGGTTCCCATCATCCTTCTCGGAGCCACGACCGACGAGAAAACGTCGATCGTCGCGCCTCCGCGCACGTTCAATCCGGGCCGCATCCTGCGGTCGTACGACTCGGGCCCCGAGCGGCGCTTTCGCCTGACGCGTCTCGTTCAGCGCGGGGCGGACTTCGAGCGGGTGGCCTTCGAGGAAACAGCGGCGTAGCTACACCGCGGAGGCGGTGACGCAAGTGCCGAATCGACTGGCAGGGGAGACGAGCCCGTACCTACTCCAGCACGCGGGCAATCCGGTCGACTGGTATCCGTGGGGCGATGAGGCGCTTGCGCGCGCCCGCCGCGAGAGCAGACCGATTCTCCTCTCGATCGGATATTCCGCCTGCCACTGGTGCCACGTCATGGCACACGAGTCCTTCGAGGACTCACGCATCGCAGCGCTGATGAACGACCTGTTCGTCAACATCAAGGTCGACCGCGAGGAACGGCCCGACCTCGATCAGATCTACCAGACGGCGCACGCGATGCTCACGCAAAGGAGCGGCGGCTGGCCGTTGACGATGTTCCTTACGCCGGACCAGGCGCCCTTCTTCGGCGGAACGTATTTTCCGAAAGCCTCGCGCTACGGCTTGGCCGGCTTTGCCGATCTTCTACCCCGGATCGCCGCCGCCTACCGCGAGCAGGGTCCGGCGATCGCCGAGCAGAGCGCGCGGCTGAAGGCTGCGTTGGCTCTTACCAATCCGGATGCGCCGGACCCGGGCGCTGCGTTGCCTGTCGATGCGCCCAAACTGGCCTTCGCCGCGCTTGCGCGCTCGTTCGACCCCGTCTACGGCGGCTTTGGCGGCGCGCCTAAATTTCCGCACCCGTTCGAGCTCGAGTTCTGCCTTCGTCGTTACGCCGCGCGCGGCGACAAGAGCGCGCTCGAGATTGCCACGGTCACGCTCGCGCGCATGGCCGAGGGAGGTATCTACGACCAGCTTGGCGGCGGTTTCTGCAGATACAGCGTGGACGCCGAATGGACGATCCCGCATTTCGAGAAGATGCTCTACGACAATGCCGCGCTACTCGCTGTGTATGCCGATGCCTGGCGCGCGACCGGGGATGCGGCGTTCGCGCGTGCGGCGCGCGGCATCGTCGCCTGGACGCTCTCCGACATGCGAGCGCCCGACGGCGGTTTCTACTCGAGCCGCGACGCCGATAGCGAGCACGAAGAGGGCAAGTTCTACGTCTGGACGCCGGATGCCGTCGAAGCGCTGTTGGCCGCGGACGAGTGGGCCGTTTCACGGCGTCACTGGGGACTCGACCGGCCGCCCAATTTCGAGCACGCCGCGTGGCACCTGCGCGTCGGCGCGCCGCTCGCCGAGGTGGCGCGCGAGCTCGGGATTCCAATGGCGGCCGCTGAGGCGCGGCTGGAGCTCGCGCGTGCGAAGCTCCTTGTCGCACGCGGACAACGGATTCACCCCGGCCGCGACGACAAGATTCTAACTTCGTGGAATGCGCTGATGATCGGAGCGCTTGCTCGCACCGCACGCGTGTTCGACGAGGCGGAGTGGCTGGCTGCGGCGCAGCGCGCCGCTGATTTCCTGCACGGCGCGCTCTGGCGCGACGGCAGGCTGCTCGCCACGTACAAGGACGGCCGCGCGCACTTGAACGCGTATCTCGACGATCATGCCTATCTGCTCGCCGCGCTGGTCGAGCTCTTGCAGACATCGTTTCGGACGCAGGATCTGTCCTGGGCAATCGAAATCGCCGATGTGCTGCTCGAGCGCTTCGAGGACCCGGCGAGCGGCGGCTTCTTTTTCACCAGCCACGACCACGAGGCGTTGATCCATCGACCGAAGCCGGTGCATGACAATGCGACGCCGGCGGGCAATGGCATCGCCGCGCAAGCTTTGCTGACGCTCGGCCACTGGCTGGGAGAGCCGCGGTACCTCAACGCCGCGGAGGGCACCCTACGCGCGTTTGCCGGCGAGCTCGCCGAGCGGCCTTCCGGACTTTCGTCGGTATTGATCGCCCTCGAGGAATGGGCGAGCCCGGCGACGAGCGTGTTGCTGCGCGGCGACCCGGTAACTTGTGCCTCATGGCAGCGGCTGCTCGAGCGTACCTACCGGCCCCGGGTGCGTACGCTCGACCTCTCCCGCGCGGGCGAGCTCCCAGGCGCCCTGGCACGCCCGCATCAAGACGGCGAGGGTGCGGCAACCGCGTGGGTGTGCACGGGCGCGTCATGCTTGCCGCCGATCCATTCGCTCGACGCGCTCGAGCGCGTGCTCGCCGTGGGGACCTGAGCGACTTCTTTCGCGTGGCGCCGATGTGGCGCGGCCGCGGTGCTTCCGGTACCATTTGCGGACGTTTTTTTCCCCTCATCGTCGTTAGCATCGGAGATCAAAATGAAGCGTTACGGCATGCTGCTCTGCGCCGGTCTTTTCGTCGTCGGCGGCGCCAACGCCGCGCTCGACAACAAGGCTGCCGAGGAGCTGATGAAAAAAGATGGCTGTACGGCCTGTCACGCCATCGACAAGAAAGTCATCGGGCCCGCGTATCAGGACGTCGCGGCGAAGTACAAGGGCGACGCCTCGGCCGCAGCGAAGCTCGCCGACAAGGTCAAGAAAGGGGGCGTCGGTGTATGGGGGAACATTCCGATGCCGCCGAATCCCCAAGTCTCCGACGCCGACATCAAGAATCTCGTCGGCTGGATCCTGACGCTGAAGAAATAGCAGGAAGCCGCTTGGCGTCGCAATGGGCCGCAGCGGCTTTGCGCCTCCGCGGCCCACCGCGGTGGCCGCTCCAAATCACTCGTTTCGGATTTTTGACAAGCCGCATCCCCACCGGTAACCTTGGCGCTCCCGTGCAGGAGAGTGCGGCTGCCAGCGTCGGACGCTCGTGGCCGCCGCCGAAGGCGTAACTCCCGCAATCGCTCAGGCACCGAGGACCGCGCGGGCGCAGCAACCAATCTGGAGAGCGGCCGCCACGTGCATCCGGCGGCCCACCGAAGGGGCATCCGGCGCCGCATCTCACTCGCGCGCCGCAATCTCTCAGGTAAAAGGACAGACGGGGCGAGGCCGGAATTCACGGCATCGCCCTTTTTTGTCGCCCGGGAGAAGCCATGCTCCAACAAACTCCGCTTAACGCCGCGCACCGCGCCGCCGGCGCGAAGATGGTCGACTTCGGCGGCTGGGACATGCCGGTCAGCTATGGCTCGCAAATCGAAGAGCATCACGCCGTGCGCCGCGACGCAGGCATGTTCGATGTGTCACACATGCTCGCGGTCGATCTCTCCGGCGCCGGCGCACGCGCGTTCCTGCGCTACGCGCTCGCCAACAACGTGGACAAGCTCGCGGTGCCCGGCAAAGCGCTCTATTCGTGCCTGCTGCGGCCCGACGGCGGCGTCCTCGACGATCTGATCGCGTACTTCCTGCGCGAGGATGCTTTCCGCATCGTCGTCAACGCGGCCACCGCCGACAAGGACGTGGCCTGGTTCAACGCCTTGATCGCCGAGCGCGGGTCCGGGCTTGCGCTCAAGCCGCGCCGCGACCTCGCGATGATCGCGGTGCAGGGGCCCAGCGCGCGCGACAAGGTATGGCAGGCGCTACCGGAGAGCCGCGCCGCGTCGGAACCGCTCAAGCCGTTCATGGCGGCCGAGTTCGGCGAGTATTTCATCGCCCGCACCGGCTATACGGGCGAGGACGGTTTCGAGATCACGCTGCCGGCGGCGCGGGCCGCCGATTTGTGGGGCGCGCTCGCAGCGGTGCGCGTCCGGCCATGCGGACTCGGGGCACGTGACACGCTGCGGCTGGAGGCGGGCATGAATCTCTACGGCCAGGATATGACCGAAGCCGAGAATCCCCTCGAGTCAGGGCTCGCCTGGACGGTCGATCTCACGAGCCCGCGTGATTTCGTCGGCAAGGCAGCGCTCGCCGGCGCGCCGACAACGCGGCACCAAGTCGGCCTGGTCCTGCAAGGCAAGGGCGGGGTCCTGCGCAGCCACCAGAAAGTGCTCACCGCCCATGGTGGCGGCGAGATCACCAGCGGCACTTTCTCGCCGACGCTCTCGCAATCGATCGCGCTCGCGCGCGTGCCCGTCGGCGTCGCGCCCGGCGACACCGTCGCAGTCGAAGTCCGCGACAAGAAGCTCGATGCGCGCGTCTTCAAGCCGCCGTTCGTGCGCCACGGCAAAGCCCTCGTTTCGTAATCCTTTCGGAGAGCATCCATGAACGTTCCCGCGAATCTCAAATACACCGACAGCCACGAGTGGATCCGCGCCGAGCCCGACGGCACGTTGACCATCGGCATCACGGATCACGCACAGGAAGCTCTCGGGGATCTCGTGTTCATCGAGCTGCCCGCGGTCGGGCGAACCGTGAAGGCCCGCGAGGCTGTCGCCATCGTCGAATCGGTCAAGGCGGCGTCCGACGTCTATGCGCCGGTCGCAGGTGAAGTGGTGGCAGCCAACACCGAGGTTGCGCAAGCGCCCGAGAAGGTCAACGCCGATGCCTACGCGTATTGGCTCTACAAACTCAAGCCTTCGAACGCGGCGGATGTCAACAAGCTGCTCGATGCCGCCGCGTATGCCAAAGCGATCGGCGAGGCATGAGGACCGGCCGATGAAAATGGACAAGCCTCGAATCGCGGGCGCTCGCCGCCCGCTCGCCGAACTGGAGCAGCATCGCGGCTTTGTCGACCGCCATATCGGCACGACCGATGCTGAGCAGGCGGAGATGCTCAAAGTGCTCGGCTACGCGTCGCGATCTGCGCTCATCGACGCGATCGTTCCCTCCGCAATACGTTTGCGCCGGCCGCTCGCGTTGCCTGCCGCGAAGGGCGAGCAGGAGGCGCTCGACGAATTGAAAGCGATGGCGCGAAAGAACCACGTGCTGAAGTCGTATATCGGTCAGGGTTACTACGGCACGCTGACGCCGGGCGTGATCCTGCGCAACGTTCTCGAGAACCCCGCGTGGTACACCGCGTATACGCCCTACCAGCCGGAGATATCGCAGGGCCGGCTCGAGGCGCTCGTCAACTTCCAGACGATGGTGTGCGACTTCACCGGGCTCGCCGTCGCCAATGCATCGATGCTCGACGAGGCGACTGCCGCGGCGGAAGCGATGACGCTCGCGCGTCGAGTCGGCAAAAGCGCGAGCAATACGATCTGGGTCGCCGACGACGTCTTGCCGCAGACGATCGACGTCGTGCGCACGCGCGCGCTCCCGCTCGGGCTCAACGTGCAGGTCGGAGCTGCCGCCGCGGCCGCGGGTGCCGATTGCTTTGCCGCGCTCCTCCAATATCCGGGTGTCAACGGCGACGTGCGCGACTATCGCGCGCTTGCGGATGCGTTGCATGCGAAGGGCGCGCTCGTCCTCGTCGCCGCCGATCTCCTGGCCTTGACGCTGCTCGCCGCACCGGCCGAATGGGGTGCGGATGTCGTCGTCGGCTCGAGCCAGCGCTTCGGCGTGCCGATGGGATTCGGCGGGCCGCACGCGGCGTTTTTTGCGACGCGCGACGAATTCAAGCGCAGTCTTCCCGGGCGGCTCGTCGGCGTGACGATCGACAGCAATGGACAACCGGCCTATCGACTGGCCCTGCAGACACGCGAGCAGCACATCCGGCGGGAGAAGGCGACGTCGAACATCTGTACCGCGCAGGTGCTGCTCGCGGTGATCGCAGCGCTGTACGCGGTCTACCATGGGCCGCTGGGACTGTCGACGATCTCGGCGCGGATCCACCGCCTGACCGGCGTCTTCGCTGCGGGCTTGAAGCGGTTCGGCCTCGCCGTGGTCAACGACACCTTTTTCGATACGCTGACCGTCGCGACCGGAGGGCGCACTCTCGATTTGCACGCCGCCGCCGTCAACCGCGGCGCCAATCTGCGCCGCGTCGACGCGACGCATGTCGGCATCTCCTTCGACGAGACGACCACCCGCGAGGACGTGAAGCTGCTCTGGCAGATCTTTGCGCCCGAGGGTGCGCCATTACCGGATTTCGATGCACTCGAGCCGACCGTCGACGACGCCTATCCCGCGGCCTTGCATCGCCAGTCGCCATTCCTCACGCATCCGACGTTCAATCGCTATCACACGGAAACGGAGATGATGCGCTATCTGCGCCGGCTCGCGGACAAGGACATCGCGCTCGATCGTTCGATGATTCCGCTGGGCTCGTGCACGATGAAGCTGAACGCCGCCGCCGAGATGATCCCGATCACCTGGCGCGAGTTCGCGCACATGCACCCCTTCGCTCCGGCAGACCAGACCGAGGGTTATCGCGAGATGATCGCCGGGCTGGAGCGGATGCTCTGCGCGGCGACCGGCTACGCAGCGGTCTCGCTGCAGCCCAACGCCGGGTCGCAGGGTGAGTACGCGGGCCTGCTCATCATCCGCGCGTATCACGCGAGCCGCGGCGAAGCGCATCGCAATGTCTGCCTGATTCCGGCCTCGGCGCACGGAACCAATCCGGCCTCCGCGCAGATGGCGGGGATGCGCGTCGTCGTCGTCGCCTGCGACAGCCTTGGCAACGTCGATCTCGCCGACCTTCGCGCCAAGGCCCAGGCGCATCGCGCGGATCTCGCCGCGATCATGGTCACGTATCCGTCGACCCACGGCGTATTCGAGGCGGGCATCCGCGACATCTGCGACATCGTGCACGCGCACGGGGGCCAGGTGTACGTCGACGGTGCAAATCTGAACGCGCTGGTGGGGCTGGCCGCACCTGGCGCATTCGGAGCCGACGTGTCGCACCTCAATCTGCACAAGACGTTCTGCATTCCGCACGGCGGCGGGGGCCCGGGCGTCGGGCCGGTCGCGGTCGGCGCGCACTTGGCGAAATTCCTACCCGGACATCGCATGCTCGACGCTCGGCCCGATGCAATCGGACCCGTTTCCGCGGCGCCCTACGGCAGCGCTGGCATCCTGCCGATCTCGTGGATGTATGTCGCGATGATGGGCGCCGACGGCCTGAAGGCGGCGACCGAGTCGGCGATCCTCGCTGCGAATTACATCGCCAGGCGGCTTTCGCCGCACTATCCGGTGCTTTACTCGGGAAGCAGCAGCTTGATCGCGCACGAATGCATTCTCGACCTGCGACTGGTGAAGGAGGCGAGCGAGGTCACCGTCGACGACGTGGCGAAACGACTGATGGACTACGCCTTTCACGCGCCGACGATGAGCTTCCCTGTACCCGGCACGCTGATGATCGAGCCCACCGAGAGCGAGTCGAAGGCCGAGCTCGACCGCTTCATCGATGCGATGATCGCGATTCGCGCGGAGATCGGCGCCATCGAGGATGGCCGCATGGATCGCGCCGACAATCCGCTCAAGAACGCGCCGCACACCGCCGCGACGCTGCTTGCCGCGAACTGGACACACCCGTACAGCCGCGAACAGGCCGCGTATCCGGTGGCGGCGCTCAAATCGAGCAAATACTGGCCGCCGGTCGGTCGCGCCGACAACGTCTACGGCGACCGCAATCTGTTCTGCTCCTGCGTGCCGATCGCCGAATACGCGTGAAGATTCTCGTCCTCGGCGCCGGCGTCATCGGCACGACCGCGGCCTGGTTTCTACGCGCGTCCGGACACGAGGTTACCGTCGTCGAACGGCAGAAGCGCCCGGCGCAGGAGACGTCCTTCGCGAACGGCGGCCAGATCTCGGTGTCGCACGTCGAGCCGTGGGCGACTCCCAGCGCGCCGCTCAAGATACTGCGGTGGCTCGGGCAACCCGACGCGCCGCTGCTGTTCCGGCCGCGGCTCGACTGGCACCAGTGGCGGTGGGGCGTACAGTTTCTGATCGAATGCCTGCCCTGGCGCACGCGGCGCAACATGCTGCAGATCCTGGCGATCAGCAAATACTCGGGCGCCGCGCTCCGCGACCTGCGCGCCGAGACGGGATTCGCCTACGACGATTTGCAGCGCGGCATATTGCAGATCTATACCGACCGCGAGGGCTTCGACGACGCGGTACGCGCGGCGGAGCTCGTCCGTCGATACGGCATCGCGCGCGAGGTGAAGACGCGCGAGGAGTGCGTGGCGCTGGAACCCGCACTGTCGGCGCGTCGCGACTGGATTGTCGGTGGCACGTACACCGCGACTGATGAAACCGGCGATGCGCGCAAGTTCACGCAGGCGCTCGCCACGCTCGCGGCCGAGCGCGGCGTCGCTTTCCGTTTCGGTGTCACCATAGAATCGCTCGCGGTCGCCGGAGGCTCGGTATGCGGCGTGCGCATGGTGAACGAAAGCAATCGTAAGGAAATTCTGGCGGCCGACGCCTATGTCGTTTGCCTCTCGAGCCACACGCCGAAGCTTCTCGATCCGATCGGCGTGCGGGTGGCGGTCTATCCGGCGAAGGGCTATTCCGCGACGCTGCCGATCGTCGATCCGGCGGCGGCGCCGACGATCAGCATCACCGACGACGCCAGGAAAATCGTGTTCACGCGTCTTGGCGACCGGTTGCGCGTTGCAGGGACAGCCGAGCTGTCGGGCTACGATACAGAGCTCAATCCGCTTCGCTGTGAAGCGCTGACTAAGCGTGCCACTGAGTGGTTCGGGGCCGCGATCGATCCCGCGCGCCCCGAGTACTGGACGGGACTGCGGCCCGCGACACCGTCGAACGTGCCGCTGATCGGCAGGACACGCTACCCGAATCTGTACCTGAACGTCGGCCATGGCACGCTGGGCTGGACGATGGCCGCTGGCTCGGGCAAGGCAATTGCGGAGATTGTCTCCGGGCGCAGGCCCGCCATCGACTTCGCGTTCCTGGGATAAGCAACGACCGGTCGCGGCGGGCCGATCGCGTGGCACAGGTATAATGCCGGCCTTCCCGCCGCTTTTTCCGATGTCCCGCTGCCTCCATTTTTTGCTCGTGCTCGCGCTTCTTTGCGTTGCCGCGAGTGCAGTCGCGCAGGGCATACCCGCCGCCGCGGTGCCGCCGCCCGTCATCGCCGCCAAATCGTACTTCCTCGTCGACGTGCTGAGCGGCCAGACACTGGTGACGCAAAATGCCGACGAGCCACGCGAGCCCGCGTCGCTGACCAAGCTGATGACTGCGTATCTGGTGTTCCGTGCGCTCAAGGACCGTGAGCTCGTGCCCTCGCAGATGGTCACGGTATCGGAAAGGGCATGGCGGGCCGAAGGCTCGCGCATGTTCATCGACCCGAAAAAGGCGGTGAGCGTCGACGAGCTATTGCGCGGCGAGATCGTGCAGTCCGGCAACGACGCGGCCATTGCGCTGGCCGAGGCCGTCGCCGGCTCCGAGGAAGCATTCGTCGAACGCATGAACCGCGAGGCGCTGAAGCTCGGCATGAAGAACACGCGGTTTGCCAATGCGACTGGCCTTCCCTCGCCCCAGCAGGCATCGACCGCTTCCGATCTGGCTCGGGTCGCCGCCGCGCTCATCCGCGATTTCCCCGAGTACTACCCCCTGTACTCGCTGAAGGAATATCGTTACAACAACATCACGCAGCCCAACCGCAACCGTCTGCTGTGGACCGATCCCTTTGTTGACGGCGTGAAAACCGGTTACACCGATGCGGCCGGCTACTGCCTGATCGCGTCGGCGAAGCGCGGCCCGCGACGGCTCTTATCGGTCGTGCTCGGCGCGGGCTCCGCCGCCGCGCGCGCGAGCGAGTCGCAGAGACTTCTGAACTACGGCTTCCAGTTCTACGACACGGTCCAGCTCTATCAGAACGGACAGGCGGTAAGCACGCTGCGCGTCTGGAAAGGCGCCGCGAATTCCGTTCCCGCCGGCTTCGTCGCCGATCAGTATGTGACGCTGCCCAAGGGCCAGGCGCAGAAGCTCAAGCTCACGATGGAAGCGGCCGAGCCACTGGTGGCGCCGGTTACGCGCGGCCAGCGCGTCGGCGCCGTAAAAGTGACGCTCGAGGACAAGCCGCTCGCAGAATTTCCATTGCTCGCACTCGAAGATATCGCGCCGGCGAGTCTGTTCGGAAGGATATGGGATACGGTGCGGCTTTGGCAGGCTTCGCGGGAATGACGACAGACTGAAGGAAGCGAAGCGATGACGGTCTATCTCAACGGGAAGTTTCTCCCGATCGGCGAAGCGCGGGTCTCCGTGCTCGATCGCGGGTTCATCTATGGCGATGGCGTGTACGAACTGGTGCCGGTGTACGGCCGTCAGCCGTATCGCTTGCGGCCGCATCTGGCGCGCCTGCAGCGCAGTCTCGATGGAATCCGGCTCGCCAATCCGCACCGCGACGCGGAGTGGGAAGCGATTGTTCACGACCTGATCGCGCGGCAGCCTTTCGATGATCAAGGCGTGTATTTGCAGGTGACCCGCGGCGCGGCCAAGCGCGACCACGCCTTCCCGCCCGACACCGTGCCGACCGTGTTCATGATGAGCAATCCGCTGCCGGTCGTGTCGCGCGAGCAAGTCGAAGGTGGCGTTGCCGTCGTCACCGCCATCGACGAGCGCTGGTTGCGCTGCGATTTGAAGACGATCTCGCTTCTCGGCAACGTTCTGGCACGACAGTTTGCGGTCGATCACGGAGCGGTCGAGACGGTCATGTTTCGGAACGGCTATCTGACCGAAGCGTCCGCCTCGAACGTATTGATCGCCAAAGGAGGCATCATCATTGCGCCGCCCAAGGACAACCAGATCCTTCCGGGCATCACGTACGACGCGGCGCTGGAGCTGGCGCGTGAAGGTGGCCTGCCCTTGGAGATTCGACCGGTAACCCGAGACGAGGCGCTCGCCGCCGACGAGATGTGGCTCTCTTCGTCGACCAAGGAAATACTCGCGGTCACAACGCTCGACGGCAAGGCTTTTGCCGGCGGTAAGCCCGGGCCCGTATACCGGCAGATGTACAGCCTGTTCCAGGCAAGCAAGCCCAAAGCGCGCAGCGCGGCCTGACCGCATTGCGCCGGTCCTTCCGCGATTGCGTTGTAGCCTGGGTTGAGCCGCAGGCGAAACCCGGGATTCGCTTCGCTCATCCCAGGCTACATCAATCGTCGCGGCCCTCCGGATGCTGCTCGCTGACGCGATAGTTGCCACTGTGCCACACCAGCGGCGACAGCCGCCGGTACGCGGAAGCCACGACTTCGCCGATGAAAAGCATATGATCGCCCGCGGGGTGGAGCGCATGATGCCGGCATTCGAGCCATGCCGCGCAGCCTTCGATCAAGGGCGCGTCCGCCTGGCCGAGCCGAAATGCGACGCCCGCGAAGCGATCGGTGTGCGGGTGCGAAAAGCGCCGCGCCAGCTCCACCTGATTGTGCGCGAGCACGTTGATCGCGTATTGCGCGGCACCTTCGAAGATCGCCAGATTCCGCGAGCGGCGGGCGAGGCTCCAGATGACGAGTGGCGGCTCCAGCGACACCGAGTTGAACGAATTGCCAGTGAAGCCGACAAAGCCGTGCTGGGCGCGCGCGGTGATAATGGTGACGCCTGTCGCAAATTGCGCCAGGGCATCCCGGAACTGCCGCCCGGTCACAGCAGGCCGCTCTGTGCGCTCGTTGACTGTCGGCATCGTCTCGCACCGCGCCGCCTGCGACCAGCGGACGGTGGCGCCGCATCTTAGGCGGCGACGCCTTTTCGTGTCAAAACGAGGAAGCCGCACGCCGGCTCCCACCGCTTTTGATCGGGGCCGACAGGGGGCCCGCAGGGTCCGATAGCGTAAAGCCGCGAGCCGCTGCTAAACTATATCCCGGTTCCGAATTCGTCGGTCGACCTCCCCACACGCATGAACCAGCCGCTGCAGAGAATCATCGCCAGCCGCTACAGCGGCCGCGACATTCCGATCGCGCTCGTTTTGCCCGACGGCGACCGTGTTCCGCTGTCGGAGACTCCCGAGGTCGACGTGTATGCCCGCACGTGGCAGGGCTTGAAGACGCTTGCATCGCCGGAGATGGGCGCGCTCGCCCGGGCGTACGTTCACAACGATATCGATTTCAGCGGCGGCGCGCGCCGCATTCTCAGCATTGCCGAATCGCTGGTCGGCAGCGTCACGCACGGTCGCGATCGAGTCGCCGTGCGCGCGCGAACGTGGCTCAACCGCCGACGCAGCAACAGGGCGAACATCCAGCATCACTACGATGTCTCGAACGCGTTCTATCGGCTCTGGCTCGACGAACGCATGGTCTATTCGTGTGCGTATTTTCGCAGCGAGGCGGACTCGCTCGATCAAGCCCAGACGCAAAAGCTCGATCACATCTGCCGCAAGTTGATGCTGAACCCGGGCGAGGAGCTTCTCGACATCGGTTGCGGCTGGGGGGCGCTGATCTTTCGCGCCGCGCAAAGCTATGGAGCTCACGCCACCGGAATCACGCTGTCGCAGAACCAGTACGATCACGTCAAGGCTAAGATCGCCGAGCTCGGCCTCGGCGACCGCGTGCGCGTACAACTGATCGATTACCTCGACTTGCCCGAAGACCGGCTTTTCGACAAGATCGCCAGCATCGGCATGTTCGAGCACGTAGGCATCGCCAACTACCCGCGTTACTTCGGCAAGATCAGGCGCATCCTCAAGCCCGGCGGGCTGGTTCTCAATCACGGCATCACGCATAACTGGACCGGCGCCGACAGCCTCGGCAGCGGCATCGGCGATTTCATCGAGGAATACGTCTTTCCGGGCGGGCAGCTCGCGCACGTATACAGAGTCATCCAGGGCCTCGCCGCCGACGGCCTGGAACTGATCGACGCGGAAGCGCTGCGCGAGCACTACGCGCGGACGCTGTGGAATTGGCTCGACCGGCTGGAGGCGAACGCCGACGCGGCGCGGCGCGAAGTCGGAGAAGAGAAGTTCCGTGTCTGGCGCATCTATCTCGCGGGATCGGCGCACGCATTCGATCGCGGCTGGCTGTCGATCTTCCAGCTCCTCGTCGGCAAGCCGCTTCCGGACGGCCGCTTGCCGCACCCGGCGACACGGGAGTACATGTACCGAAGCTAGGGGCGACAGCGGCTCAGGACTTGAACGGACGCCGCACCGGCCCCATATCGGGCCGATGGAGATGACCGAAACCCTACTCGAATTTCCCTGCGCGTTCCCGATGAAGATCGTCGGGCGCACCGAGGACGGATTCGCGCAGGCGATTCTCGAAGTCGTACTGCGGCACGCGCCGGATTTCGACAGTGCGTCGATGGAAATGCGCGCCTCTCGCGAGGGCAGATACCTTTCCCTGACCTGCACTGTCAATGCAACCTCGCGCGAGCAGTTGGATGCGCTGTACCGCGAGTTGTCCTCGCACCCGATGGTCACGATGGTTCTCTAGCCTGCCAGGCTTGGGTGGCATGGACGGCTGCTCAGGATCGAGCGACGCGCGCGCCGCGGGCTACCACCCGCAGCGCACGTGGGCGACGCGGCGGCTGGGGCCCACGGATTACGTCGCCACGTGGCGGGCCATGCAGGCGTTCACCGATGCTCGCACCGCCGGAACGCCGGACGAAATCTGGCTGACCGAGCACGGCCCCATCTATACGCTGGGCCTGGCCGGACGCCGGCAGCACCTGTTGCGCGACAACGGCGTTCCGGTGCTCAAGGTCGATCGCGGCGGACAGGTCACTTATCACGGGCCCGGCCAGCTCGTCGTTTATCTGCTGATGGATCTCAAGCGTGCGCAGCTCGGTGTGCGCCAGATGGTCCGGCGCATCGAGAGCTGCGTGATAGAATGGCTCAGCTCTCTGCAAATTTCAGCCTACGGTAAGCCGTCGGCTCCGGGCGTGTACGTCCTGGCCGGAAATGTCGAAGCCAAGATCGCTGCGCTCGGATTGAGAGTGCGCAATGGATGCACCTATCACGGTCTGAGCGTGAACGTCGCGATGAATCTCTCGCCCTTTGCCGACATCGATCCCTGCGGCTATCCTGGCCTTGCCGTGACACAACTCGCCGACTTCGATGTCGTGAGGACGGTTGAACAGGCGGGCGCCGAATTGGCGCCGATGCTGGCCTCGCGGTTGGCGGCGCAAACTTCGACATGAGCGACGCAGCGACCTCCGCTAACGACAACGCGGCCGGCGTCAAGCACACGGGGGCCGCGAAGACCGCCCGCTTATTTGGCAAATACGCGATCAAGGTCGTCGCAACCGAAAGGCTCCCGAAGCCGCCGTGGATTCGCGTTCGTGCGCCGTCGAGCCCGCGCTTCTACGAGATCAAGAAGATCCTGCGCGAGCACCATCTCCATACAGTATGCGAGGAAGCGTCGTGTCCGAACATCGGCGAATGCTTCGGCAAAGGCACGGCGACGTTCATGATCATGGGGGACATCTGTACGCGGCGCTGCCCCTTCTGTGACGTCGGTCACGGACGGCCTCTGCCGCTCGATGGCGACGAGCCGGCGAATCTCGCCGAGACGATTGCGGCGCTGAAGCTGTCCTACGTGGTCATCACCAGCGTCGACCGCGACGACCTGCGCGACGGCGGCGCCGGGCACTTCAGGGATTGCATCGCCAAGGTGCGCGAGATCTCGCCCGCGACACGGATCGAAGTCCTGGTCCCGGATTTCCGCGGCCGCCTCGAGCGCGCCCTGCAGATCCTGTCGGAATCCCCGCCCGACGTGATGAACCACAATCTCGAGACCGTGCCACGCCTGTACAAACAGGCACGTCCGGGCTCCGACTATGCGCACTCGCTCAAGCTGCTGCAGGAATTCAAGCGCCGGTTTACGGACATTCCCACCAAGTCAGGCTTGATGGTAGGTCTGGGGGAGACCGACGAGGAAATCCTCGCGGTCATGCGCGACATGCGTGCGCACGGGATCGACATGCTGACCATCGGCCAGTATCTGCAGCCCACCGCCGGACACCTGCCGGTGTTGCGTTACGTGCACCCGGACACTTTCGCGATGTTCGAGCGCGAAGCGTACGCGCTCGGGTTCCGCCACGCCGCGGTCGGCGCGCTGGTGCGCTCGTCGTATCACGCGGATCAGCAGGCACACGGCGTCCTCGAGGCCGCCGACTGACTTTGCCGGATCGATTGGAGAACGCCATGCGCGGCCGCCTTACGGCGCGAGCGCTGAAACGCTATGCTGGCGTAGCCTGGGTTGAGCGCGAAGCGCGAAACCCGGGGCCCGCGTGAAACCCGGGGTCCGTGTCATCGCAGCGTCGCTCCCGGGATTCGCCTTCGG
>JALYSM010000093.1 GCA_030854785.1 Pseudomonadota bacterium
AGGCACGTCTGCGCGGTGAAGCGCTGGCGCTATCGCCGCGCGAGTTCGCGCTGCTCGAAGCGCTGCTCAACCGGCCCGGCGCAATCCTGTCGCGCGCACAGCTCGAAGAGAAGCTCTACGGCTGGACCGACTCTGTCGAGAGCAATGCGGTCGAGGTGCATATCCACGCATTGCGCAAGAAGCTCGGCGCCGATTTCATCCGCAACGTCCGCGGCGTAGGCTGGATGGTCGCAAAGGCCCGAGCGAGCGCATGAGGTCGATCCGCAGGGAACTGCTGGTATGGCTGCTCGCCGGTCTGCTTGCCGCGGTCGCCGTCGCGGCGATCGGCACGTATCTGCGCGCGCGGGAAGAGGCCAATGAACTGTTCGACCACCAACTGCGGGAGATGGTCGCGTCGCTGACCGGCGCGCCGTTCGTCGCTGCGCCGGCCGGACTCGGCGACGGCGACGCCGCCGACAATGCGCTGGTCGTGCAGATCTGGGACCGCAACGGCGTCCAGCTCTATCTGTCGCAGCCACAGCGCACGCTGCCGCAGCATGCGCAGCTCGGGTTCACCAACCTGCGCACGGAATCCGGAGAATGGCGCGTGTTCAGCGCGCTGACCGGCAGCCAGGTGATCCAGGTCGCGCAGCCCATGCGCGAGCGCCGCGAGCTCGCGGCGAGCATGGCGCTGCGCACGATCGTGCCGCTGCTCGCCGTGCTGCCCCTGCTTGGATTGCTGATCTGGTTCATCATCGCGCGCGGTCTGAAGCCGCTGGAGCGCGTAGCCGCGGCGGTTGGCCGCCGCTCGCCGACGCAGCTCGAGCCGCTCGCGGAGCGCGACTTGCCGCGCGAAGTACAGCCGCTGGTACGTGCGCTCAACGGCCTGCTGGAAAGACTCGGCGAAGCGCTCGCCGCTCAGCGCACGTTCATCGCGGATGCCGCGCACGAGCTGCGCACGCCCTTGACGGCGGTGCACCTGCAAGCGCAGCTCGCCGAGCGCGCGACGACCGATGCCGAGCGCCGCAAAGCGCTCGCCGATCTCAAGTCCGGCCTGGAGCGCGCGACACGGCTCTCGGAGCAGTTGCTGACGCTGGCGCGAACGGAACCTAGCGTCAGCGCCGCCGAACGGCCGGCGGCGAGCGTCGATCTCTCGGAGCTCGCGGCCGAGGCAATCGCCGAACTGGCGCCGCTCGCCGCGGACAAGGCTATCGACCTGGGGTTGAGCGGAGCCGGGAGCGCGGCCGTGCGCGGCGATAGGGAGGCATTGCGCAACCTGCTCTCCAACCTCGTCGACAATGCGCTCCGCTATACCCCTAGCAAGGGACGCGTGGATGTCGCGATAGAACCGAAAGGCGATCGCGTCGCGCTCGTCGTGCGGGACAACGGCCCCGGGATCGCGCCGGCTGAACAAGCGCGGGTTTTCGACCGGTTCTACCGTGGCCAGCCCGCCGCCGTCGCGGGGGACGCGCAACGCACGAGCGTGCGCGGCAGCGGCCTCGGGCTCGCCATCGTCAAGCGCATCGCCCAGTGGCACGGTGCGGAGATCGCGTTGGGCGAAGGGCTCGACGGCAAGGGACTCGGCGTCACGGTGTACTTTCCCGCCGCGTAGCCCTTCGACTCCGCTCAGGACAGGCTTCGCGCGATACCCGGGGCGGCGCGTCAATTTCTCGGGCGCCCCGGGTTTCCCAGATCAAAGCCTGCGACGGACTTGATCCGGCTCCCGGTCAACCCGGGCTACGGACATCGACCACGGCCAATCGCTGCCAATCTTAAGTTTTCCTTAAGTGTTCGCCCGTATCTTGGTTTCATGGGACCGCGGTCGGGTCCCGATCATCTTTGAAGGAGCAAACATGCAAGCGAACACATTCAAACGCAGTGCAGTGGCGCTGGCGCTCGCCGCCGCGTTCACGCTCGGCATCGGGGTAGCCGATCACGTCGCGCTGCACCCGGCGACCGCGGCAACCACCGGCGCGCCCGCCGTCGTACCGACCCCGCTGGCGCAGGCGCCGGCGATGCCCGCGCTCCCGGCTGCCGCGCTGCCCGATTTCAGTGGGCTGGTCGAAAAGTACGGCCCCGCCGTGGTCAACATCAGCGTCGTGCAGGGTACCAAGACTGCGGCACGCATGCCGGGCTTTCAGATGCCGGACGATCAGGACCTGCCGCAATTCTTCCGCAATCTGCCGCGCCAGTTCCAGCTTCCGGACCTGCCGCAGGAGCGCGGTCCGATGCGCGGTGTGGGTTCCGGCTTTATCGTCAGCGCGGATGGAATCGTCCTGACGAACGCGCACGTCGTCGACAGCGCAGATGAGGTGACCGTCAAGCTGACCGACAAGCGCGAATTCACCGCCAAGGTGCTCGGTGCCGACAAGATGACCGACATCGCGGTGCTGAAGATCGACGCCCGCGACCTGCCGTACGTGCGCGTCGGTGATCCGAAGGTGACCAAGGTTGGCGAATGGGTGGTCGCGATCGGCCAGCCCTTCGGCCTCGAGAACACGGTGACCGCCGGAATCGTCAGCGCCAAGTCGCGCTCGCTGCCCGGCGATTCGTACGTGCCTTTCATCCAGACTGACACGGCGGTCAATCCCGGCAACTCGGGTGGCCCGCTGTTCAATCTGCGGGGCGAAGTCATAGGCGTCAATTCGCAGATCTTTAGCCGCAGCGGTGGCTTCCAGGGTCTTGCCTTCGCGGTACCGATCGACGTCGCGATGCAGGTGAAGGAAGAGATTCAGCAAACCGGCAAGGTGACCCATGGTCGGCTCGGCGTCGCAATCCAGGAAGTCAATCAGGCGCTGGCGCAGAACTTCGGCCTGAAGTCGCCGACCGGCGCGCTCGTCGCCTCGGTCGAAAAAGGTAGTGCGGGTGCGAACGCGGGCCTGGAGCCGGGCGACGTCATCCTCAAGCTCGACGGCAAGGAGATTTCGCGTTCATCCGACCTGCCGCCGATGGTTTCGTCGCTCAAGCCCGGATCGAAGGTAACGCTCGACATCTGGCGCAACGGCTCGCCCAAGCAGCTCACCGCCACGATCGGCGCGCTGAGGGACAAAACCGTCGCCGATGCGCGTGACAAGGAATCGCTCGGCAAGGGCAAGCTGGGTATTGCGGTACGCCCGCTTAGCGCGGACGAGAAGCGCGGCACCGATCTCGACCACGGGCTGGTCGTTCAGGATGTGGCCGGCGCAGCGGAACGCGCCGGCGTGCGCCCGGGCGACGTGATCGTCGCGGTCAACAACACCCCGGTGAAAAGCGTCGAGGAGTTGAAGAGCTTGCTCGACAAGGCGGGCAAGACCGTCGCTCTGCTGGTGCAGCGCAACGACGCAAGGATCTTCATTCCCGTGACGCTGGGCTGATGCAAGCTTAGCTCGATCTCCCTCCCCTCGGCGCCGCTCCGGTTCGCGGCGCTATGCAAGCGGACGGCAACCCCGTCCGCTTTTTTTGCGTTTTTCTTATTCGGACCCTTGACAACCATCAATATTGCAGTGATATCATTTAGCTATCGTCAGAAAGTTCGTCCCCGGCCGCGCCAGCGGCCGGACGTTTCCAGCGGAGGGAAGTATGGATCGCATAGCGGCAAACGGGAGCAAGAGCGCACATCAGGAGCGCCTGGTCGGCACCTGGAACGGGTTCGCGGTGCTTGCCGTCGGCATTGTCCTGGTCGCCGTCGCGATCTGGGAGCTCGTCCACACCATCACCGCCGGGCGGCCATCATCGGTCGCGGGGCTTATCGGCGCAGTGCTCATCTTCATGGTGCTGATGATCCTCGGCGTGCTATTGCTCGCCGGTCTCTACACGGTGCAGCCGAACGAGGCGGCGATCCTGCAGCTCTTCGGCAGCTACCGGGGGACCACGCGCGTGACCGGCTTGCGCGGCACCAGCCCGTTTTATACGCGGCGCAAGATCTCGCTGCGCGCGCGGAACCTCAACGGCGAGCGGCTCAAGGTGAACGATAAGCGGGGCAACCCGATCGAGATCGCCGCGGTCGTCGTCTGGCGGGTCGAGGACACCGTCAAAGCGAGCTTCGACGTCGACAGCTATGAGAACTACATGAAGCTGCAGAGCGAGGCCGCCGTGCGGCATCTTGCCGCCTCGTTCGCCTACGATGAAGGTGACGGCGCCGCGGTCGCAGGTCAACATCAGCCGACGCTGCTCGCCAGCGCCGACGTCGTCACGCGCGCGCTGGTGCTCGAGCTGCAGCAGCGACTCGACAAGGCTGGCATCGTGGTCGAAGAAGCGCGGCTCACGCACCTTGCCTACGCACCTGAAATCGCGCAGGTTATGCTGCGCCGGCAGCAGGCCGAAGCGATCATCGCCGCACGAACGAAGATCGTGCACGGCGCGGTATCGATGGTCGAGATGGCGCTCCACGAGCTCTCGGAAAAGCAGGTCGTCAACCTCGATGACGAGCGTAAGGCGGCGATGGTCAGTAATCTGATGACCGTGCTCTGCGCCGAGAGCGAAGTGCAGCCGGTGATCAACACCGGCACGCTGTACAACGGATGATCGGGAGCCGCTCATGAACGCTTTGCAGGGACGCTTCAGTGGGCTGTGGCTGGTGGTTGGCATCGGTGTCGGAACGGCTCTGGGCGTCGCGACCGGCTACGACGCGATCGGGCTCGCGCTCGGCGCTGCCGCCGGGATCGTTGTCGGCGCGCTCGTCGGCAACCGGCGCGGCTGAAGCGCGGTCCGCTGCGTTGCCGCGAGCACTCGTGCCGTGCGACATCATCGCTCGCTGCACCAGGCCACCAACCCGGAGATCTCACCATGCGTCGCTTCTTTCTGCCGCTCTTCATCGCGCTCGCCGCGGGCGGCGCTGCGTTCATCATCGCCACCGCGGGCGATCTGCCGCTGCAGGTTGCGTCGCATTTCGGACGCGACGATCACCCCAAGGCATGGACGCCGCGCGATACTTACGTCGCGATTATGGTCGGCGCTGCGACGCTGCTGCCGCTTTTTCTCATCACGCTGATGTCGTGGCTTCCGCGTGTCTTTCCGCGCGCCGTCAACATCCCCAACCGCGACTACTGGCTCGCGCCGGAGCGCCGCGAGCGCTCGCTCGCCGCGCTCGGGGCCTTCGGCTGGGCTTTCGGCTGCTTGCTTGCCGCGTTCATCGTCGGTGTCCATTGGGTTGTCCTCGCCGCCAATACGAGTGTGCCGACGCAACTGCCCGACCGTCCATTCCAAGCGCTCATTGCCGGCTTCCTCGCCGCGATGGGTGTATGGACGGTCGCTCTCTGCCTGCGTTTCCGACGGCCGGGTTGAACGCCGTCGATGGCCGACAAGAAAGCGTTCCTGCTCCGGCTCGATCCCGCCGTGTGGGCGAAGCTGGAGCGCCTGGCACAGGCGGAGCTGCGCAGCGTCAACGCGCAGATCGAGTTCATCCTCCGCGATGCGCTCGCCCGCCACGGCGTCAAGCGCAAAGACGCGCCGGCTCGCGCGATCCCCACGCGTGGCAAGGTGGATTGAGCCGCTCGCGGTCGCGGTCGCCGTCGCGGAAGCGTTCCGCGGCTGCGCATTGCGCGCCGCCCGCCGCGACGACGAGGAGTTCTTGTTCGCGCTGCATCGATCCGCGATGCGCGATTACGTTGAAGCCACCTGGGGATGGGATGAACGCTGGCAGCGGCAACATTTCGCGACGACCTACGCAGCGGCACAGCAAGCGGTCATCGTACGGCTCGATCCGGTTCCGGGCGCGATCGGCCGCATCAGCCTCACGCGGCACTGGCACAAGATCTTCCTGCGCGACATCGAGCTCATCGCCGCCGAGCGCAACCGCGGCATCGGCACGGCGATGATCCGCGCGGTGCTGGGGCTGGCGAAAGCAGACGAGCGTGCGGTCGAATTGCTGGTGCTCAAGTGCAACCCGGCGCAGCGCCTCTACGCGCGATTGGGCTTCACCGTCGTGACCGACGATGGCGCGAGGCTGACCATGCGATCGACGTAGCAAACGTAGGGAGTAGCCTGGGATGAGCGATAGCGAATCCCGGGTGATCGGGCCCCGGGTATCGCCGCTACGCGGCTCAACCCAGCCTACGACAACACTGTCCTGAGCCACGCTCCAAGCGCCTGTATTTCCTCCAGACAAACCGAGTGCTCCATGCGATAGCTGTGCCACTCCACGGCATAGCCGGCCGCTTCGAGCATGCGCTTCGATGCCTCGGCCCATTGAAACTGCACGACCGGGTCGGCGGTCCCATGCGCCATGAAAATCGGCACGCTGCGGTTGGCCGCGCTCGCCTCGGTCGCGAGCTTGTCAGGCGCGATCAAATACGTCGACAACGCCATGATGCCCGCCAGCCGCTCGGCGTGGCGCAAGCCCGTATAGAGCGCGATCGCCCCGCCCTGCGAGAATCCGGCAAGCACGATGCGCTCCGCGGGGATCCCGCGGGTGCGCTCGCGCGCGACCAGCGCTTCGAGCGCGGCCTGCGATTGGCGCACCCCGGCAAGGTCGGCACGGTTGGTCAAGTCCGCAGCCGAAATGTCGTACCACGCGCGCATGCGCATGCCGTTGTTGATGGTCACCGCGCGCGCCGGCGCGTGCGGGAACACGAATCGCACCCGTAAGCTTTCCGGAAGCCTGAGCTCGGGCACGATCGGCACGAAGTCGTTGCCGTCAGCCCCCAATCCGTGCAGCCAGATCACGCTCGCGGTCGGATTGAGCGCGGTTTCGAGCTCGATGCCGGGTAGGAGATCCGGGGCCATGGGAACGAAGCGATGCGCCCGGCATTCTAACCGACCGCAGCGGCCCGAATCATCCTAGAATGATTATCTCCTGAGGGCGATGCCCACCGTGGACAAGTCATGAGCGCAGAGCATTTCACCAAGGTGCGAGAGCACATGGTCATGGAGATCGAGGCGGAAACGATCTACGTGAGCGCACGCATCGGCAAAGCGGCATTGGGCAGCGCGGCGATGCAGGCGATCGCGAAAGTACCGCGCCACGATTTTGTTCCGGCCGAGCTGCAGCCCTACGCGTATGCCAACATGCCGCTGCCGATCGGCTTCGACAAGACGATCTCGCAGCCCTTCATCGTCGCCCTGATGACCGATCTGCTCGACCTCAGCGCCGAGGACGCGGTGCTCGAAATCGGCACCGGCCTGGGCTATCAGGCGGCCGTGCTCGCCGAGCTGGCGCGCAAGGTCTACAGCGTCGAGATCATCGAGGAGCTCGCGCAGCAGGCCAGGCTGCGCCTCGGGCGGCATGGTTACAAGAACATCGAGTTCAAGGTCGGCAACGGCTACTACGGCTGGCCGGAACACGCGCCGTTCGACAAGATCATGGTGACCGCCGCGCCCGATCTCATTCCGGGCGCCCTGCTCCAGCAGCTCAAGCCGGGAGGAAAGATGGTGATCCCGGCCGGACTCGCCGCTTCGCAGGAGCTCCTGCTGGTCGAGAAAGACCCTGCCGGCGCGGTGTCGACGCGGGAGATTCTGCCCGTGCGTTTCTCGCAGCTCGAAGGGACGGAATCCGAGCGTCTCGGCGGGTCGTAGGTCCCTAGTTCATTCGCCTATCAACGCCTGCGAATGCGTTCGCAGCTACGCGTTTACGCGCATCTATCGCCGCTCCCATGTCCGAAAGCATCGTCATTCACGGCGCGAGCCAGAACAACCTGAAGCAGCTCTCGCTCGAGCTTCCGCTGAACGAGCTGATCGTCGTCACCGGCGTCTCGGGATCGGGCAAGTCCTCGCTCGTTTTCGACACGCTCTACGCCGAGGGCCAGCGCCGTTACGTCGAGACCTTCTCGCCCTACGCGCGTCAGTTTCTCGACCGCATGGACAAGCCGCGGGTCGAGCGCATCGACGGCATCCCGCCGGCGATCGCCATCGACCAGACCAACCCCGTGCGCACGTCGCGCTCGACCGTCGGCACGATGACCGAGCTCGCCGATCATCTGAAACTCCTGTACGCGCGCGCGGCGGCGCTTCATTGCCGGGCTTGCGGCCGGCGCGTTTCGCGCGACACGGCGGATTCGATTTTCACCGCCTTGAGCGAGCGTAGCTTCGCGGCCGGTGATCCGCGCCTCGTGATCACTTTCCCGGTCCCGGTGCCGCACAACTTCTCGGAAGCCGAGGTCCTGCAGCTTCTCGAGCGGCAGGGCTACACGCGGATCCATGCGCGCAGCGACCACCTGCTCCACGTCGTCCAGGATCGCCTCCGCCTTTCCAACGCCGAGCGCGTACGCGTGGTCGAAGCGATCGAGGCGGCGCTGCGGGTGGGCCAGGGGCGCGTCGATGTCCACATCGTGCACGATGCCGCGGCATCGACCGGGGACGGCGCGCCGGCCTGGCGATTCTCCACCGATCTGCATTGCGCCGACTGCGACATCCACTACCAGGACCCGACCCCGAGCCTGTTCTCGTTCAATTCGCCGCTGGGCGCGTGCGCCACCTGCCGCGGATTCGGCCGCGTGATCGGCATCGACTACGGACTGATCGTTCCCGACGCCGCGAAGACGCTCCGCGCCGGCGCGATCAAGCCCTGGCAGAGCCCGAGCTTCCGCGAATGTCAGGACGATCTGGACAAGTACGCAAAAAAGCGCGGCATTCCTCTCGACGTGCCGTGGCGCGACCTCACGGACGAAGCGCGTCAGTGGGTGCTCGAGGGCGAAAGCGAATGGGTGAGCTGGAAGCGCTCATGGCCCGGAACGTGGTACGGGGTGCGGCGCTTCTTCGCCTGGCTCGAGACCAAGGCGTACAAGATGCACATTCGGGTGCTGCTCTCGAAGTATCGCGCCTACACGCCCTGTGCCGCTTGCGACGGCGCGCGGCTCAAGGCCGATGCGCTGCTGTGGCGGCTCGGCACCAAGGACGACGCCGACCGCATGCTCGACCCCACACGTCGTTTCCGTCCACGCGGCGTCGAATTCGGCGACGACGTTCTCGTATCTCTACCCGGCCTCACGGCGCACGACCTGATGCTGCTGCCGATCGAGGCTCTGCGCTCATTCTTCGCAGAGGTGCATCTGCCGGCGCCGCTCGACGAAGCAACCGACCTGTTGCTCGAGGAGATCCGCGCCCGCCTCGGCTATCTCGCGGACGTGGGCCTCGCCTATCTCACGCTCGACCGGCAATCGCGCACGCTCTCGGGCGGCGAAGTACAGCGGATCAATCTGACCACCGCACTCGGAACATCGCTGGTGAACACGCTGTTCGTGCTCGACGAGCCGTCGATCGGCCTGCACCCGCGCGACATTCGCCGCGTGATCGGCGTGATGCAGCGGCTGCGCGATGCGGGCAATTCACTCGTCGTGGTCGAGCACGACCCGCAGATCATGCTGGCCGCCGATCGTATCCTCGACATCGGCCCCGGACCCGGCGAGCGTGGGGGTGAGATCGTCTTCTTCGGCGCGCCGGAGGCGCTCGCACGCGCCACGGGCTCGCTTACCGCCGATTATCTCTGCGGCCGCAAGCGGACGGATGCGGCAACCGCCGCGCCATCGCTGCCGCCCGACGACAGCCGCATCGAGCTTCTCGGCGTCGCGGAGCACAATCTCAGGGACATCGACCTCGCGATTCCACTCCGCCGGCTCGTATGCATCACCGGGGTATCGGGCTCGGGCAAGTCGACGCTGGTGCAGGATGTCCTCCATGCGGCGCTGCTCCGCGCCAAGGGCAAGCCCACCGAGGCGCCGGGAGCGCATCGCGAGCTGCGCGGACACGAGCGCGTCGCCGAGGTCGTGATGGTCGACCAGAAGCCGATCGGCCGCACCACGCGCTCCAACCCGGCGAGCTACGTCGGGGCGTTCGATGCGATCCGCAAGCGCTTCGCCGCGAGCGCGCTCGCCCGCGAGCGCGGTTACACGCAGGGGACGTTCAGCTTCAACGCCGGTCAGGGTCGTTGCCC
>JALYSM010000096.1 GCA_030854785.1 Pseudomonadota bacterium
CCTCGTGCCATCCCTGCTCTCGCTGTCCCGGTTGATCGATCGACTGAGCGAACGCATCGGCCATGCGCTCTACTGGCTGGTGCTGGCCGCGGTCCTGATCAGCGCGGCCAACGCCATCGTGCGCAAGTCCTTCAACGTCAGCTCGAACGCGTTCCTCGAGATCCAGTGGTACCTGTTCTCGGCGATCTTCCTGATCTGCGCCGGTTACACGCTGCTGCGCAACGACCACGTGCGCATCGATGTCATCGCCAGCCGTCTGTCGAAGCGGGCGCAGACCTGGATCGACATCATCGGCACGGTGTTCTTTCTGTTCCCGATGGCGATTTTGATCATGTGGTTGTCGTGGCCGCTCTTCGTCGAAGCGTACGCACGCCATGAAATCTCGACTAATGCCGGCGGGCTGCTCATCTGGCCGGCGCGGCTGCTGGTTCCGGTGGGCTTCTTCCTGCTGATCCTGCAGGGCGTCTCCGAGCTGATCAAACGCATCGCGTTTCTGCGTGGCCTCATCCCCGACCCGACCGAGAAGCCTCAGGAAAAATCGCTCGAGGAGCAGCTCGCCGAGGAAATTGTCCGAGCACGGGGAGACCAGGCGATTGCCAAGGAAACCGTGAAGCTGCGGGGAGACAGGCAATGACCGCGCTCCTGATCGAGTACATCGCGCCGCTGATGTTCGTGGCGCTGGTCGTCGTCCTTCTGCTCGGCTACCCAGTGGCGTTTGCGCTTGCGGCGGTTGGCATCGGCTTCGCGCTGCTCGGCATCTATCTGGGATTGCTGGGCCCGCAACTGATCCAGGCGCTGCCGGAGCGCCTGTGGGGTGTCATGTCCAACGAGACGCTGCTGTGCGTCCCCTTCTTCACCTTCATGGGGCTGATCCTCGAGCGCAGCGGTATGGCCGAGGATCTGCTCGATACCATTGGGCAGGTGTTCGGCCCGGTGCGCGGCGGCCTGGGCTACGCCGTGGTGTTCGTGGGCGCGCTGCTTGCCGCGACGACCGGTGTGGTCGCCGCGTCGGTGATCTCGATGGGACTCATCTCGCTGCCGATCATGCTGCGCTACGGTTACGACCGTCGCTTTGCCTCGGGTGTTATCGCCGCATCGGGCACGCTGGCGCAGATCATTCCGCCGTCGCTGGTGCTGATCATCATGGCCGACCAGCTCGGCAAGTCGGTTGGCGACATGTACGCCGGCGCATTCATCCCGGGCATTACCCTCGCCGCGCTCTACGCTGCCTACGCGCTGGGCGTATGCACCGTCAAGCCGAAATGGGCGCCGGCGCTGCCACTCGAGGCACGGACCTTGCGCGAGCCGGACGGTTCGGGCGGCACGCGGTCGTTGCTGGTGTTGACGATCGTTGCCGTGATAGCCGCGGTTGCCTTTGCCAAGTGGTACCTCCCGGCCGAAACGCCGACCGATGAGACGATCGTCATCGCAACCTGCGTCGGCACCGGTGTCGCGTTCTTCGCCGCCGTCATCAACCACCTGCTGAAGTTCGGTCTGCTGTCACGACTCGCCGAACGCGTCACCTTTGTGCTGATTCCGCCGCTGGCGCTGATCTTCCTGGTGCTGGGCACGATATTCTTGGGCGTCGCGACGCCGACCGAGGGCGGCGCGATGGGCGCGACCGGAGCGCTGATCATGGCGGTCGCACGCAGGAGGCTGTCGCTGAAGCTCCTCAAACAGGCGATGGACACGACCGCCAAGCTGTCGACGTTCGTCGTATTCATCCTGATCGGCGCCCGTGTGTTCAGCCTGACGTTCTACGCGGTCAACGGCCACGTCTGGGTCGAGCACCTGCTCTCGGGCCTTCCCGGCGGCCAGCTCGGCTTCCTGATCGTCGTCAATATCGTGATTTTCGTGCTGGCGTTTTTCCTCGACTTCTTCGAGCTAGCGTTCATCGTGATTCCCCTGGTCGGCCCGGTCGCCGACAAGTTGGGAATCGACCTGATCTGGTTTGGCGTGCTGCTCGGCGTCAACATGCAAACATCGTTCATGCACCCGCCGTTCGGCTTTGCGCTGTTCTATCTGCGCAGCGTTGCGCCGGCGAAGGACTACGTCGACAAGATCACCAAGAAGTTGACGCCGGGAGTGACGACGGGACAGATCTACTGGGGCGCAGTACCGTTCGTATTGATCCAGATCATCATGATCGGGCTCGTCATCGCGTTCCCGCAGATGGTGATGGTCTACAAGGCGAAGGAAAGCACGGTCGACCCGACCAAGATCCAGATCCAGTTGCCGCCGACCGAAACGCCCGGGCCGGGGCAGGCACCGACCGAGCAACAGCAGCAGCAAAAGGAGAGTGACTCGGCGCAGTCGATCGAGGACCTGTTCAAGGCACCCGCCAAAGATGGTTCGAAAAAGAAGTGACGCGCCGCGCAGCGAAAAAAAAGCCCCGCGCGTGCGGGGCTTTTTTTATCCTGCCGGCGGCTGCTCTGCCGCTACCCGCTACTTCTTCGCTGGCGCACTTTGCTGGCTCGCTGTCGCCATGAACTGGTCGAAGTTCTGCTCGGCGACACGGAACCACAATATGTCTTCGTCGCGGAACTTCTTCCAGGGTTCGTAGACTTTCTTGAACTTCGGATTCGTGGCCGCGAACTCATCGTAGACCTCGACCGACGCCTTGTAGCACGCCTGCATGATCTCGCGCGGGAACGGCCGTAACTGCACACCCGCCGCGACCAGTCGGCGCAGCGCCGGGGGGTTCAGCGCATCGTACTTCGCCGTCATGTCGATATTCGCCTCGGCACACGCGGCTTCGAGGAGCGACTGGTATTCCTTCGGCAGGTCCGCCCAGGCTTTGGTGTTGACGAACAGGTCAAGCTCGGGGCCGCCTTCCCACCAGCCGGGATAGTAGTAATACTTCGCGACCTTGTAGAGGCCGAGCTTTTCGTCGTCGTAGGGACCGACCCACTCGGCCGCATCTATCGTGCCTTTTTCCAGCGCGGGATAGATGTCGCCGCCGGCGATCTGCTGCGGAACCACGCCGAGCTTTTGCATCACGACGCCGGCCGAGCCTCCAATGCGAAACTTCAGACCCTTCAGGTCAGCGACGGTTTTTAGTTCCTTGCGGAAAAAGCCGCCCATCTGCGCGCCGGTATTGCCCGCCGGTATGTTGTGGACGTTGTAGTCTTTCAGGAACTCGCGCATCAGCTCGAGCCCGCCCCCGTGGTACATCCATGCGTTTTGCATGCGCGCGTTGAGGCCGAACGGGATCGCGCAGGCAAAAGCAAACGTCGGATCCTTGCCGAAGAAATAATACGGCGCGGTGTGGCAGCACTGCACGGTGGCGTTCTGGACCGCGTCGAGAACCTGCAGTCCGGGAACGATTTCGCCCGCCGCGAACACCTGGATCTGGAACTTGCCGTTGGTCGCGGAAGCGCAGCGCTTCGAAATCAAATCGGCGCCGCCGAAGAGGGTGTCGAGACTCTTCGGCCAGCTTGTAGCCATACGCCATTTTACTTCGGGCTGGGCGCCCTGCCCGATGGCCGGCGCGGCCACTGCGCCGGCGGCCAAGCCGACGCCCGCTTTTTTCAGGAATGATCGACGTTGCATACGGTTGCTCCTCCTCGGAATGAAATCGCGATGGCGAGACTGCCCCGCGGCGGCCCGCATGGCATGTCAGCTTCAATCGCGCCGGCGGCGGAAAGCTTCGATGGGGTCATCGGCTGCCGTGCCGGGACATCGTCCGCCGGCGATTCTAACCCAAATCGGCACGTGACCTGCGCGAGCTAAGGCGACAGTTTACGCACCGCATTAAATAACGCCCAGGCCCAGCCGGCCTGCCGCTCCATGGTTTGGGTGAAGCGGATCAGATAGCGTGCGTTGCCGGTGTCAAGCTCGACCATTCCTCCCGGCAGGAAACGATCGTCCGGCCCGACAAGACTCCGTTGCGCGGCTTGGCGATTGTCGGCATGAGCGGGCAGATAGATGCCGAAAAACGGCCGGTCGACGCCGGCGCGAGCGTCCAGCGGAGCGACCCAGCTGCGCAAGAGAACGCGCACCATCCGGCGGGCGATAATCTCGACGCCGCAGATCACTTCCTCGACCTGTTGCCGCTGCATGCGCCGGACGACAGCGAGTTCCCAGCGGTCACCATCCTGGATCGCGATGATCTCGCCGAGTTTGGTCGGAGCGTCTTTCGCGGGCGCGATCATGCGGCAGCCGCTTTCGCTGCGGTTGATCATCTTCCACTGCGAGCCGCGGATCCGCCGCGCGATCGACTCCGGATTCGCGCTTGGATTCACCAGCTGGGTGATTTCGTCGAAGCTATGCCGCGCACCCGAGGTCTTCGCTTCCGCCGAGAGGTGCTCCACCTCGGCGACGGCGCGCGTCAGCGCCTGCAGGCCGACGACGACGCGCATCTCGACATCGGTCGATTTGCGCGCCGCCCGGGGCGAAAACGCCAGCGCATCCGGTCCGTACAAAGCGGCGAGTCGCATCAGGAGCAACTTCTGCTCGCGGGGAGGCAGCGCGCCGGGCAGATGCGGATCGGTTTCCTGCTCCGGCAGCACGCGCATGCGTTCGACGACGCGAGTATAGACGGCGGTGGCGTCGAGGTACATCAGGCGGCCGCCGGCGCGCGGTCGGTCCTGGCGCTTGAGGCCCTGAGTGCCGGAGAGATCGACATAGAAGTTCGCCCCGCTTCCCGGTGGCGGCGTCAGCGTCAGGGAGGGCGTCCATTCGTCGAGCGATCGCGCTACCCACTCGACCTGATCCGGCGTGAAGTTGCCGCTGTCCAGGCGCATGAGCAGGAGAGAACGGATGTATTCCTGTTCCAGCGATTCTGCGGGCTTGCTGAACGCGGCGGCCCCGAAAGCAAGGGGCTCGCGCTGCCAGCCGCGCATGCGCGCAAATTCGTAGAGCTCGTGCAACTCGCGCCATTGCCCCGGTATCCAGTGCCCGTATCGGAACAGCCGGAACTTGCCGTCGATACCCTTGTAATGCCCAAGCCTGATCAATACCCGCTGCAAGACCGTTTTCCATCGCTTCTGCTCGCCCGTAGCGTAGCCCGCCTTCAGCGCGGCTTGATACGCGGCGGTGAACGCCTTCACGAGATCGAACACGCCATGCCAGAGTCGCGTCTCGACGCTGCTCGAACGCTGATAGTTGGCGGTGTATTGCGTAGTCAACTGACTTATGATCGGCTCGCAACGGGCGTCGATGCGCAACAACGCCTCTGCCTGCGCAGGTCCGATCCGGCGCCGCCCCCCGGGAAACGATGCGACCAGGTCGAGCACCTCATGCTGCAGCTCCAGGGCATCGGCCGGCGGCAAGGACGCGATCCAGCGCTCCGCGGCCTTGCCGCCGCGGAGCGGATCTTGCAGCGTGCGTCGCCATGTCCGGAATTTTTCGCGCAACGGCCGCTTGGTGCCCATGGCGCCGCTACAATCCGCTAGTTGCCGGCGACAGTCATCGCGCCTATAAGCACCGAACCACAGTGGCGCGAGCCGCGGCGATCGACGTCGTTGCCGATTGCGATGATGTCGCCATACATGCGAGCGAGATTACCCGCGATCGTGATTTCCTCGACGGGGTACGCGATCTCGCCGCCTTCGATCCAGTAGCCTGCGGCACCGCGTGAATAGTCGCCCGTGACTGGATTGACTCCCTGGCCGAGCAACTCGGTCACGAGGACTCCGCGCCCCATCCGGCGCAGCAGTGCGGGAAGATCTTCGGTGCCGTGCGTGACGACCAGGTTGTGGTTCCCGCCGGCGTTTCCGGTTGATACAAGCCCGAGCTTTCGCGCCGAGTAGCTGCCGAGGAAATAACCGTACACCACGCCGTCGCGCACGACATCGCGCGGCCGCGTCGCGACGCCTTCATCGTCGAACGGCGTCGACGCCTGTCCGCGCGGGAGATGCGGTTCCTCGCGGATGCTGATCTGCGGCGCAAATACCTGCCGGCCAAGGCTGTCGAGGAGAAACGACGCCTTGCGATAGAGGCTCCCTCCGCTGGTCGCGTTGACGTAATGGCCGATCAGGCCCGTGGCGATCGGCGCCTCGTACAGCACCGGACAATCCAGCGTCGCCAGCCGGCGTGCGCCGAGCCTGCGCGCGGTCCGTTCACCGGCGAGGCGGCCCACGAGCGCCGCGGATTCCAAATCGTGCGGCGAGCGCGCCGAAGTAAACCAGTCGTCGCGCTGCATCGCGCCGTCGTCGTCACCGATCACCGCGCAATAGATGCCGTGGTGGGAGCTGGCATAACCGCCGAAAAAGCCCAGCGTATTCGCGTAGATGAATTGTCCTTCGTGCAGCGAAACCGTCGCGCCCTCGGAATTCGTCAATCGCGGGTCCACGACCAGCGCGGCAGCCTCGCACTCCCGGCCCAGCGCGATCGCCTCCTCGACCGTCAGGTCCCAAGGGTGATACAGGTCGAGGTCGGTCCAGCTTTTCGCCAGCAGCGCCGGATCGGCGAGGCCGGCACAGTCGTCCTCGGCGGTGTAACGCGCGATCGTCAATGCCTTGGCGACGGTATCCTCAATGGCTGCGGGCGCGAAGTCGGCCGTGCTCGCATGCCCGCGCCGCGCGCCGACGTAGACGGTAACGCCGATGCCCTTGTCGCGATTGTAGGCAATCGTCTCCACTTCGCCCTTGCGCACCGTCACGCTCAAGCCGAACGCCTGTGAGACTTCGGTTTCGGCCGCGGTGGCGCCGCCCCCTTGCGCCGCCTTGATGACCATGCCGGCCACGCCGGACAAGGCGTCGGTCGTGAGCGGAAAACGGGTAGCGGGAGACGCAAGCGTGACGTCGCCAATATCGGTCATCGTCGGACTTTAGTCGGCAATTTAGTATCATAGCAAACACCCTCGTCCCCGACCGCTCGCGATGCGCCGACCCGACGAAACACCCTCCGACGCCGTACGGATGGCCGAACGGCCCTCGAAAACCCGCCAGAAGGCGGAGATGGATGCATTGCAGATGCTGGGCCAAGCGCTGCTCGACGTCGGCCCCGCACGTCGAGCAGAGCTCGATCTCCCCGAACGCCTGGTCGAAGCGCTCGACGCAGCGCAGCGGATGACACACCGGGAGGCGCGGCGCAGGCAGATGCAATTCATCGGTCGTCTGATGCGCGACATCGAGGCGGCGCCGATCCGGACGCGACTCGCACAATGGGCCGACGCGCCCAACGCGGAAAAGGCGCGGCTGCATGCCGTCGAGCGCTGGCGCGAACGCTTGCTGGCCGAAGACCACGCGCTCGACCGGCTGTGCGCCGAGCGTCCCGCCGCGGATCGGGCACGACTTGCCGCTCTGGTCGGTGCCGTTCATGCCGAGCGCGCGCGCGGCCAGCCGCCGCGCGCGTATCGCGAGTTGTTTCGGGCTCTC
>JALYSM010000107.1 GCA_030854785.1 Pseudomonadota bacterium
ACGTTAACAAGCTCGCGTATTCTGGCGCAATCTCGCGTTTCCCAACCCCGCAACCGTTGCAATAACCTCATTGATGCTCTCGGTGTTCCTATTTGCTTTGACCACCGGAAATTCAGAGCTTCCCTAGAGAGTGATCAAGCCCTGCAAGACGCGGTTCTGACCATGCATCACGCGTACATGGTTACATTGGCCGGGACAGCTGCCTTCAAAATTATAGAGAATCAAAAAGGTGTTGCATTTGTCCAGTCGGCACAACAGGTCGCAGTGGCTCGCGCCTAGCGTTTTTTCGCGGCAGTTACGCTCCACCGCCTATGGGCAGCTTTCTTCGCGATTGCCGATCGCTCTGTTGCGGACAATGTCGCCGCTCTTGCGGCGCCGCCCTTTAGCCCACCCTTGCGACCGGATTTAGCCTTGGCGGATTCGACAGGCGGCGTTGCCTCGCCAGTGGCCTGGCGCACCACGTCGAAGGCGATCTGGTTTATGTCTTTTCTCGGCATCTCGAAAGCGTATCACGCGTGGGCGCGAAAGCGCCGAGTTGTGTAACTGAGTGGGCTTTCAAACTAGACCACTACCCGACGCCGGTTGAGCGGCCATGGCCACAGGCCACGTTTCGGCGGAGATAGGCTGGTCCGGAAGGCGATCAATTCCTCGCGCTGGAAGCCGTTTTTTGGTAACTTCACCCATTGAGACAAATTCGATTCCGGGCGGGGGCTTTCCGACCCGGGCGACGCGCCTTCGGGCCGATCCGAAGAGAGCAAGCCGGCACACTCCGGATTCGTCCCGGAACGCGATTCGACCTCCGATACCGCGTGACGGCATCGGTTTGCTGGCATCATCATCCCAGCGGCATGCGTAAACTCTTCTACGGCACAGAAATGCTCGACAACGCAAGCCCCAATCCGGCATTGCCCTCAATTGGAGAAGCCCCGGATAGCCTGATGAAGGAAATCGCTGTTCTGATTGTGACAGCTCTCAATCTGGATGTTGCTCCGTCCGAGATCGAACCGGATGCCCCTCTCTATGGCGAAGGCCTCGGCCTCGACTCGATCGACATACTCGAGGTCGCGCTCGAGGTGTCGAGACAGTATGGGTTCCAGTTGCGGGCCGACAACGACGACAATATCGCCATTTTCAAGTCGCTGCGCAGCCTGACCGATCACGTCTGGCGAAACAAGGCTGCGTGAAGAACGGCTATCAGCCTGCGGTTCGTACCGTGGCGGCCGGACTGGCGCTGACCGCGTATGTGTTGATCTCACACTACGCATCGAGCGTCGCACCCAAGGACGGCGGTCGTTTCGCAGTCATTGCGTTGCTGCCCTATCTTGCCGTGGCCGTGTTTTTGGCATGGCGCAGCCGCCACCGCTATACGTGGCTCCTGTTGTGCGCGGCGCTTGCGGCGCTGACGTGGCAACACCTCGATACGATCGGCGATCACGCAGCGTGGGTGTATTTCATCCAGCATGCCAGCGGCAACGCGATCCTGGCGCTGGTCTTCGGAAGCACTCTCGTCGGGAACCGGGTACCCCTCTGCTCCCGCATTGCCGCCTTCGCGCACGATCCCATGGAGCCGAGGCTCGCCCGCTACACGCGACAGGTGACGCTGGCGTGGACGATCTTTTTTACAGTCAATGCATGCATGTCCGTCGTGCTCTTCGCGTACGCGCCGATCGTGATCTGGTCGGTGTTCGCCAATATTCTCGACCTTCCGCTGGTCGCACTGATGTTTGCGGTCGAATACGGCGTGCGGCTACGGCTGTTGCCGGACATCAAGCACGTTTCGATTCTCGATGGGATGCGCCGGTACATCCACCTCGCACGCACATCTCCGCCACCGGGTTGAAGACATGCCAGAGCCACCCCGGTCCTGATCCCGTGTCACGTCATCCTCTCCTCGGTCACCGCCACGTCAGTGATGTCGTCTCCTACCGAAGAGGCGCACCGGTTACCGTGGGACACTTTCTGGAGGATGTGAACCGAATCGCGGCGGAATTCCCGGCAGGCCAACACGTGCTCAATGCATGCACCGACCGTTACCGGTTCGCGGTTGGGCTTGCTGCCGCCCTGGTCGCCAGCAAGGTGAGCCTGCTCCCCACCGATCTTGCCACCGAAACGGTACGGCGGTTAAGGGAGTTTCGCCTTGACGCTTTCTGCCTAACCGACAGCGATCATCCGCTGCTGGATCTGCCGCGAATGCCCTTTCGTGACGCCGTCGCGAATGGCGAACCAGCCCCCGAAATCGCTGTACCCGAGATCGATGCCGACCGGCCGGTAGCGTGGCTGTTCACCTCCGGGTCCACTGGGGAGCCGGTGCCTCACCTCAAGACGTGGGGCGCGTTGGTTCGCAGCGTTGGAATCGAGGCGGACCGGCTGGGCTTGCGCGGCGGCAGGGGGGACGTGATCGTCGCTACGGTGCCTCCACAGCATTCCTATGGATTGGAGTCGTCGGTGCTGGTCGCATTGCAGGGCGGTGTCGCGTTCAGTGCTGCGCGACCCTTCTACCCAGTCGACATCTGCGCGGCCCTCGCCGAGGTGCCTCGGCCTCGGATCCTCGTGTCCACGCCGTTTCACCTGCGTTTGCTGCTAGACTCCGGCGCCAAGGTTCCCGAGATCGATCTTGTGGTATCGGCAACGGCTCCGTTGTCCTCCGCGCTGATCAGGGAGGTCGAGGGTCGACTCGGCGCTCCACTGCTCGAGATCTTCGGCAGTACCGACACCGGGCAGATTGCGTCGCGGCGCCCGTCAATGTCGGCGGAGTGGCACCTTTTCAACGGAGTCCAACTGTCGCCGGAGGAGGACCGAACCTGGGCCTCCGGCGGTCATGTCGGGGCGCCGGTCGTGCTGAATGACGTCGTTGAATTGACCGGTGGCGAGCACTTCCGGTTGCTCGGCCGGTCGTCGGATCTCGTCAACGTCGCGGGAAAGCGCAGTTCGATGGCGTTTCTGACGCATCAGCTCACGACGATCCCCGGGGTCCTGGACGGCGCGTACTTCATGCCCGACGAAGAGGCAACGACCGGCGTGACGCGTCTTGCCGCGGTGGTCGTCGCGCCGGAGCTCACCGCGGCGGAACTGAGCCAGGCGTTGCGCTCGCGCGTCGATCCGGCGTTCCTTCCGAGGCCACTGGTGTTCGTAGACGCGCTCCCGCGCAACGAGACCGGCAAGGTGCCGCGCGAAGCGCTTCGGCAGCTGATCGAGACGCGGGGCAAGACGACCACGGAGCAAAGGTGAGCTCTTCGGCAGAAACTCAACTGGCGATCGCGGTCGACCATCCGGCGTTTGCCGGGCATTTCCCGGGGTCGCCCGTCGTTCCCGGCGTCGTGCTGCTCGACGAAGCGATGTTCGTCATCGCCGCGGCGACCGGGCGCGCTCACCACCGCATCGCCTGGGTGAAGTTCCTGCACCCCGTTCGGCCCGGGCAGGCGTTGATCGTCCGGCACGATATCGAGGCCAGCGGAGCCATCCGCTTCGAGATCACTGCCGGTGTCGACAGGATGGTCACCGGAAGCCTGTCCCCCGCGGGCGCGCCATGACCTCCAGCGTTCCCGGCGAAATCGCCAGCGAATCAGATGCCCGTCCCGAATGGGCGCGGCGCAATGAGCGTGGCAGCGCGTTCATGGTGTGCCTGATGACGTGGATCTCCTTGCGGCTCGGTCGGCGCGCCGGGCGGTGCGTGCTGCCGCTGATCGCTGCCTACTTCTTACTCACGGCAGCGCCCGCACGGCGGGCGTCGCGGAATTATCTGCGCCGGGCGCTCGGACGCGAGCCCGGATGGCGGGATCTTTATCGTCACGTGCATCATTTCGCGTGCACCATCCACGATCGGATCTACCTCATCAACGACCGGTTCGACCTGTTCGATATCGAGATGCTTGGAGGCGAGCTCATCTCCAACCTTCTCGCGACGGGACGCGGCGCGCTTTTGATGGGCGCGCATCTGGGCAGCTTCGAAGTGCTGCGCTCGCTCGCGCGCGACACCCTGGGACTCGACGTGGCGATGGTGATGTACGCGGAGAACGCCCGCAAGATCAACGCGGCGATGGCGGCCGCGAACCCGGCGGCCCACCCGGACATCATACCTCTCGGTCACGCGGGATCGATGCTGCAGGTTCGGCAGCGACTTCTCGACGGCGCAATCGTCGGCATCCTCGGCGACCGAACCCTGGGAAGCGACGCGACCGTTTCCGTAATGTTTCTGGGCGAGCCGGCAGCACTGCCGAGCGGGCCCTTCAGGATGGCCGCGATGTTGCGGCAGCCGGTGATCTTCATGACGGGCCTCTATCTCGGAGAGAATCGTTACCGGATTCACTTCGAAGCGCTCGCCGACTTTTCCGCGATTCCAGCGGAGGGGCGCGATGCCGCGGTGCACGGAGCGGTCCAACGCTTCGCCGCGGTCCTCGAGCAGGATTGCCGCGCTGAGCCGTACAACTGGTTCAATTTCTTCGATTTCTGGCAGCCGCCCGCGGTGACCGGCGGCACCCGCAAGGCTCGCCGGTGAAAGCCCAAACCCGAGTCCTCGCGGTTCTTTCGCTGTCGCTCTTCATGGCGGGTGCGCGCGGCCCGGCAGCGGCGGCCGATTGGAACGTCACGCACCTTATGCAGAGCCTCGCCCAGCAGCGGGGAGGGAAGGTGGCTTTCAGCGAGAAGAAGTACATCGCGCTGCTCGACCGGCCGGTGGAATCCTCCGGTGAGCTCGTCTATCAGCCACCTGCTCGCCTGGAGAAGCGGACACTGAAGCCGAATGCCGAATCGCTGGTGCTTGACCGGGACGTGCTGGTCGTTGAGCGCGGCAAGCAGAAATATACGCTGCAGCTGCAGCAGTATCCCGAGATCACCGCCATCGTCGGCATTATCCGCAATACGCTCGCCGGTGATCTCGAAGCACTGCAGCGGCAGTACCGAGTGGATCTGCAAGGTAGTCCGGAACGCTGGTCGCTGACACTGTTGCCGTCGGATGCGCGGATAGCGGCCATGGTCCAGCGCATCCAGATCTCGGGAACGCGCGACGAGGTGCGCCAAGTCGAAATGCTGCAAGCCGATGGCGACCGCTCGGTGATGCAAATACACCGCGATGGCCCCCCATGAAACGGCAGGGTATGGCGGCTGTTGCGCTCTGGGTTGCCCTGTTGGTGGCCTGCGTCATCGTCATCGGCCGCGCGAGCTTTACCGCCGACCTGTCGGCGTTCCTGCCGCGCGAGCCGACCGCCGAGCAGCAAGTGCTGGTCGACCAGTTGACGGAGGGCGCGGTATCGCGGCTGATCCTGATCGGAATCGAGGCTCCCGACAGCGCAACGCGAGCACGGCTGTCGCGCGAGCTCGCCAGACGCTTGCGCGCCGCACCCGAGTTCACACTCGTGAACAACGGCGAATCCGTGGGTACCGACCGCGATCGCGAATTCCTGCTCACCCACCGGTACCTGCTAAGTCCTGCGGTCACCGCCGATCGCTTTTCCGAGGCCGGGTTGCGCGCGGCGATCGGCGAGAGCATCGATCTCCTAGCCTCGCCCGCGGGTCTGATGTTGAAGTCGCTACTGCCGCGCGATCCTACCGGCGAACTCATTGCCCTGTTGAACCTGCAGCAGAGCGACACGCGGCCGGCGGTCGCCGACGGAGTTTGGGCCTCGCGCGATGGCACGCGCGCATTGCTGCTGGCGCAGACCCGGGCGAGCGGATCGGACACCGATGGCCAGCAACGCGCGCTGGCGACGATCCGCGCAGCATTCGACGAGGCCACCGCGGCCGATCGCGCCGCCGCGCGTCCATCCCGCCTGCTGCTCTCCGGCCCCGGCGCGTTCTCGGTGTCATCGCGCAAGACCATACGCGACGACGTGGCGCGCCTTTCCGCCGTCGGCGTCCTCGGCATCGTCGGGCTGCTGTTCGTCGTTTATCGATCGCTGACGGCACTCGGCTTGGGTCTGTTGCCGGTGATATCCGGAGCGCTCGCCGGCGTCGCCGCGGTCAGCTTGGGCTTCGGCGTCGTCCACGGCATCACCCTGGGGTTTGGCACCACCCTGATCGGCGAGGCCGTGGATTACTCGATCTACCTCTTCGTGCAATCGACGCACGAAGCCGCGGCCGGTGATCACGCCCAATGGGTCGCCAGATTCTGGCCCACGATCCGCCTGGGGATGCTCACGTCCGTCGTAGGCTTCGCCACGCTGCTGTTCTCGGGCTTCCCGGGGCTGGCCCAGCTTGGGCTCTATTCCATTGCGGGAATCGTGGTGGCGGCAGGGGTCACCCGCTTTGTCCTGCCGACACTGCTGCCCTCCCGATTCCGCGTACGCGATGTGTCGTTCCTGGGCCACGCGCTCGCGGCCGTGATGGCGCGGGGCCGCACGCTGCGCTGGGTCTTCGTCGGCCTGCTGGTTGCGACGACGGCGGTGATCGGAAGCCATTGGCACACGTTGTGGAATCCGGAGCTTTCGGCACTGAGTCCGGTGTCCGCCGCGGATCTGGCGCTGGATCGCACGCTGCGCGCCGACCTTGGGGCGCCCGATGTGCGCTACCTGGTTGTCGTTTCCGATACCGATCGCGAGCGCGTATTGCGCGCCGCGGAGCGGGTCGGCGAGCGGCTGGGACGCCTGGTCGATGCCGGTAGCCTTGGCGGGTTCGATACCCCGGTCCGCTTTCTTCCGAGCGTCGAGAGCCAGAAGGCCCGGCAGCAGGCGTTGCCGCCACCCGCCGAGCTCGCGGCCCGCCTGCAGGAGGCGACCGGAGAACTTCCGCTTCGGCCGGAGCGTTTGCGCCCTTTTCTTGCCGACGTGGAGGCGGCAAGAAATGCCCGTCCGCTGAACCGCGCCGATCTCGATGGAACTTCCTTTGCGCTCGCGACCGACGCGCTGCTCGTGCACCGTGGAGGACGCTGGAGCGCGCTGCTGCCGCTCAAAATGGCGCAGCGAGGAACGGCCGGCCCGGCTATCGACCCGGAGGCGATACGGGCGGCGCTGACCGAAGCGGGACAGAAGAGCGCGTTGCTGGTCGATGTCAAGGGCGAAACGGACCGGCTCTACGCGAGCTATCTCGCCGACGCGATCTACCTATCACTGGCCGGTTTTGCCGTGATGCTCGGCCTGCTCGGGCTGGCGCTTCGTTCGCCCGCGCGCGTGCTGCGGGTCGTCGTCCCGCTGGTCGCAGCCGTCGTTGTCGTGATCGCCGTGCACGTACTGGCCGGCAGTCAACTGAACATCCTCCACCTCGTAGGCATGTTGCTGATCGTGGCGGTCGGCTCCAACTACGCGCTGTTCTTCGATCAGCGTGCCGATGGGAATGGCATGGACCGGGTGGCAACGCTGGCGTCGCTCGTGCTCGCCAGCGCGACCACGGTGATCGGCTTCGGCGTGCTCGCGTTTTCGAAGGTGCCGGTGTTGCAGGCGATCGGCGCCACCGTCGGCCCCGGTGCCGTGCTCGCCCTCCTGTTCTCCGCGGTCCTGGCCGAGGACCGAGCCGAGCGTCCGCGCGAAGCGATGGCCTGATGGAGATCGTACATCCGAAGGCCCGGCTGGAGTCGCGCTGGCGCCCCAGTCCGCTGACTGCGGTGTCGATGCTGCTGCACGCGGCCGCGCCGGCGACTGTGCTGCTGTTGCCAGAGGCTTGGCCTCTCGCGGCCGGCGCCATCGCCGGCAATCACGTGCTGCTGGGCTTTGCCGGACTCTGGCCGCGCAGTTCCCTGCTGGGTCCCAACCTGACCCGCCTGCCCGCATCGTCGGCAGCGCGAGGCGAGGTCGCGTTGACGATCGACGACGGACCGGACCCGCTGGTGACGCCGCACGTGCTCGACATACTCGACCGCCATGGCGCCAAGGCGAGCTTCTTCTGCGTGGGCGACGAGGCTTTGCGCTACCCGGAGCTCTGCCGCGAAATCGTCCTGCGCGGCCACGCGGTCGAGAATCACAGTCAGAGCCATTCGCACTACTTCGCCGCATTCGGTCCGCTCCGAATCGCTGCCGATGTAGACCGCGGGCAGCAAACGCTGCGTGCGCTCACCGGCGAGACCCCGCGGTTCTTTCGTCCGACGGCGGGGCTGCGCAACGTGTTCCTCGATCCGGTGCTCGCGCGTCGGGGTTTGCAGCTCGCAAGCTGGACCCGGCGCGGATTCGACACCCGCGAACGCCGCGCGGACTTGGTTTTTCACCGACTCGCACGCAACCTCGGTGGTGGAGACATTCTGACGTTGCACGATGGCAATGCCGCACGCACCGGCGCAGGGGTGCCGGTGATACTCGAAGTCCTCCCGCGCCTGCTGGACGCCATCCGGGACGCCGGACTTCACGCTGTAACGCTGCGCTGCGCAATTCCATGACAACCTCGTTCCACCGTGCTTTGGTGGATGCCGCCTCGGCGCCCTATCGATCGGCCGGCCGTTTCGCGTGGCATTTCTCGCGGTCCAAGTTGAAGCGCGACCCGGTGTTCGTCGGCTTGCTGGAGCGAGGGATCATCCCGGATGCGCAGCGGCTGGTCGACCTGGGTTGCGGGCAGGGGTTGCTTGCCTCGTGGTTGCGATCAGCCAGGGCGCTGCACGATGCCGGCCATTGGCGGCCGGATTGGCCGGCGCCGCCCAATGTCGGCCGGATTTTCGGTCTGGAGTTGATGCAGAAGGATGTCGAGCGCGCTCGCGTTGCGCTAGCCGATCGCGGCGATTTCGAACAGGGCGATGTCCGCACCGCCGACTTCGGCAAGGCCGATGTCGTCGTTATACTGGATGTGTTGCACTACATCGAGTATCACGACCAGCTGAACGTATTGCGTCGTGTGCGCGACGCATTGCTGCCCGGAGGATTGTTCTTGACGCGCATCGGCAATGCGCAGGGGGGACTGCCGTTCCTCGCAAGCCAGTGGGTCGATAACGCGGTCTCCTTCTCCCGAGGTCACCGGCTGCGCGCAAGCTACTGCCGGTCGACGGCGGACTGGACGATGATTCTAGAGCGGCTCCGCTTTCGGGTCGATTCGCTACCGATGTGCCGGCGCACGCCGTTCGCCAACGTGATGCTGATTGCCCGGGTGGATGGGTCCGGGACTCCGCACGCCGGTGATCACGACTCGGTGTGCTAATGTTGTTGCCGTCGCCGGCATGCGCTGTCCCGCAGTGAACCCCCTGCACTTATCCAACTTCACTGCAACGACCTGCCTGGGACGCGGACTGGCGCCCAATCTTGCCGCATTGCGCGAGGAGCGCAGCGGGCTCGCGCCCTGCCGGTTCGAAACGGTGGATGTCGACACCTGCGTCGGCGAGGTTGCCGGGGTCGACGAGGAGCGTCTGCCTCCTGCGCTCACCGCTTTCGATTGCCGCAACAATCGGCTCGCTGCGCTCGGCCTCGCGCAGGACGATTTCATTGCAAGCGTGGTTGCAGCCCGGGCACGCTATGGTTCGGATCGAATTGGCGTATTCGTCGGCACCAGCACTGCGGGCATTCTTCAGACCGAGCTTGCGTACCGCCGACGCGATGAGGTGACGGGAGCGCTGCCCGACGATTTCGTCTATTCGACGACGCAGAACTCGTTCTCCGTTGCGGATTTCGTGCGGCGGACGTTGCAGTTGAGCGGGCCGGCGGCAGCCGTCTCATCGGCGTGCTCCTCGAGCGCGAAGGCCTTCGGTTCGGCCGCGCGGATGATCGAGGCCGGTCTGATCGATGCTGCGGTGGTCGGCGGTGTGGACTCCCTTTGTCTTACCACCTTGTACGGTTTCAGCTCGCTTCAGCTCACCTCGACGCGACCCTGCCGTCCGTTCGACCGGGATCGCGACGGCCTGTCGATCGGAGAAGCGGCGGCCTTCTTCCTGATCGAGCGGCCGCCCGCCGTGCCGTCACCGGACGCCGTCCTGCTGCTGGGCGTCGGCGAGTCGAGCGATGCCTATCACATGTCATCGCCGCATCCCGATGGCATGGGAGCACGGATGGCGATGGAGCAGGCACTCGCTGGCGCAGGGCTCGCGCCCGAAGCGATCGACTACGTCAACTTGCATGGCACCGGTACCCGCAGCAATGACCTGGTGGAGGGGCGCGCCGTGCTCTCGCTCTTCGGCGGCGCCACACGTTGCAGCTCGACCAAGGGGGCGGTCGGCCACACGCTGGGCGCTGCCGGCGGTGTCGAAGCCGTCATCAGCGCGCTGGCGATGCGCCATGGCTTCATGCCAGCGGGCGTCAACATGCGGGAGCTCGATCCCGCGTTGCCACTTGCCTACCTGCTGCGCAACGAGGCTCGAACGCCGTCGCGCGTGTTGAGCAATTCGTTCGGCTTCGGCGGCACCAACTGCAGCCTCGTACTGGGGCGTGCGGATGCGGTAAGCGGCGGAGCGTGATGCCGGGCTTGGCTGCCTATATCGACGGGATCGGCCTCCTCGGCCCCGGCCTGCCCAACTGGACGGTCGGTGAGGCTGTGCTTTCGGGCAACGCCCCTTACGTCGAACAGCTCGCGCAGCTACCGGCGGCAGCTACCTTACCGGCTGCCGAACGCCGGCGCGTTGGCCGCGTGGTGAAGCTCGCGCTGGCCATTGGCTATCAGGCGGCTGCCGCAGCGGGGCAGGATCCGTCGCGCCTTGCGACGGTTTTCACCGCTTCCGCTGCGGACGGCGATATCTGCCACGAAATCTGCCAGATGCTCGCGACCAGTGACCGCCGGATTTCCCCGACCCGTTTCCACAACTCGGTGCATAACGCACCGGCGGGGTATTGGAGTATCGCCACGGGTGCCAAGGCTCCGTCCACTTCGCTGTGCGCATTCGATGGCAGTTTCTGCGCCGGATTGCTCGAGGCACTGTGCCAGGTTCTGGTGGCTCGAGAACCTGTGTTGCTGATCGCCTACGATACCTGCTACCCGGAACCGCTGCATCGGACGCGACCGATCGCCGACGCCTTCGGCATCGCCCTGCTGCTCTCGACCGAACGGGGGGAGCCCACGCTTGGTCGCGTCGATGCGGAACTCACGGCGGACGCCGCAGATGTCATGGCCGATCCCCCGCTCGAATCCTTGCGCATGGGTTACCCTGCGGCGCGTGGATTGCCACTGCTCATGGCGCTTGCCCGCGGGCAGGCGCGTCGGCAGGTCCTCGACTATCTCGATGACCGCCGTCTCGCCGTAACGACGACACCATGCCGTTAGACAGAACCTGGATCGCGAGTCGCATTCCCCACAAGCACCGGATGTGCCTGCTGGATGGCGTGGTGGAATGGGACGAGGCGCGCGTCGTTTGTCGCGCGACGAGTCACCGCGATCCCGACAATCCGCTCCGCGCCCACGGCCGTCTCGGTGTCGCTTGCGGCATCGAGTACGCGGCGCAGGCGATGGCCGTACACGGCGCGCTGCTGACCGCGGAAGGCGCACCGCCGCGAATCGGGTATCTGACCAGCGTGCGGGAAGTCGCGCTGCTCGCTTCCCGGCTCGACGATGTCGTGGCGGATCTCGAAATCGAGGCGTTGCGGCATTCCGGCGACGGCAACACCGTCCTCTACCGGTTCAGCGTTCGGGCCGATGGCCGTGAACTCCTCTGCGGTCGCGCGGCCGTGGTGCTCGACACCGACCGGTTGGCGCGCGACTTGGCGGGGGCAAGACATGAGGCGGGCACTGGTCACCGGCGGTAGCGGCGGCATCGGGGCGGCCGTCTGCCGGCGCCTCGCAGCCGATGGCTGCCATGTGTTCGTCCACGCCAACTCCAATCGGGAGGCAGCGCAGCGCGTGGTCGAGGAGATTCGTGCCGCGGGAGGCGCAGCCGAAGTTGTCGTTTTTGACGTCACCGACGCGCAGGCGACGAAGGTCGCGCTCGACGCGATGCTTGCGCAGGGTGCCATCCAGATCCTCGTCAACAATGCCGGCATCCACGATGACGCCGTGTTCCCGGCGATGCGTGCCGAGCAGTGGCATCGCGTCATCGACGTTTCTCTGCACGGATTCTTCAACGTCACGCAGTCGTTGACGTTGCCGATGATCAGGGGACGCTGGGGACGGATCATCAACGTCTCGTCGATTGCCGCCCTTGCCGGTAATCGTGGCCAAGTGAATTACTCGGCCGCCAAAGGGGCGCTCAATGCAGCGACCAAATCGTTGTCGATCGAACTCGCCAGTCGTGGCATCACCGTCAACGCGGTGGCGCCAGGCATCATCGAAACGACAATGATCGATGGCAAGTTGGACCCCGCGATCGTCGAGCGGATGGTCCCGATGAAACGTGTGGGACAGCCGGCCGAGGTCGCCGATCTCATCGCCTTCCTCGCCTCTGACAGCGCGGCTTACATCACTGGTCAGGTCATTTCGATCAACGGCGGAATGCTCTGATCTTCGACTCCGATGCCCGCGACCGCCGTCCACCAGACAGAATTGCTGCTGTACTTCACGTTGCTGCAGCTTGCGATCATCGTGCTCGCCGGCCGCCTGGGAAGCACCGTGGCGGTCCGCGTCGGCCAGGCTGCGGCCGTCGGCGAAATCATCGTCGGCATACTGCTCGGGCCATCGCTGTTTGGCGTCGCCGCGCCCGAGCTTTTCCACTATGCCTTCCGGTCGTCGCCGCCGGAACCGATACAGATGCTGTCGCAGCTGGGACTGATCCTGCTGATGTTCCAGATCGGCCTGGAGTTCGATTTTTCGCACCTGAACGAAAAGCGCAACCGCACGTCGGTGACCCGAATGGCCGCTTTGAGTCTGGCGGCGCCATTCGCAATCGGGCTAGCGTTCGGGTATCTCTCCGCGCCGGTGCTGTCGGCGCAGTCCAATTTGACCGGATCGGCGTTGTTCGTCGCGACGGCGTTCTCGATCACCGCGCTGCCGATCCTCGGCCGCATCCTGATCGATTTCGGCATGACGCGGGCACCGCTCGGTGTCATCGCCATCAGCGCCGCCGCGATCAACGACGTTATCGGCTGGATGATGCTTGCGCTGGTGACGGCGCTGACGATCGCCAACTTCGATGGCCGCGCCTTCGGCCTCAAGGCGGGCCTCGTGCTCGGCTTCATGCTGCTGTGCTGGTTTGTCGTCCGGCCGTTGCTAAAACGGCTGGTGCGACGCGCCAATCCGCACGATGGACGGCTGTCCAACAACCTGCTGGGGATGTTGCTGGCCGCGGTCTTTCTCCGGCGATGGCGACCTACCTGCTCGGCATCTTCGCCATCTTCGGCGGCTTCTGATGGGCGTCATCCTGCACGACGAGCACGAGCTCGTGCAGGCCTGGAAGGAGCGCATCGGCCAGTTCGTGCTGGTGTTCTTCCTGCCGATCTTCTTTACCTACACGGGCCTGCGGACGAATATCGGCGGACTCGACACTCTGGCGTTGTGGGGATGGTGCGCACTGACGCTGGTGCTGGCGACGATCGGCGAGTTCGGAGGCGCGTATGTCGCAGCCCGCTGGTCCGGCCTCGACCACAACGAGGCAAGTGTGCTCGGCATCCTCATGAACACACGGGCGCTGATGGAACTCATCATCATCAACGTCGGGCTCGACCTGGTCGTGATATCGCAAAACATGTTCACGATGCTGGTGATCATGGCGATCGTCAGCACGGTCGTCATCACGCCCGGGCTGCACCGGTGGCTGCCGCGGACGGGGTTCTCGCCATCCGGGCGTTGAGCATCAATCGATGCGCGGGAGGCTGCGGCCGCGAGCGGTCAACGGCCGGTGAGCCGGCGCGCCACGAGCAGCGGCAGCCTCAGCACGAAGCCAAAGAAAAGCCGCGCGTGCATCCAGGTGAGCAGCATGTTGTCACGCAGGTAGTTGAAGTGTGAAATACCGCCTTCTTCCGCGCTGAAATACCTGACAGGCGCTGGCAGATTGACCGGCCTGACGCCCATCCAGGACAGGCGCACGACCGCCTCCGGGTCGAAATCGAAGCGCCGCATGAAGCGCGCGCGATGCATCACCTGACGTAGTGGGGCGATCGGATAGACGCGGAATCCGAACAGCGAGTCGCCGATGCCGGCCCACAGCGTCTCGAGGTTGGCCCACCAATTCGAGACCTGCCGGCCCTTGACCCGAAGCGCCGGGGCTTTCTCGTCGAACACCGGCCGGCCGAGGATCATGCAGTCTGGCTCGCGCATCGAAGCCGCCATGAATTCCGGGATCAGCTCGGCCGGATGCTGGCCGTCCGAATCCATCGATAGTGCGTGCGTGTAGCCATGCTGCGCCGCGAGGTCGAGCCCGCGAAGGAGCGCGGCGCCCTTGCCCATGTTGCGGGGATTGCTGATGATGAAAAGGCCCGGGGCCTGCTCGGCCATCTGTTGCAGTTCCTCGGCGGTGCCGTCGGTGCTGCCATCGACGATCACCCAAACGGGGTTCCAGCAACGGCGTGCCGCGCGCACCGTCTCGTAGACCTTGGGCCCCGGGTTATAGCTGGGAATGAGGATAAGGTGGGTGCGCGAGGGGCTGGCCATCATGGTCGGGGAAAGATCCGGGGCGGTGCCCCGCTGCGGCGGCCGCAGCAACAACCGTGGGTGCCGGCAGCCAGGACTGAATCATAGAGCCGCGGGCGAGCTCTACTGCAAAGTACTGCTCGAGTTCCCTGACGAGTTCGCGAGCCTTTTCCGGCGGATCGAAGCGCCGTCCGAGGCGGATGCGGTAGGTGATCGGCAGCGCGGGCTTCCGCAACAGGGGCCAGCCCTTACGGAGGTACGGAGAGTCGGTATCGATGAAAACCGTCTGCACCGGCACCTTGGCGTGTCGGGCGATGATTCCGATGCTACCAGTGAAGGGGTTGACCGGCGACCGCGTGGTTCGGGTTCCCTCGGGGAAGACGAGCAGATGGGCCCCCTGCCTGACTGACGCGATGCTGCGATCGATCATTCGGTGTACCGAGTCGTTGCCGATGTAACCCGCGAGCCGCGCGCCGGCGCCGAGAAAGAAGTTGTTCTCCAGTTCCGCCTTCATGATGCACGTCACCGGAAGCCGAGAGATCACCAGTACTGCGTCGATGAGGCCGGGGTGGTTGGGCGCGATGATCATCGGGGGCCCATCGCGCAATACGTCGAGTGCGGAGAGATCAAAGCGACAGGCCCGCGTCAGCGCCAGGACGCGGACGAAGATGCGAAAGCCGATCGTGATGCCCCACTTGCCCACGGTCGTTGCCCAGGCTTTGGGAAGCAACGCCGGTAGAACGATCGCGACCGGGGTCCAGACGAGGCAAAGAAGGCCAAGAAAAACGAGCCCGAAGTACAGGGCAATGTATTCATAGAGCGTGTGAACCGGACGGAGTAGGCGGTGCCGCACGATTCGCTCAGTCCCTGTCGTTCACTCGTTGCGAGGATTCCGCGAATATCCAGGCTATGGCAACACCGGCGGCGAAATACCCGCGGGTCTTGACTAACGGACTGTCCACGAATGCCGCGCCGGCCAAGGTGTCGTAGCGAACAAACCCGCCGACCCAATAGTGCGGAAATCGCTTCGACACTGCCGCAAGAAACTGCATCCCATTGTACCCGGCCGGCGCATCGTACGCTGGGCGAGACGGTGATGCGTACGCTGGTGACACTGAATAGAAGTAGCGATGTACGCGGGCGTCACCGTAAGCAGGGCTTGCGAACAGGCCCAGATTCCAGCCGGGCATGCCGCCGACGTTGTTGATGTCCAGATTGAGCCTGGGCGAAAACAGCCAGCCGATGTACTCGGGGGAGCGTTCCACGGTGAACGCGAAGCGAAGCGGCAGTCGCAGCGTCAGCTTCATTCCGGCGGTGGCCGCCTGCCACAGCGTGACGTCGACGGCGGGCCCTAGCTCCACCGTTGGTTTCAGATCCGGCATCCCGCGTCGCGCGTCGTTGTCGCTGCTGTGGACAGGAAAAGATGCTCCGACGCTGGCATGGATCTCGACGTTTTCGCGCTCGAGGAAGATGCCGCGAACGCCGTCGCGGTCCGCCTTGAAGAACTCTCCACGATAAACGACGTACGGTACCGGCAGCGCGTAGGCACGCGTCTGGTCGGAGCCGCGATAGTCGGGAAAGGCCAGCGCGGTGACGCCGGCGCCGAGCTCCCACAGAGGCTTGTCGTCGGCCTGAGCTGCCGTTACCGCAGGGCCAAGGCAAAAGCACGCAGCCAAGGCTGCGGCACGGGGTTTCCGGATGGCGATCGATATGCGAACAACAAACATCGTGAACGTGGACAATGGAAATCTTGGTCATGGGCAGCAAAGGCGCGGTATGCAGAAACGACAATGTATCGCGTCCAGTCGCCGGCGACGTGATTCGGATGCGGATCGGGCGAGGAAACCATGCGTTGCGCCATGCACAAGGAACAGACGCGGGCTCCGCACGCCGTCCGCGTCAATCTATCCCATGGGGCGCGAATTCATGCGATTCTACCGTATGTTCCGGAGGAGTCGCGTGTTTCGGACCAATAGCTATTGCCGGGGATCCGAAGCCTCGGTGCTGCGTGTGCAGAACATGGGTGCGTCCGTGCGTCAATCCGTTGGGATCCAGGGAAACGACGATGAATACCAAGCAACTGCTGAGATGCGCGACCATAGCCTTTGCAATGCTGATGAGTGTGCCATCGCTCGCAGAAGTGGTCGATGGATCCATCGCTAGCTGCCTCAAGGCTTGGGGCAAGCATCCTTTCGGCTCCAACCCCGGGTTCAAGACCATGGCCACGTCGGTCAAGGTGTTTGGCATCGGGCAGAACCCGGCGGATACCGAACGCACCAATTCGCCGTCGCTTGTGCTTGTCAATACAGGCGTCAACGTCATGGGCGGGGCGACGCTCGAACTGCTGAACCCCAACGGATGGTATTGCTTCCGGTCGAATGTCAACGTGATGGGCTCGCTTAGCATCAAGGCTCATTGCAAGGCCCACCTGGCATCCGCGCATGATGGAACGACGGTGCTCGGGTCGAATTCCGACAACAAGAGCGTTACGGTGATGGGTTCGACCCGAATAGAACTCGTTGGGTGCGAGTAGATCCCACGCCGAGGCTCTGGACCACGGATGTCTGTTTGAGACGATTTTGTAATGGTGGGCCTCGTTGATGCAGCGCGTGCCTGCGCGCATTGGCGATCAGCTCGCCGCCGTCGAGACCCCTGGACTCGTCATCGATCTCGACGCGTTCGAGCTGGCGCCATTTCGTGTCAGTACCGCTGCGTCGGGTCGTGAGTGCGAGCGACTCCAGGCCTTTCAAGGTCTCGATCTCGGCCTTTAGCTCCGCGATGGAGCGGGCCGCCGTCGCTTGATCGAGGATCTCCTCTTCGGCGGCCTCGACCTCATTGTCCGGCGCGTCTTCGAGATCCTCCACGTCTTCGGCGTCGAGCACCGGAGCGGTGGGCGTAAGTATGCCGCCGGCCTGTCCGCCGCGCTGGAGCACTTCCAGTTCGCGCAATCGGCCTTCAGGCCGTTCGCGACGGCGACGCAGCGATTGATATATGGCCTCGGGGGAAGAAGCAAGCCGTCGCTGCAGAATAGTGAGCGCAAAACCGACAGTGCCCGCGCGCTTGTCGTTCTCGAGCGCGTCGGCGCGGTTGAACTCCTCGCGCACGTAGTCGGTAACCGCCTTATAAAGAGGCTCTTCAGGAAATCGAGTGGGTAAATTCGAGGTGTTTTAGAGCGCAGGCAGCATGCATGTGAGCACCTTCAATCGTAGATATTCTTCGTCGCG
>JALYSM010000131.1 GCA_030854785.1 Pseudomonadota bacterium
GTCCTTAGAGCGTAGCCCGGGAAGACCCCGGGCTTGACCCGGGGGAATCCCGGGTGAACGTCTCATTGCTCCCAGCCCCGGATATCGCCTTCGGCACAACCCGGGCTACACGTATCGGACCGCGACGACCTCGTATTTGCGCACGCCCGAAGGTGCCTCGACCTCGGCGGTGTCGTCGGCGTGCTTGCCGATCAGCGCCCGCGCGATCGGCGAGCTGACCGAGATTTTTCCGGCTTTGATGTCGGCCTCGTCGTCGCCGACGATCTGGTAGCTGACCTCGTCGCCTGAGGCGAGATCCACGAGGTCGACCGTGGCGCCGAAGACGACGCGGCCGCCGGCGTCGATCTCCGCGGGATTCACCACGTGCGCGTGCGCGAGCTTGGACTCGATGTCGCGGATTCGCGCCTCGAGAAAACCCTGCCGGTCCTTCGCGGCGTCGTATTCCGCATTTTCGGAGATATCGCCGTGCAGGCGCGCCTCGCCGATCGCGCGCACGATCGTCGGCCGCTCGATGGTCTTGAGCCGGTGGAGTTCGGTTCTGAGCCGCTCCGCACCCGCGGTGGTCATGGGATGCTTGTTCATGTCGCGTGCGTAGCGGGGACCGGCGGTGATGCCGCGCGCGATCTCAACCGTCGGTGCAGTGCCTGCGTCGAGTACGGAACCAACTCGCGCAGTCCCTGCATGCCAATCGCGGCCGCGCGGGCGCCAGCGATTGTCGTGTAGGTCGGCACCTGTGCGTTGAGTGCCGCACGGCGAATGACGTAACTGTCCTGGATCGCGCTGCGTTTCTCTTCGACGGTGTTGATGACGAGCGCGATCTCGCCGTTGACGATCATGTCGACGATGTGCGGCCTGCCTTCCGCGACCTTGTTGACCGGTGTGACTTGCAGGCCCGCAGCGGCGAGCGCGGCGGCGGTGCCGCGGGTCGCGACCAGATCAAAGCCCAGCGCGGCGAGCGTGCGGGCGACGTCGAGCACGCGCGGCTTGTCCGGGTTCTTGACGCTGATGAAAACGTTGCCGCGATCCGGCAACCTGACGCCGGCCGCGAGCTGCGACTTGAGGAACGCCTCGGCGAAGGTCTCGCCTACACCCATCACTTCACCGGTCGATTTCATCTCGGGCCCGAGGATGGTGTCGACGCCCGGGAACTTGATGAACGGGAAGACCGCTTCCTTGACCGAGAAATACGGCGGGACGATTTCGCCCGTGATACCCTGCTGCGCCAGCGTCTGTCCTACCATGCACCGGGCCGCGATCTTGGCGAGCGGGCGCCCCGTCGCCTTGGAGACATACGGGACGGTGCGCGACGCGCGCGGATTGACTTCGAGCACGTAGACCACGCCCTTGCCGCCGTTTTCGTGCTCCGGGAACTGGATGGCAAACTGCACGTTCATCAGGCCGACGACGTTGAGACCGTGCGCCATTGCCACCGTCTGGCGCCGCAATTCGTCCTGGAGCGCGCGCGACAGCGAGAACGGCGGCAGCGAGCAGGCGGAATCGCCGGAGTGCACGCCGGCCTGCTCGATGTGTTCCATGATCCCGCCGATGATGACGTTTTTCCCTTCGCCGTGATTGTCGGCTACGGCGTCGACGTCGACTTCGATCGCGTCGCTGAGAAAGCGATCCAGAAGCACCGGCGAATCGTTGGAGACCTTGACCGCTTCGCGCATATAGCGCTCGAGATCGCGCTGCTCATGCACGATCTCCATCGCCCGTCCGCCCAGCACATACGACGGGCGCACGACCAGCGGATAGCCGATCTGCTCTGCCGCCAGCCTTGCGTCCGTTTCCGTGCGCGCTGTTCGATTCGGCGGCTGGCGGAGCTTGAGATCGTGCAGGAGCTGCTGGAAGCGCTCACGGTCCTCAGCCACGTCGATCATGTCGGGTGTCGTGCCGATGATCGGCACGCCGTTCTTCTCCAGGTCGCGCGCGAGCTTGAGCGGCGTCTGCCCGCCGTACTGGACGATCACGCCGTACGGCTTCTCCACGTGCACGATCTCGAGCACGTCCTCGAGCGTCAATGGCTCGAAGTATAGGCGGTCGGAGGTATCGTAATCGGTCGAGACGGTTTCCGGATTGCAGTTGATCATGATCGTCTCGTAGCCATCCTCGCGCAGGGCGAGCGCCGCGTGCACGCAGCAATAGTCGAATTCGATGCCCTGGCCGATGCGGTTCGGCCCGCCGCCGAGCACGATGACTTTCTTGCGGCCAGTCGGCTGCGCTTCGCACTCCTCCTCGTACGTGGAATACATGTACGCCGTGCGGGTCGCGAACTCGGCGGCGCAGGTGTCGACGCGCTTGTACACCGGCCGGATGCCCAGCGCGTGGCGGCGTGCGCGCACTTCCGCTTCGGTCTTCTTCCACAGATGCGCGAGGCGCCGATCGGAAAACCCCATGCGCTTGAGCGACCTCAATGCGTCGGCGTCAAAATCGTCGAGCTTGCGCTTCTCGATCGCCAGCTCCGTATCGACGATCTCCTTGATCTGGGCCAGGAACCAGCGATCGATCTTCGTGTGGCGATGAATTTCCTCGAGCGACATGCCGATGCCGAAAGCATCGGCGACGTACCACAGGCGCTCGGCACGCGGGTATGCCAGCTCGTCGTCGATCGTCTCGGGGTCGACGGTCTTCAAGTTGAATCCGTCAACGCCGGTTTCCAGGCCGCGCAACGCCTTCTGCAGCGATTCCTGAAACGTCCGGCCGATCGCCATCACCTCGCCGACCGATTTCATCTGCGTGGTCAGCCGGTCATCGGCCTGCTTGAATTTCTCGAAGGCGAAGCGGGGCACCTTGGTGACAACGTAATCCAGCGTCGGCTCGAACGACGCGGGCATGAAGTGTCCGCCGAGTCCTCCCGTGATGTCGTTCTTCAGTTCGTCGAGCGTGTAGCCGACCGCGAGCTTGGCCGCGACCTTGGCGATCGGGAAGCCGGTCGCCTTCGACGCCAGCGCCGAGGAGCGCGACACACGCGGATTCATCTCGATCACGATCATGCGGCCGTCGTCCGGATTGATCGCGAATTGCACGTTGGACCCGCCGGTGTCGACTCCGATTTCGCGCAGGATCGCGATCGACGCGTCGCGCATGATCTGCAGTTCCTTGTCGGTCAGCGTCTGCGCCGGTGCGACGGTAATCGAGTCGCCGGTGTGTACTCCCATCGGGTCGAGGTTCTCGATCGAGCACACGATGATGCAGTTGTCTTTCTTGTCGCGCACCACCTCCATCTCGAATTCTTTCCAGCCGAGCAGCGATTCCTCGATCAACAGCTCGCGCGTGGGCGAGGCATCGAGACCGCGCTTGCACATTTCGACGAATTCTTCCCGATTGTAGGCGATGCCGCCGCCAGTGCCGCCGAGCGTGAAGGAAGGGCGAATCACGGCCGGAAAGCCGATCTCGGCCTGCACCTCGAGGGCCTGCTCGAGGTTGTGCGCGATGCCGGAGCGCGCGGATGCGAGCCCGATGCGCGTCATCGCCGCCTTGAATTTCTCGCGGTCCTCGGCCTTGTCGATCGCTTTCTTCGATGCGCCGATCAACTCGACGTCGTACTTGTTCAACACCCCTTCGCGCGCGAGATCGAGTGCGCAATTGAGCGCGGTCTGCCCGCCCATCGTCGGCAGGAGCGCGTCGGGCCGCTCGCGCTCGATGATCTTGGAGAGCATCGGCCAGGTGATCGGCTCGATGTACGTGACGTCGGCCATCTCCGGGTCGGTCATGATCGTCGCCGGATTGGAGTTGACCAGGATGACCCTGTAGCCCTCCTCGCGCAGTGCCTTGCACGCCTGCGCGCCCGAGTAGTCGAACTCGCAGGCCTGGCCGATGATGATCGGGCCGGCGCCGATGATCAGGATCGATTCGAGATCGGTTCTGCGCGGCATCGTCAGTTTCCGCGCCGTTCCATCAGCCTGATGAACCGGTCGAACAGATACGTCATGTCGTGCGGTCCCGGGCTCGCTTCGGGGTGGCCCTGGAAGCAGAACGCGGGCTTGTCGGTCAGCGCGAACCCCTGCAGCGTGCCGTCGAAGAGCGACACGTGCGTGACGCGCGCATTGGAGGGCAGCGTTCCCGGATCGACGGCAAAGCCGTGGTTCTGGCTCGTGATCAGCACCTGGCCCGTATCCTTGTCGAGCACCGGATGGTTGGCGCCGTGGTGGCCGAACTTCATCTTGAGCGTCTTCCCGCCCACCGCCAGGCCGAGGAGCTGATGGCCAAGGCAGATGCCGAATGTTGGGATACCGGCGTCCAGAAACGTGCGGATCGCCCCGATGGCATAGTCGCAGGGCTCGGGATCGCCCGGCCCGTTCGAAAGGAAGATTCCGTCGGGTTTGTGCGCGAGCGCGTCCTTAGCCGCGGTTTGTGCCGGCACGACCGTCATGCGGCAGCCGCGCTCGCCGAGCCGGCGCAGGATGTTGTGCTTGATGCCGTAGTCGTAGGCGACGATGTGAAATCGCGGGTGCGCCTGCTGCCGGTAGCCTAGGCCGAGCGCCCAGGTGCTGCCGGCCCACTCGTACGGCGCTGTGCAGCTCACGACCTTGGCGAGATCGAGCCCGGCCATTGACGGCGCGGCGCGCGCGCGGCGCAGGGCTTCTTCGTCGTCGACGGTGCCCGCCATCACACAACCGTTCTGCGCGCCGTTTTCGCGGAGAATGCGCGTGAGCTTGCGCGTGTCGATGCCGCAAATGCCGACCACACCGGCCTCGCGAAGGTACTCCGACAGGTCTTGCGTCCTGCGCCAGCTCGAGGCGACGCGCGGAAGATCGCGAATCACCAGGCCCGCGGCAAAGATCCGTTTCGACTCGACGTCCTCCGCGTTGACGCCGGTGTTGCCGATGTGCGGATACGTCAGCGTCACGATCTGGCCGGCATACGACGGATCGGTCAGGATCTCCTGATATCCCGTCATCGCCGTGTTGAAGACGACTTCGCCCGCGGATGCGCCAGATGCGCCGATCGCCTGGCCGCGAAACAGCGTTCCGTCGGCGAGAGCGAGAATCGCTGGGACGGGCGCGGTGGACACGGCGTTCTTCCTATAGGCGAGGGCAGATGTGCGAAGCGGGGAAGGCATGCGCGCCCTCCCCGCTCGAAGGCTTGAAATTATACCGTGTCGAGTCGCCGCACTCAATCCGTCCGACAGAAACGTTCGTCCTTCGACTTCGCTTGTATGGTTGTGGTGGCGCTTCCCGCGCTAGAGTGGGAGGCGCCGGGGTGGAGGGACATCGACTGGCATCTGCCGCGATGAGACGGACAGACTTCCTGAGAGATCTCCCACCCACGTCACCAACGTCGATGAGGAATCTAGCGGCACCGTGTGGTGACCGCCGATTAGGTCGCAAGCTAACGCTGGTGGGTGCCCACCCCGACCGTTCAACCCTACACCAGAGGTTACTGACCATGCAAACGATGCTGAACTTTGGGGCCGATGTGGACAGCCGCTACAGCGTGATTGCCTGCGCGGAGAGCACGTGGGCGCCGCAACGCATTGCCCATGAACGGCGCGCCATCCAGGCGTGGTTGCGCAGCGTGCCGCCCGGCAGTCGCTTGGGACTGGAAGCCACCGGCGGCTACCAGGAGTTGCTCGCCGATTTGGCCCATGCCGCGGGACTTATCGTGTTCGTGCTCAATGCCCGCGATGTACGTCACTATGCCCAAGGCCTGGGGCGGCGCGGCAAGACCGATCGCGTCGATGCCGAGGTCATCGCTCGCTACATCGCGCATGAGCATGCCGAGTTGCATGCCTACCGCCCGCTCACCAAGGAACAGCGCGCGTTGGAGCGGCTGCTCAAGCGGCGCGCCAAACTGGTCGCCATTAAAGGCGCACTGCAGCAGAGCCTGCGCGGCCTGCCCGGCGTGTGCCAAGAGCTCACTCAAGTCATCGCCCGCCTCGATCGGCTCATCGTTAAACTCGAGGCGCTGATGCAAGCTGCGTTGCAAACCCTGCCCGCGGCACAGCGCACCGCACACCAGGTGGCTACCATCCCCGGCTTTGGCACCTTGGCAGGCACGAGTCTGGGTCACACCTTCACTCGCATCCCGTTTGCCCATGTGAATGCCGTCATCGCCCATACCGGACTCGATCCGCGGCCCCATGACTCCGGTCAGAAACACGGCCGCCGACGGCTGAGCAAGCGCGGCCCCAGTGAGCAGCGCCGCATGCTGTTCAACTGCGCCATGTCCGCCGCCAAGACCAAGCTGTGGCGACCGTATTACCTGGCGCAACGCGCCAAGGGACTCAGCTCCACCGCCGCGATCGTGATTCTCGCCCGCAAAATGGTCCGCGTCGCCTTCGCCCTCTACAAACATGACCAAAACTTCGACCCGGCACGCCTCGTCATCATCGCTTGACAAAAACCATAGAATCTCAGGACGAACGGATCGCGACGACTCTCGCCGCTGCCTCCTTGCGCCGTTGGCGTGTGTGCGCATCGCCACTGTGTCGGCTGCAGCCGCGACTCGCCTACGCGCGATCCCCACGCTTCGCGCGGGGCGACCGGCGACGCTGCGGGCTCGCACGTCGACCTCCTTGTGCCGCAACGCGCAGTGCCGCGAAGAGCGTCGGCCTCAAGCGTCGACTCGCCTGGTCGCATCCCCGCTGCGCGGGGCCCCTGCTTCCCGGCTCGCGCCGCTAATACGCAGCGCCAAAACCGCCGTCTACCGCCAGCAGGTGGCCCGTGACGTAATCGGCGGCGGCAGACGCGAGAAACACTGCGGCGCCGGCGATCTCGGAGGGCTCTGCCCAGCGCCCCGCGGGCGTGCGGCGCGCGACCCACGCCGAGAACTCCGCGTCAGCCACCAGCGGCGCGTTCATTTCCGTGCGGAAGAATCCCGGCGCGATTCCGTTGACCTGGATGTTGTGCGGAGCGAGTTCGACGGCGAGCGCGCGGGTGAACATGCGCATTCCGCCTTTGCTCGTCGCGTAGGGGACGATGTTGGGCCGGCCGATGTCGCTCGCCAGGGAGCATAGATTGATGATCTTGCCGCGCCCACGCGCCTTCATCCCCGGAATCACCGCACGGGCAACGAAAAACGGCCCGTCGAGGTTGGCAGCCATTAGCGCTCGCCAGTCGTCATCGCTGAAGCTGTCGAGAGGACCGCGCTTATTGACTGCGGCATTGTTGACGAGGATATCGATCGGCGCGTCGCGCGCGAGCTCAGCGACCGCAGCCGTAACCGCAGCGCCTTGCGTCACGTCGAAGGGGGCGACCTCGACGCGGTAATCTTCGTGGGCGAGCTCCGCGGCGGCCGTCTCGAGCCTGGCGCGATGGCGGCCGTTGATGACGACGCGCGCGCCCGCTTCAGCCAATCCGCGGGCAATCGCCAATCCCAAACCGGAACCGCCACCGGTGACGAGCGCGCGACGCCCAGTCAGATCGAACGATCGCGCGGACCCGGCCCTCACGATGGCGCTTCAGCGAATGCCGAGCACGTCCTGCATGTCGAACAAACCCTTCGCTCCCTGTGCGCGCTTCGCCGCGACAAAGCGTGTCGCGCGCAGCGCCCCCTGAGCGAAGTTCAAGCGCGAACCGGCCTTGTGCGTCAGCTCCACGCGCTCGCCGGCGCCGGCGAAGATCACGCTGTGATCGCCGACGACGTCGCCGCCACGCAACGCGGCGAAACCGATCGTGCCCGGCTTGCGTTCGCCAGTTACGCCGTCGCGCACGAACACGCCATCGCTCTTGAGGTCGCGGCCCAGCGCCTTGGCTGCCGCATCGCCCAGCAGCAGCGCGGTGCCCGAAGGCGCGTCGATCTTGTGTCGGTGATGCATCTCGACGATCTCCACGTCGTAACCGATGCCCAGAAGCTTGGCGGCCTGCTCGACCAGACGCAGGAGGACGGTGATGCCGACGCTCATGTTCGGCGCAAACACGATTGGAATCGCGCTCCCGAAGTCGGCGAGCGCGCGCTTGTCCGCGGTCGACAGGCCGGTCGTGCCGACGACCGCCGCCACGCCGGCGCGGGCACACGCGGCGACATGCGCGAGCGTGCCTTCGGGCCGCGTGAAATCGATCAACACATCTGCCCCCGCGATCGCAGCGGCAATGTCCGCGGAGACAACGACGCCGGTGGCGTGGCCGAAGCGCTCCCCTGCGTCGCGGCCGAGAACAGCACTTGCGGGCACGTCGAGCGCGCCGGCGAGCATCAGGTCGGGTTCCGCGAGCAGCGTTTCGAGCAGCGCCTGGCCCATCCGGCCGCTCGCGCCTGCGATCGTCAGTCTTATTGCCACCAGCCGAGTTTCTTGAGCAGATCTTGCAGCCAGGTTGTCTCACCGGTCTTCGGCGCGGTCGACAGCGACTTGTCGAGCACCGCGTCGCCGCCTCCCGCCCGCGCTACTTCGGCCGGCGGCGGCGGCATCTCATCGCCTTCCCAGCGCGCAAGCCGGTCGTCGACGAAGTAGACGGTGAATTGGCGATGCTCGAGCGTTCGGCCCTGCCGCTGAAACTCGTAGACATAATCCCAGCGGTTGGCATGAAACGGGTCGGTGAGCAGCGGCGTGCCGAGCGTCGTGCGGACCTGCTGCCGTGTCTGCCCGACCTTGAGCTTTTCGACCTGGTCCTGCGTAATGTAATTGCCCTGATTGATGTCCAGTTTGTAGACGGTGAGGCTGGAAAGATACGAGCAGCCGCCGAGCATCAGGGTCAAGGATAGTGCGCAAAGGACCGCGCGCATGGTTGCGGAGATGCTGCCAAAAGACGATTGGAAACTATATCATAGGCGGGCGCGCCCTCCGCCCGGCTGCCGGCGCTCCGCCCCGGCTCTCATCCGCCACCATGTCAACGTCGCACGACCTCAAGAATGCCGGTCTCAAGGCGACGCTGCCGCGACTGCGGATCATCAACCTATTCGAGCAGAGCAAGGTCCGGCATCTGACCGCCGAGGATGTTTACAAGCAGCTGCTCGCCGACGGCCTCGACGTCGGCCTGGCGACGGTATATCGCGTGCTGACGCAGTTCGAGCAGGCGGGATTGCTGATCCGCCACCATTTCGAATCGGGGAAATCGGTGTTCGAGCTGAATCAGGGCGGTCACCACGACCACTTGGTCTGCCTGCAGTGCGGCCGCGTCGAGGAATTCTTCGACCCGGAAATTGAAAAGCGGCAGCTCAGAATCGCCCACGACCGCGGCTTCGAAATCAGCGAGCATGCGCTTTATCTCTACGCCGAGTGCGTGAAGCCCAAGTGTCCGTATCGCAAGCCCGGCAATAACCAGTAGGAGCCTGTCGGGGTTGCTCTCACGTATGCGTTGCTGGCCAAAAGGCGATGATTGCAAGGCGCGCGACGCAGCGAATAGCTCGAGTTATGCGCAAGCCGCGCAACAGCGCAAGCGCGCCTTTTGGCCGCAACCCGGAGGGACGGCATACGCGACAGTAAGCCCGACAGGCTCCTAGGGGTAGCCCGGAATGAAGCCGGGGGCTTTATCCCGGCGAATCCCGGGGCGTTCGGAACGCGCCACCCCCGGGTATCGCGCTTCGCGCTCAACCCAGGCTACGAAGACGCAACGACGACGCCCGGCGTCACGAAGGCTCGCGGCGGTTGAAATCGGCAAAGCGAAACCCGAGCAGCCACAACACTCCGAAATAGACGATCGCGCCCGCGCCGATCACCAACGCCAGCCGTCCCACTTTCGCCCATAAGCCCGCAGTCGTCCAGAACTCGTCCGCACCCGCGCTCCACCACAGAACGGCGCTCAGCGCTAAAAGCGCGATCGCTACGCGACTGAGGAACCGTCCCCAGCCCGGCAGCGGCGCATAGATGTCGCCGCGGCGCATCGCGCGATACAGCAGCAGCGCGTTGACGATCGCGCCGATCGAAGTCGCCAGCGTGAGTCCGGCGTGCCCGATCTGGAACATCAGCGCGACTGCCAGCGTCTGCGATACGAGCAGGGTCAGAAATGCACTGCGCACGGGCGTGCGCATGTCGTGGCGCGCGTAGAAACCCGGCGCGAGGATTTTCACGGTGATCAGCCCGAGCAGACCCACGCTGTAGCCGAGCAGCGCAGCTCGCGTTTGCCAGACGTCGACGACGGTAAATCGGCCGTACTGGTAGAGCGTGGCGATCAGAGGCGTCGCGAGCAGCGCGAGCGCCAGCGCCGCAGGCAACGCAAAAATGAAAGTCAGCCGCAGGCCCCAATCGAGCAACTCCCGGTATTGCACCTGGTTTTCGTCGTGATGATGCTTGGCGAGACTCGGCAACAGGATCGTGCCGAGCGCGACGCCGAGTAGCGCGCTGGGAAACTCCATCAGCCGGTCCGCGTAGGTTATCCACGAGATGCGGCCGTCGCCGAGATGCGCGGCGAGCTGCGTATTGATCAGCACGGAGATCTGGGCTGCGGACACGCCGAGCAAGGCCGGGCCCATCGCCGAGAGCACCCGCCGCACACCCGGGTTGCGCCAGTCGAAGCGCAGGCGCGGCAGCATGCCCAACTTCAAGAGCGGGCGGATCTGCAGCGCAAGCTGCGCGACGCCGCCGACGGCGACGCCCCAGCCGAGCGCCATGATCGGCGGATCGACGTGCGGGGCCAGGAAGATCGCCGCGCCAATGATCGAAAGGTTAAGAATCACCGGCGTGAACGCCGGGATCGCAAACTGGCGGTAGACGTTGAGGACGCCGCCGGCAAGCGACACGAGCGAGATGAACAGCGCGTACGGAAACATGATGCGGATCAGCTCCGCAGTGAGCTCGATCTTCCCCGGCGTCTTGGCAAAGCCGCTCGCCAGGAGATAGACGAGCCACGGCGCGGCAAGGACGCCGAGCGCGGAGATCACCAGCAGCACCACCGCGAGCAGCGTTCCAACGGTGCCGATGAGCTCACGCGTCGCGTCGTCCCCGCGCTGCCGCTTGTATTCTGCGAGGATGGGCACAAACGCCTGCGAGAAGGCGCCTTCGGCGAACAGCCGGCGCAGAATATTCGGGAGCCGGAACGCCGCCTCGAAAGCGTCCATCTGCAGCCCGGCCCCGAACGCAACCGCCTTGATGCTTTCGCGAGCGAGACCCGTGATGCGCGACACCAGCGTCATCGCGCTGACCGTTGACAACGTTTTCAGCAGATTCATCGGCGGGCGCCGCGATCGGGAGCGGACACCGAGGCGTGAGGTGGCACAGTTGGCATGCTGGGCAAACGTGGATTCGCCTTGCGGGCAATGCGAAAACCGATTATTATGCCCGCTCTTTTTTTGCTACTCCAGAAAACCAGGAATTTTCGATGGCCAACACCGCGCAAGCCAAGAAACGCGCACGGCAGTCGGAGGCGACGCGCAAGCGCAATGCGAGCCTCAAATCGGCGCTGCGCAGTGCAGTCAAGAACGTCAAGAAGGCGATTGCCGCCGGCGACAAGGCTGTCGCGATGAAGGAGCTCCAGGCGCAGCAGTCGGTGATCGACCGCGTCGCAGACAAGAAGGTTGTGCACAAGAACCTGGCATCGCGGAGCAAGCACCGCCTCGCGCACGCGATCAAGTCGATGGCTTAAGGCCCGCTTCGCACACATCGCCATTGCAGAACTGAGAACAACGCTGGGAACGGAACTGAGATTCGTTGCCTTCGTCGCTCGTCCGTCGCCGTACCTCTACGTACGGTCTTCTCCTCGGCGCCCCGCCATTTTTGGTAACCGCGATCCCTGACTGCGAAGCGGGAAAATAGCGTATTGGGTCACGAATCAGCAGCGCCGCGGCGCTCTTTTTGTTTGCCGCAGCGTCCGATCGGAAAACTGGCCGCCTCATGCTAATATGCTGTTTTAACAGAGGTTGAGTGTCCGGTCCAATCTCGCCCGGCGCTCAGGGAGCCTCCTCGATCGTACGATGCCGCCCAAGCATTTCCTGCAGTTCCAGGATTTCAGCAGGGACGATCTCGATTACCTGTTCGAACGTACCCGCTGGATCAAGGAGCGCTTCAAGCGCTACGAGCTCTACCAGCCGCTGCGCGACCGCACGCTGGCGATGGTGTTCGAGAAGGCGTCGACACGCACCCGCGTGTCGTTCGAAGCTGGCATGAACCAACTCGGCGGAATCGCGATCAACCTGAACCGCGGAGACACGCAACTTTCGCGCGGCGAGCCGATCGAGGACCTCGCGCGAGTGATATCGCGGATGGTCGACGTGGTGATGATTCGCACCTTCGACCAAGCGATCATCGAGCGCTTCGCTGCGAATTCACGCGTGCCGGTGATCAACGGCCTCACCAACGAATATCATCCCTGCCAGATCCTTGCCGATATTTACACTTACGTCGAGCACCGCGGTTCGATTGCCGGACGAACCGTCGCGTGGATCGGCGATTCCAACAATGTCTGCCGCACGTGGCTGCAAGCGGCGACCATCTTCGACTTCACCGTGCATGTGTCGACGCCGCCTGGATACGAGATAAAACCGGCGGCAGGCGCTCGCGAGGCGAGCCATTTCCGGTTCTTCTCCGATCCCCGCGCCGCGTGCCGAGGCGCCGACCTCGTCACCACCGACGTGTGGACCAGCATGGGCTTCGAAGCCGAAAACGAGGAGCGCAAGCGCGATTTCGCCGGCTGGATGGTGGACGCGGAGATGCTCCGCCACGCCAAGCCCGATGCGCTCTTCATGCACTGCCTGCCCGCGCACCGCGGCGAGGAAGTCGCTGCCGAAGTCATCGACGGGCCGCAGAGCGTAGTGTGGGACGAAGCCGAGAACAGATTGCATGCGCAGAAAGCGCTGCTCGAATATCTCGTCTGCGGACGAGTCAACGTTCGACCATCGGGAGGCGATTCATGATCGACCATACAGGGCTCACGGTTTCGGACGTCAGCAAATCCAAAGCCTTCTATGGTGCAGCGCTCTCGCCGCTCGGCTATTCGCTCCTGATGGAGTTCGAGGATGCCGCCGGATTCGGCGTCGCGCCGAAGCCGGATTTTTGGATCGGGGAGGGAAAGCTGAACGGATTGCGCGGCCACGTCGCGTTTCGAGCCGAGACGCGAAAACAGGTCGACGCGTTCTACAAGGCGGCGATGGCGGCCGGCGGCCGGGACAATGGTCCGCCGGGGTTGCGGCCGCATTACCACGAAAATTACTATGGCGCGTTCGTGCTCGATCCGGACGGCCATAATGTCGAGGCCGTGTGTCACACACCGGAATGAGAACGATAGCCGCTCGTTTGAGGCCCGCGCTGCTTTCGCGCGCCATTGTAATTGTCGCGGCAGCCTTGTCCGCGTTCGGCGCGGCCGAGGCGCAGACGTGGCCGGACCGGCCGCTCAAGTTCGTCGTCGCCGCGCCGGCAGGCAGCTCGATCGACGTGCTGGCGCGCGTCATCGGCGACAAGCTCAAGGACAGGCTGGGGCAGCCGATCATCGTCGACAACCGGCCCGCAGCCGGAGGCACCGCCGCGACGGATTTCGTCGCGAAATCGCCGCCGGACGGCTACACGATGGTGATGTCCTTCAACGGCCCGCTGGCGTTCGGCCCTCACCTCTATTCGAAGCTGCCGTACGATCCCCAGAAAGATCTGGCTCCGGTCGTCATCACATCCAGCCAGCCGAACGTGCTCGCGGTCACGGCAGCGCTTCCTGCCAACTCGGTCAGGGAGCTCGTCGCGCACGTCAAGGCCAATCCGGGCAAGCTCAACTTCGCGTCGGTCGGCAACGGCAGCTCGTCGCATCTCACGATGGAGCTCCTCAAGGTGACCGCGGGAATCGACATCGTGCACGTGCCGTTCAACGGCTCGCCACCCGCGGTCACCGCGACGGTGCAGGGCGAGACGCAGATGCTGTTCGCGGTCATGCAACCGCTGCAGGCTCAGATTCAGGCCGGCAGGCTGCGTGCGCTGGCCGTGACGACGGCGACGAGGTTTGCGCTTCTGTCCGACCTGCCGACCGTCGCCGAGGCCGGCTTCCCCGGTTTCGAGGCACTCGCGTGGAACGGCGTGCTCGTGCCCGCCGGGACGCCGCGTCCCGTCATTCAGCGTCTCAACAGCGAGATCAATGCAATTCTGAAAGACCCGGCCGTTAAATCGGCACTGAACGCGCAGGGTTTCGAACTCATCGGCGGGACGCCCGAGGATTTCGTCAACCTGATCAGGAGCGAATCCGACAAGTGGGCACCGGTCATCAAGAAAACCGGCGCCAGGATCGATTAGCAGGCTGATGCGGAGCCCCTCATGAGTCGCGTTTCGGACGAGATGACCCCGGATGCAAGGCGCGAGGCGCGTCGAATAGCTCGTGCATATTCGCAAGGCAAGCAACGCCGCAGGCGGGGTCCTTATTTGTCAAATGAGCGTCGAAACCCGGTCGGCACGACGAGCTCCGTATCAGCCTGCCAGCCATGAAAATCGTCCTCGCCTATTCCGGCGGGCTCGACACCTCGGTTATCCTGAAATGGCTGCAGGATACCTACCGTTGCGAAGTCGTTACGTTCACCGCCGACATCGGCCAGGGCGAGGAGCTCGAGCCGGCGCGCGCCAAAGCGAAGGCGGCCGGCGTCCGGCAAATCTATGTCGACGACCTCACCGAGGAGTTCGTCCGCGACTTCGTGTTCCCGATGTTTCGCGCCAATGCTGTCTATGAAGGCGAGTATCTCCTCGGTACGTCGATTGCCCGGCCGTTGATCGCCAAACGTCAGATCGAGATCGCGCGCGAGACCGGCGCCGATACCGTGGCGCACGGCGCGACGGGCAAAGGCAACGACCAGGTCCGCTTCGAGCTCGGCTACTATGCGCTGGAGCCGAACATCAATGTGATCGCGCCGTGGCGCGAATGGGACCTGACCTCGCGCGAGAAGCTCCTCGCCTACGCGGAAAAGCACGCCATCCCGATCGAAATGAAGCACCGTGGCAGCGGAGCGCCTTACTCGATGGACGCGAACCTGCTGCACATCAGCTACGAGGGGCGCGCGCTGGAAGATCCGGCGCAGGAGCCCGAGGAAGACATGTGGCGCTGGACGGTCGCGCCCGAGAAAGCTCCCGATGCGGCCGAGTATCTCGAGCTCGACTACGCCAGCGGTGATATCGTGGCGGTCAACGGCAGCACGATGACACCCGCGCAGGTCCTGACCGAATTGAACCGCCTTGGCGGCAAGCACGGCATCGGCCGGCTCGACCTGGTCGAGAACCGTTACGTCGGCATGAAGTCGCGCGGCTGCTACGAGACACCGGGCGGGACGATCATGCTGAAAGCGCATCGTGCGATCGAATCGCTCTGCCTGGACCGGGAGGTCGCACACCTGAAGGACGAAGTCATGCCGCGCTACGCGAGCCTGATCTACAACGGCTACTGGTGGTCGCCGGAGAGAGAGATGCTGCAGACGATGATCGACGCCTCGCAGGCTCCCGTGAGCGGCAACGTGCGGCTGAAGCTCTATAAGGGCAACGTTATGGTCGTGGGCCGCGCGTCGAAAACCGATTCGCTGTTCGACCCGGCGATTGCGACCTTCGACGACGATCGGGGCGCATACGATCAGAAGGATGCCGCCGGCTTCATCAAGCTCAATGCGTTGCGGCTGCGGATCGAGGCCATGCTTGTCCGCAAGCGCTCCTGATCGCCCTGCGACTCCACTCTGTGCCCGTCTGATCGCATCCACCCATCGCCACGACCAGCATGCCGTCATTCGACATCGTCTCCGAAGTCAACCAAGTCGAAGTCCGCAATGCGCTCGACCAGACCAATAAGGAGCTGTCGACGCGCTACGACTTCAAGGGTTCCGATGCACGCGTCGAGCACAAGGACAAGGAGCTGACCCTCTACGCCGACGACGACTTCAAGCTCAAGCAAGTGACCGATGTGCTGCTGGGCAAGCTGACCAAACGCGGCGTCGACGTGCGCGCGCTCGAATTCGGCAACGTTGCGAAGATCGGTGGCGACAAGGTCAAGCAGATCGTCACGATCCGCGTCGGGATCGAGCAGGAGCTCGCCAAGAAGATCGTCAAGCTCATGAAGGACGGCAAGATGAAAGTGCAGGCGAGCATCCAGGGTGATGCGGTACGCGTCTCCGGAAGCAAGAAGGACGAACTGCAGAGTGCGATCGCACTCGTCAAGAAGTCCATCACCGATTTTCCGGTGCAATTCGGCAATTTCAGGGATTGACGACGCGGGTCCCGCAGCGAGGCTTTCATTGCTGCCGGAGCGCGCCCTCGCCTATCCCGTTACGCTGCGTCCGTTCGGCCTGCGCGACGCGCCTCGCGTGCAGATCCTCGCTGGCGGGCGCGAAGTCGCGGAAATGACCGCGCTCATTCCGTATCCCTATCCCGATGGTGCAGCCGAGGCGTGGATTGTCGCGCAGGCGCGGGAGCAGATGACAGGACGGGAATATACCTTTGCCGTCACCTCGAGCGACGACGGAACGCTGGTCGGCGCCATCGGATTGCGTCCCGTCGCGACCGAGCGCGAGAATCTCGGATTCTGGATCGGCCGGCCGTATTGGGGTCGCGGCTACGCCACGGCAGCGGTGCGCGCAGTCATTGCCCTCGCGTTCGGTCTACTCGACATCGATGTGCTGACTGCAGCATATCTGGCGCGTAATCCCGCTTCGGGACGCGTCATGGAGAAATGCGGGATGAGCCTGCTCGGAACCGAGCGGCGCAATCATCGTGGGGTGGAAGAGGAATTCTGCGTGCGCGAGATCACCCGCGACGATTGGGAACGCCTCCTCGCCATGAACGCGGCTTGAGCGCGCTGCCGCGACGACCTCCCAGGGCGTCGCGGACTCACGTCGCGGCCCCTTGAACGCCTACCGCGACGGCTACGCGAGGTCGGCGAGCAGCGCCCTCTTCGTCGCGTCGGGGACGGGTTGCAGCGTCGCCGCGTATTCAGGATGGTCGACGCCGATGGCGAATCCGGCGCCCGCCTTAAGCGCCGCGATCATCGGTGGCGTCAGCTCGAAGCGCACGAAGTGCACCGACGACGTCTTCTCGTCGTTCTCGCGCTCGAGGTCCTCGTCGGCGATCGCGTGGACGCGCGGATACCCCTCCACCTGCACCCACACACGGTCCTCGATGCCCTTCAGGCGGCTGAGCGCCCGCTTGCGCTCCTCGACATCCTCGTACTCGACCAGCAGCGTGGCCTTCCAATTGCGCCCGTCGGGGACCAGCGGATTATAGGCGTTGAGCTCGTCCTGGATGCCTGATTCCTCGAAGATCTTCTCGATGCGCAGCATTTCCTGGACCTGATACCGGATCGTCAGCTCGTCCTCGAAGAGCAGCGTTAGATTTTCGCCGAGGTGCACCGTGCGCGACTTCTTGTGCTCGAGCACGCGGGCACGGAAGTCCTTGCGCTCCCTCGCGTAAGCTTCCAGCGTCAGCAGGGACTCGCGCGAAATGATCGGCATGCGCTTACCCTCTACAACCCGTAGGCGATGCGGATCAGCGTCAGCGGATGCGCCTTGGTCGGGTGGCCCGCCCTCGCGTCCTTGCCCGCCGCCTCATCGATGCCCTGCATGATCGCGCGGCCGGCGATCGGGCAATCGGAGCTGACGTAGTCGGGAGTATCTTGCGCCATCTGCCGGAACACCGGGCTGCCGATTTTCATCGACGCCGCGTAGAACTCGCGCTTCACTCCCCAGGTGCCGTCGTGGCCCGCGCAGCGCTCGACGGTGTTCACTGTCGTGCCCGGGATCGACTCGATCACTTCCCGCGTTTTCTGACCAATGTTCTGCACCCGCGAATGGCAGGGGATGTGGTACGCCACCTTGCCCAGAGGCGTCTTGAAATCCCTCTTCAGCAAGCCGTCCTTGTCGCGCAGTACGAGATACTCGAAGGGGTCGAACATCGCGTCGGAGACCGCCTTGACATCCGCGTCTTCGGGAAAAATCAACGGCAGCTCGCTCTTGAACATCAGCGTGCACGACGGCACCGGCGTCAGGATCGCGTAGCCCGCGCGGGCGAGCGCAGCCAGCCGCGGCGCGTTCACATTCTTGAGCTTCAGCACGGACTCGAGGTCGCCGAGCTCGAGCTTCGGCATTCCGCAGCACGATTCCTGCTCGACCAGCACATAAGGGATTTCGTTGTGATCGAGAATCCGAAGCAGATCCAGACCGATGTCCGGTTCGTTGTAATTGACGTAACACGTCGAGAAGATCGCAACCTTGCCGGGCGAGCGTTGACCATCCTTCACCGGCCACGCGACGGCAGGTTGCGCCAACGCTGCGAACCGCTTGGGCGCGTAAGGCGGCAATCTGCGCTCGGGATGCACGCCGAGCATCTTGTCCATCGCCTTGCGCGCCAATGGCGTCGTATTGACCTTGTTCACCATCTGGACGACGACAGGAATCGTCGCGAGCTTGCCCAGCCGATCGGTACTCGTGAGGAGCCGGTCCCGGAAACGGGTCTCGCCCTTGAGGAATTTTCGCGCCTTGGCGCGGAGCATCAGATGCGGAAAGTCGACGTTCCAGGGATGCGGCGGCACGTACGGGCATTTCGTCATGAAGCAGATATCGCACAGATAGCACTGGTCGACGACCTTGCCGAAGTCCGCTTTGTCGACGCCGTCGACTTCGCCCGTCTTGCTCGCATCGACGAGATCGAACAGTGTCGGAAACGCGTTGCACAGGCTGACGCAGCGTCGGCAGCCGTGACAGATGTCGAAGATGCGCGCGAGCTCGCGGTTAAGCGACGCCTCGTCGCAGAAATCGGGATTGCGCCAGTCGAGCGGATGCCGAGTGGGCGCTTCGAGGCTGCCTTCGCGAAAGGTCATCGTGGCTGCTCGTTGTGCCCGATCGGCTTAGGCGATCGGCGGTCCGGAATGGTGTCTACGGATTGCCTGCGGATTAAGGGGCGCGCACAGCACGCCCGCTTCAATCCGCGGAGTTATTGCGTCACGGCGCGCCGACGAAAACTCAGCGCGCCAACGGTGTTCGCCGTGACGCAATAACCGCTAATCGGCGAGAACGTCGAGCGCCTTCTGAAACCGGTTGGCGTGCGAGCGCTCGGCCTTCGCCAGCGTCTCGAACCAGTCGGCGATCTCCTCGAATCCTTCGCCGCGCGCGGACTTAGCCATGCCGGGGTACATGTCGGTGTACTCATGCGTTTCGCCCGCGATCGCTGATTTGAGATTGTCGCGCGTCTTGCCAATGGGCAAATCGGTGGCCGGATCGCCGACCGCAGCCAGGTAGTCCAGGTGGCCGTGCGCGTGGCCGGTCTCGCCCTCCGCGGTTGACCGGAAAACCGCTGCGACATCGTTCTGCCCCTCGACGTCGGCCTTGCTGGCGAAATAGAGGTAACGGCGATTCGCCTGCGATTCGCCGGCGAAGGCCGCCTTCAGGTTATCGTGCGTCTTGGTGCCCTTCAAATTCATTGCTGTCTCCTCTCGAGATGGCGTGACCGCGGCGGAAGCCTGCACAACTCGCCCCGCCACTGGCTCACGCCTTCATTCTGCGCAGGCACAATCGATATGTCCAATTGATTGTTACAATACAGTAAATAAACTCCGTATATCCGAACGAGGTCCTTGCCGGCGCTACCAGCGTTGCGCGCCACGCGCTGCTTTTCCGCCCGTCTGTCACGGACGCATGTAGCTCCCCGACGCTTCGTTGGACCGGATATTTCGCAGCGCGCGCACGCATAACGGCTTCGCCGACAAGCCCGTCACGGATGAAACGCTGCGACAGTTCAATCTATGCGTTCGTATGCGGGCAGCGTCAGAAATTCCACGAAAGTGTCGTTGTTGACGAGGTCGGCGACAATTCTCACGGCCTCGTCGTAACGGCCCTCAGCGAACGCCGGGCCGAGCAGCGCGCGGATCTTCTGCATCTCCTCCGGGAGCATCGCCGCGACCATCTCCCTGGTCACCTTCCGGCCATCGTCCAGCTTGCCTTTCGCCGACCGAATCCACTGCCATACTTGCGACCGCGAGATCTCGGCGGTGGCGGCGTCCTCCATCAGGTTGAAGATCGGCACCGCCCCCTGACCCGCGAGCCACGCGCCGATGTACTGGATCGCGACGTTGATGTTCAGGCGCAGGCCCTTCTCGGTAATCGGCGCCTCGGGCTCGAACTTGAGCAGATCGGCGGCGTTCACTCGAACGTCGTCGCGCTTCTTGCTCGCGATCTGATTCGCCGCCGGCATCAGCCGGTCGAACGCGTCCTTCGCCACGGGCACCAGCCCCGGGTGCGCGACCCACGTGCCGTCGTGGCCGATCGTCGCCTCGCGCTCCTTGTCGGCCTTGACCTTGGCGAACGCGTCGGCGTTGGCCGCTTCGTCGTTTTTCACGGGAATCTGTGCCGCCATCCCGCCCATGGCGTGGATGTCGCGCCGGTGACAGGTCTGGATGCATAGCTCCGCGTAACTTTTCATGAAGTGCGTCGTCATTGTCACCAGGACGCGGTCGGCGAGACAGAAATTGCGGTTGAGCCGGAACTTCTTGATGCACGAAAAGATGTAATCCCAGCGGCCGCAGTTGAGTCCCGCCGAGTGCTCCTTGAGCTCGTAGAGGATCTCGTCCATTTCGAACGCCGCGAGGATGGTCTCGATGAGCACCGTCGCCTTGATCGTCCCGTCTGGAACATCCAGTTCGTCCTGCGCCATCACGAAAATGTCGTTCCACAGCCGCGCCTCGAGATGGCTCTCCAACTTGGGCAGATAGAAGTAAGGGCCGCTGCCGCGAGTGACGAGCTCCTTCGCATTGTGAAAAAAGTAGAGCGCGAAGTCGAAGATGCCGCCCGAGATCGGCGTGCCGTCGACCTTGACGTGCTTTTCGGGCAGATGCCAGCCGCGCGGGCGAACGAAGAGCGTAGCGAGCTTCGCGTTCAGCTTGTACGCCTTGCCTTCGGGCGAGACGTAGTCGATCCTGCGGCGAATCGCGTCGCGCAGGTTGATGTGGCCCTGGATGTTGTTGTCCCACTTCGGCGTGTTGGCGTCCTCGAAATCGGCCATGAACACGCTGGCACCCGAATTGAGCGCGTTGATGATCATCTTGCGATCGACCGGGCCGGTGATCTCGACGCGGCGGTCCCGGAGGTCTTCGGGAATCGTGGCACAGGTCCAGCGGGCCTCGCGAATCGAGCGCGTTTCCGAGAGGAAACCGGGCAGCTTGCCGGCGTCGAGTTCGCGTTGCCTCGCCGCGCGGCGCGAAAGCAGCTCCGCGCGGCGGCCGCCGAATGCGCGCTGCAGCCTCGCGGCGAAGGCGACCGCCTCCGGCGTGAGAATCTCGGCATATTCGGGGGTAACGCGGCCGGTGATCTCGATCCCCGGACCGTACCGCGGCATGCTCATGAGCGATCCCTGTCCTTGATTCCGAGCGAAGGCAAAGCAGCCGGGCGCGTTCAAGCGGGGGTCGGGCAAGGAACGCCGGGGCAGAGGCCGGTTGGGCCGCCGAGCCCCGGTTCGGGCTGTGCTGCTGCGGTGCGTCAATGATAGCAGGATGTGCAGGTGCGGAACGCGCTCCGCAAACGTTGGAGATCCAACGTCTCGCGCGATTGCCGTTGGAGCGTCGTTCACTGGTGTGCTTGCTCCGCGGTCGGATCCCCACGCTTCGCGCGGGGCCCCTCCTCCGCGCTCCGCAAGCGTCACTCCCACCCTTCCCCAGGCCGGCCGCCGAGCCGATCCAGTGTGATGTTCCAGGACAGCGTGATGCGCGGCCGCCGCCCGCGATACGGATTTACGCTGTGCAGGTAGTCGCTGGAAAAAATCAGCATCGTTCCCGGCTCCATCGTCGGAATCATATGCCGCGTGACGCGGCCGGGCTCGTCGGGACAGCAGACGTCGATACGCGGGTCGGCGAAGCAGAGCTTGCCTGCCATGGGGTCATGGAGATCTTGATCGCCCTGGTCCAGCATGTAGACGATGCTGACGTTCGACCGAAGGTGACTGTGGGGCATGCAGTAATCGCCGGCGCGATAGACGCTCGCCCAGCTGTCGTCGGCATAGACCGGTCGGCGCGACAACGTACGATGCGCAAGCATCAGTGCCCGGGCGTGCACGAGCGAGGCCGGTGCTGCATTCCATTCGGAAATCTTGCGCACCTTGGTCCCGCAGCCGCCGCGAAAGACCGGCGCTCCCGGCATACCGGCCTTTTCCAGCACCAGCACTGCGCGCCAACGCGGATCGCGTTCTGCCGTCAGGACCGCATCGATCAGCGCCGGATGAAGCGCCTCGAAATCGGCAAACTTCGTTGCCGCCATCAGCGGCGCCGACAGCGCCTCGGCCCCCTGTCCATCGGGCCAGACGGGTAGATCGCTGCCGGCGATGTGAACCGTCGCGGGCAACGTCGCTTGGTCGCCGCGGTTATCCGCCGTTGTCGCTTGCCGCGTCATCGTCGATACGAGTCGAGGAGATGCCGTTAGCCCCGAGCGTGTCGAAGGGTGAACGACAAAAATGAAATCGCCGGTACCGTTCGTGGTTCGACCAGCTCACCACGAACGGACGTTCACGCGGCGGCCTCCCTGCACCGCCGCGTTTCGTTTCCCATCGCGCGTCGGCCGCTGCCGCGGTTCGCCTCGCGCGATCCCGCTTCGCTTCGCTCGCGGGGCCCTCGCCGCGGGCTCACGCGGCCAGCTGCGGGTTCAAACGCTCCTGCTTGCTGTGCAGCTTGTTCAAAGCGTTGAGGTACGCCTTGGCGGAAGCGACGAGGATGTCGGTGTCCGAACCCAGGCCGTTGACGATGCGGCCGTCGCGTTCCAGTCGCACCGTGACCTCGCCCTGTGCGTCGGTACCGGTGGTAATCGCATTGACCGAATAAAGGACCATCTTCGCCTTGGAGTGCACCATCTGCTCGATCGCGCGGAAGGTCGCGTCGATCGGTCCGTCGCCGCGCGTGTGCACGCTGTGCTCGTTGTCGCCGGCCACCAATGTGACTTCCGCCTGCGGCACTTCGCCTGTTTCGGAGACGACTTTGAGCGCGACGAGCTTGAAGTGCTCGCGCTCCGGCGTTACCTGTTCGTCGGAGACCAGCGCGTGCAGGTCTTCGTCGAAGACCTCGCCCTTCTTGTCGGCAAGGTCCTTGAAACGCGCGAACGCATGATTGACTGCATCCTCGGTGCCCAGATCGATGCCGAGCTCCGCGAGCCGCGACTTGAACGCATTGCGGCCGGAGAGCTTGCCCAGCACCAACTTGTTGGCACCCCAGCCGACGTCTTCCGCGCGCATGATCTCGTAGGTTTCGCGGTGCTTGAGCACGCCGTCCTGGTGGATGCCGGACTCGTGCGCGAACGCGTTCGCTCCGACGATCGCCTTGTTCGGCTGCACAGGGAAACCGGTGATGCTGGAGACGAGCTTCGACGCTGCGACGATCTGCGTCGTGTCGATCCGAGTCGTGCACGGAAAGACGTCCTTGCGCGTCTTGACGGCCATGACGATCTCTTCGAGCGACGCGTTGCCTGCTCGCTCGCCCAGACCGTTGATCGTGCACTCGACCTGCCGCGCGCCGGTCATTACCGCGGAAAGCGAGTTGGCGACGGCCATGCCCAAGTCGTTGTGACAGTGCACCGACCAAACCGCCTTGTCCGCGTTGGGAATGCGCTCGCGCAAGGTCCTGATCAACTCGCCGAACTGCCAGGGCATCGTGTAGCCGACGGTATCCGGAATGTTGATCGTCGTCGCGCCGGCGTTGATTGCAGCTTCGACGAGACGACAAAGGAAGTCCGGTTCGGACCGGCCCGCGTCCTCGGGCGAGAACTCGACGTTGTCGGTGTATTCGCGCGCCCACCGGACCGCCTTCACGGCCTGATCGAGTACCTGCTCGGGCGTCATGCGCAGCTTCATTTTCATGTGGATCGGCGAGCTCGCGATGAACGTGTGCACCCGGCCCGAATTGGCTCCCTTGAGCGCTTCGCCGGCGCGGCGGACATCCTGCTCGTTGGCGCGGGCCAGGGCGCAAACAGTGCTCTCCTTGATCGCGTTGGCAATCGCTTTCACCGCGGCGAAATCGCCGTTCGACGAAGCGGGGAATCCCGCCTCGATCACGTCGACCCTCAGGCGCGCGAGCTGCTTGGCGATGCGCATCTTTTCTTCGTTGGTCATCGATGCGCCCGGACTCTGCTCACCGTCGCGAAGCGTCGTATCGAATATGATTAGATGGTCTGGCATGTTCTGCTCCCGCAAGCTTGGATCATGGAATGCCTGCCTCCGCCTGGCACTGCTGGCGAAGCCGGACACTGCAATAGGGGTGTGATTTATCTGCGCGCGCGGCGCAGCAGCAGATCGCCGAGGCCGGCGATCTGACGGTAACGCGGAAGGAGATCGCGTTGACTGCTCATGCCGAGGACTATAGCCGGATTGGCGCCTGCATGCAACCCGTATCGCGGCGCAGCTTGGTCGCACTCACCCGCGCCGGCGCTTGAGCGCCAGCCACGCCGACCAGGCGTACCCCGACAGCCCGTAGAGCACGAAGCAGGCGAACAGGACGACAGGAGGGCTGATAGTCACCAGCACGAAGAGAAGGACGATGAGAAAGATCACCACGAACGGGACGCTGCGTCGCAGGTTGATGGTCTTGAAGCTGTAGTACTTGAAGTTGCTGACCATGGTAAGGCCCGCGAAGATCGTGATCGTCCACGCCCACCAGCGCACGCTCTCCGGGTCGATCGCGTTGTCGTCCATAATCCACACGAAACCGGCGACCAGCGCCGCCGCCGAGGGGCTGGGCAGCCCCTGGAAATAATGCTTGTCGGCGACCTCGAGCATGGTGTTGAAGCGCGCCAGGCGTAGCGCCGCTCCGGCGCAGTAGACGAATGCGGCGATCCATCCAAGCTTGCCCATGCTGAGCAGCGCCCATTCGTAGACGACCAGCGCTGGCGCGGCACCGAATGACACCATGTCGGACAGGCTGTCGTACTCGGCGCCGAACGCGCTCTGCGTCTTGGTGAGCCGGGCGACGCGGCCGTCGAGGCCGTCTAGAACCATTGCTACGAAGATCGCGATCGCCGCGTCGTCGAAGCGGCCGTTCATCGCCTGGACGATGGCGTAGAAGCCGGCGAACAGCGCCGCGGTCGTGAACAGGTTGGGCAGCAGGTAGATCCCGCGACGGCGAATGCGGTTCTTGGCGAGTGCCCGCTCCTGCTGATAGTCCCCCATGCGAACTAGCCTAGCAGCTAGCCACTTGCAAGACAACGCCGCTGCGCGCCAGATCAGCTCTCGGCGATTATCGTCGTCGTCGCATACACGGCGTCGCCCACCGCGACTTTGGGTGTCGCAGTCGGCGGCAGATAGACATCGACTCGCGAGCCGAAACGGATGAAACCAAAACGCTGCCCGCGCCGCAGCCGATCGCCGGGCCCGACGTAGCACAGGATGCGTCGCGCGATCAGCCCGGCGATCTGCACGCAGATGACGTCGACGCCGTCCGCTCTCGCGATGTGCAGCGCATTGCGCTCGTTCTCAAGCGAAGCCTTGTCCAGCGCCGCATTGAAAAACCCGCCGGCGTGATACCAGTGGCCCTTAACCTCGCCGTCGATCGGACTGCGATTCGAATGCACGTTGAACACATTCATGAACACGCTGATCTTCAGCGCATCGCGGTCCAAATAAGGATCGTGCGCGCGCTCGACGACCATTACCTTGCCGTCGGCCGCCGACAGCACGGCATTCGCCTGCTCCGGCACGGCGCGTGGCGGATCGCGAAAGAACTGTCCGATGAACGCGACGGCCAGCCAGGCGACGACGGCGAGCAGCCACGGGCCGGTCCACGTCAGCGCGAGCGCGACGACAATCGCAATCGCCAGAAACGGCCAGCCTTCGCGGGCGATGATGGAATGCGGGTAAGCGGCGCCGGACATCGGTGGGTTACTTCGTCGACTCGTCGACGCGCCGCGCGAGATCCTGCGCGTCGCGCTGCAGTTGCTGCTCTACGCCACGCGCCCGCTCGATCGGAGTGGTCGGTGCAGGCGTCACGACGGTCGGATCGGTGGATGCGGGACTGACCGCGCCGACGCCGCGCGGCCCTGCGTTCACCGCTGAGTCGGAGCCGGGCAGCAGGCCGTAGGACTTCAGCACCGTCGGCGTCAGCAGCGCGACAATTATCAGCGCGATCAGGATGACGACGAGCCCGACCCAGCCACGCTGACTGTTTCTCAGTTGCGGGATTGGTCGACGAGCTTGTTTTTCCTGATCCACGGCATCATTTCCCGTAGCTTTCCGCCGACCTGCTCGATCGGATGCTCGGCGGTCATGCGCCGTCGCGACAGCAGCATTGGCGCGCCGGCGCGATTCTCCAGGATGAAGTTGCGCGCGTACTCGCCGCTCTGAATGCGCGCGAGCGCCGCGCGCATCGCGTCCTTGGTGGCAGCGTTGATGATCAGAGGTCCGGTCACGTATTCGCCGTATTCCGCATTGTTGGAGATCGAATAGTTCATGTTGCCGATCCCGCCCTCGTACATCAAATCCACGATGAGCTTCAGTTCGTGCAGGCATTCGAAATACGCCATCTCGGGCGCATAACCGGCCTCCACGAGCACCTCGAACGCGTTCTTGACCAGCTCCACGCAGCCTCCGCAGAGGACGGTCTGCTCTCCGAACAGGTCGGTCTCGGTCTCCTCCTTGAACGATGTCTCGATGACGCCGGCGCGCGCGCCGCCGATCGCCGCGGCGTAGGAGAGCGCCAGATCGCGCGCCTTCTGGCTCACGTCCTGATGTACCGCAATCAGCATCGGCGTGCCCCCGCCCTGCACGTAGGTGGAGCGCACGGTGTGTCCCGGCGCCTTGGGCGCGATCATCACCACATCGAGGTCGGTCCGGGGCATGACCTGCCCGTAGTGGATGTTGAATCCGTGCGCGAAAGCGAGCGTCGCGCCCTTGCGGATGTTGGGCTCTACCTCTTCGCGGTAGACCGCGGCGATGTGCTCGTCGGGCATTAACAGCATGACGATGTCGGCACCCTTGACTGCGTCGGCAACGGCGGCGACCTTGAGCCCGGCTTTCTTCGCCTTGTCCCACGACGCGCCGCCGGCGCGCAACCCGACCGTTACCTTCACGCCGGAGTCGTTCAGATTCTGCGCGTGCGCATGGCCCTGGGAGCCGTAGCCGACGATCGTGACCTTCTTGCCCTTGATCAGCGACAGGTCCGCGTCCTTCTCGTAGTAGACCTTCATGTTCATCCTCTCGGTTGCGCTAGACCCTGAGTATCCGCTCGCCCCGCCCGATGCCCGACGCTCCGGTGCGCACCGTTTCGAGGATGACGCCCGGCTCTATCGCCTGCAGGAAAGCGTCGAGCTTCTCGCCTGTGCCCGTGAGCTCGATCGTGTAGCTCTTGTCGGTAACGTCGAGGATGCGACCGCGGAAGATGTCGGCGAGCCGCTTCATCTCGTCGCGATCCTTGCCCGCGGCGCGTACCTTGACCAGCATCAGCTCGCGCTCGATGTGATTGCCATCGGTGAGATCGACGACCTTGACGACCTCGACCAGCTTGTTCAACTGCTTGGTGATCTGCTCGACGACGTCGTCGGAGCCGGCGGTGACGATGGTCATCCGCGACATCGTCTCATCCTCGGTTGGCGCGACGGTCAGCGACTCGATGTTATAGCCACGTGCGGAAAACAAGCCCGAAATGCGCGACAGCGCACCGGCCTCGTTCTCCACGAGAATCGACAGGATATGGCGCATGGCTACAATTCTTCGGCGAAGATCATTTCGGTGAGTCCCTTGCCGCCGGGGATCATCGGAAACACGTTCTCGGCCTGATCGGTGATCATGTCGAGGAACACCAGCCGATCCTTGAGCTTGAACGCCTCGCGCAACGCGCCTTCGACGTCGCCTGGTTTCTCGATCTTCATGCCGACGTGGCCGTATGCCTCGGCCAGCTTGGTGAAATCGGGCAGCGCGTCCATGTACGACTCGGCATAGCGGTTGCCGTAGAAAAATTCCTGCCATTGCCGGACCATGCCCATGTACTTGTTATTCAGGTTCACGATCTTGACCGGCAGATGATACTGCTTGCAGGTCGAGAGCTCCTGGATGCACATCTGGATCGAGGCTTCGCCGGTCACGCAGGCGACGGTCGCACCGGGGTTCGCGAGAACCGCGCCCATTGCGGCAGGCAGACCGAAGCCCATCGTCCCCAAGCCCCCTGAATTGATCCAGCGCCGAGGCTTGTCGAACTTGTAGTATTGCGCGACCCACATCTGGTGCTGGCCGACATCCGAGGTGATGATCGCGTCCCCGCCGGTGATCTCGCAGAGCTTCTCGATCACGTACTGCGGCTTGATCAGCGCGCTCTTGCGGTCGTACTTGAGACAGTCCTTGCGCTGCCACTCCTTGATCTGGCCCCACCACTCCTTGAGTGCCTGCGCGTCCGGCCGCTGTGGCGAGGACTCGATCAGCTTCAGCATCTCTTCGAGCACATCGACGACGTAGCCGACGATCGGGACGTCGACCTTGACGCGCTTGGAAATCGACGACGGGTCGATATCGATATGGATGATCTTGCGGTCAGCGCGGAAAAAGTGCGTCGGATTGCCGATGACCCGATCGTCGAAGCGCGAACCCACGGCGAGCAGCACGTCGCAGTTCTGCATCGCCATGTTCGACTCGTAGGTGCCGTGCATGCCGAGCATGCCGGTGAACTGCGGATCGGTGCCCGGGAACCCGCCGAGGCCCATCAGCGTATTGGTGCACGGAAAGCCGAGCAGGCGCACCAGCCGCGTAAGCTGCGACGACGCGTTGTTTAGGATCACGCCGCCGCCGGTATACACCATGGGCCGCTTCGCTTCGAGCAGGAGTCCGACCGCCTTCTTGATCTGGCCCGCATGTCCACGCGTGACGGGGTTATACGAGCGCAGCGCGATGGTTTTCGGATAGTTGTACTCGGCCTTTGCTTGCGTGATGTCCTTGGGTATGTCGACCAGCACCGGCCCCGGCCGCCCGGTCTGGGCGAGATAGAATGCCTTTTTTATCGTGACGGCGAGCTGGACCACGTCCTTGACGAGGAAGTTGTGCTTCACGCAGGGCCGGGTGATTCCGACCGTGTCGCACTCCTGGAACGCGTCTTGACCGATGGCGTGGGTGGGAACCTGGCCGGTGAGGATCACCATCGGTATCGAATCCATGTACGCGGTCGCGATGCCGGTGACCGCGTTCGTGACGCCCGGCCCCGAGGTGACGAGGCAGACGCCGATCTTGTGCGACGAGCGCGAGTAACCGTCGGCGGCATGCGCCGCCCCCTGTTCATGCCGGACCAGGACATGCTTCACCTGCTCCTGCTTGAACAGCTCGTCGTAGATGTTGAGAACCGCGCCGCCTGGATAGCCGAAGACGTACTCGACGCCTTCTTCCTGCAGGCAGCGGATGACGATCTCTGCGCCCGTAAGCTGCATGGATACCCCGCCTCAAGCGATAACGAACACGTTTGCCCGGCGCCGCTCTCGCGGGTCGGGGTCTGCAAAACGCGCCGCGCCAGGGTCAGGCGCTCACTTCAAGGCTTTTTCGGGTTGAAAGCCGCGATTATTGCAGCATGGGCCGCGTCCCATCGGGTTGCTCTGGCAGCGCTTGTGGCGCGTCCGGAGGGGACGCCAACGGCCGTTTTTGCAGCACAGCACGAATTCCCGAAGAATCCGTGAATCAACGTTACCGGCATCGCCGGCATTGGTCAAGTCCGCTGCGCTGCGTCAATTCGGATACGCGACCGCATGCACGACGGTTTCCTGCCCCTCCGAGCTGCGCTGCAGACCCTCGAGGACGCCAGCCGGTCGGCCCGCCGCGCCTATAATCGCCGGAGCACACATCGCCGGAACACACCCCCGGAGGTTAGCAATCGCTTCGCATCAGGAACTTTCGGCCTTTCTCGCGGAGGTTGAGCGCCGCGCGTTCAAGCAGGCGATCTTCGCGGTACGCGACGAGGATGCAGCGCTCGACATCGTCCAGGACGCTATGCTCAAGCTGACCGAGAAATACGCCGCCAAGCCGACGCAGGAACTGCCGATGCTGTTTCAACGTATCCTGCAGAACACTATCCACGACTATTTCCGGCGCCAGAAGGTGCGCTCGACGTGGACCACGCTCCTTTCCGCGTTCGGGCACAAGGATGACAAGGACGAAGACTTCGATCCGCTCGAAACTTTGTCCGCACGGTCCGACTCGAACTTGGCGGCGGATCCTGCACAGCAGCAGCAGCAGGCGGAAACTGTCGCCCTGATCGAACAGGCCTTGGCGAGGCTCCCGGCGCGTCAACGCGAAGCATTTCTGTTGCGTTACTGGGAAGAACTCGATGTGGCGGAGACGGCCACGGCCATGGGCTGCTCGGAAGGCAGTGTAAAGACTCACTGCTCGAGAGCCGTTCACGCGTTGGCTGAAATGCTCAAGGCCAGAGGGGTCAGTCTATGAACGACCAAGAAATTGCAAAGAAAATAACAGGTTATCTCGATCGCGGGACGGCTGGGCTCAGGGCCGGCACGGCGTTCAAGCTGCAGCGGGCGCGTCAGGAGGCGCTGGCTCGGCTTTCCGCGCCGCAGCACACCCCGGAGTTTACCTTCGCCGGGGCGGGGGGCGCGACGTTCGGCGGCGGGCGGCGCTTTCTCGCTGATGCCCGCATCTGGATCGGTTTGCTACTGCTTGTCGGCGGGCTCATTTCGTACCAATACTGGCAGGCGGCGCAGCAGGCGCGTGACATCGAGGAAACCGATGCGGCGATCCTGTCTTCCGAGCTGCCGATCGAAGCCTATCTGGACCGGGGATTCCAGGCTTGGCTCAAGCGCTCCGAGCCCTGATCGCCGCAGCCCTGCTGGCGATTACCTTTGCCAGTTCGCCGGCCGGAGCGGTCGCAGTCGGGCCGCGCGCTCCCTCATGGGCCGAACTTTCCCCCCCCGAGAAGCAGGTCCTCGCGCCGCTCGCTGCGGAGTGGGATTCTCTCGATCCCGCGCGCAGGCAAAAGTGGATGGGTATCGCCAAGCGGTATCCCCAGCTGGCGCCTGCCGAGCAGGAACGCGTGCAGCAGCAGATGGGCGCGTGGACGCGTCTCACCCCGGATCAGCGGCGCCAGGCCCGTGAGCAGTACAAGACCATGAAGCAATTGCCGCCCGAGAAGAGGCAGGAAGTCCAGCAGAAGTGGCAGGAATATCAACAGCTCCCGCCGGAAAAGCGCAAGGAGCTTACCAACCGCAGCGGTGCCCCACCGGCGGTTCAACAGCTTGCGCCGGAGAGAAGGAAGGAGCTGGACAGCCGCGGCGGTCCCCCACCCGCGGGCCAACAGCTTCCGCCGGAGAAAAGGAAGGAGCTGGACGGTCGGAGCGGTGTCCCGCCGGCGGCCAAGCCCTAGTCGGCGGCGAGGTCGGTGACCGGCGTCGTGCAGCCTGCCGGACTGGCGCGCAGGCTCGGGGCGTCCGCGTACGAAGCGCTCCTGCTTGCTGCCCTCCTGCTGCTGGTCGGGTTTGCCCTGCTTCCCATCGTCACCCCGGCCAACCTCGACCCGGGCGCCAGCCAGGTGGTCCCCTACCTGATGACGCGCCCGGCGCGGGCCGTCTCGGGTGCCGTCGTATTCGCGGTCTGCGGCGTGTATTGCATCGGGCTGTGGAGCGGAGGCCGGCGTACGCTGCCGATGAAGACGTGGCGCCTCGCGCTGCGGAGCACCGCGGGAGCGCTCGTCCCAGCGCAGGCGGCAATGCTGCGCTACTTCGCATGCTGGATCGGCCCGGTGCTTGCCGTCGCCGGGTATCTCGCGCTCGCGCCCTTGGGGCACAGCCGCTGGGCGCTGGCCCTCTTGGCGCTTAATTACGCCTGGGCCCTCGTCGACCGCGACCGGCAATACCTTCAGGATCGCACCGCCCGCACCCGCCTCGTCGTCGCACCGCCAGAGAGCTAACCTTCGAGCATAACCGGCGCGGTGCCGCGACGATCGCAGGCGCCGTCAAACCTGGGATGCGGGATGTTGCGCCTCGTAGCGCGCAACACTTTCGATGATCTCGTTCTTCGCTTCCTCGGCACCGACCCAGCTCGACACGCGCACCCACTTGCCAGCCTCGAGATCTTTGTAGTGTTCGAAAAAATGCGCGATCTGCCTTGTCGTGATCTCAGGCAAGTCACGGGGCGACTCGATCGACCGATAAAGGCTCGACAGCTTGTCGATGGGCACGGCTAGGATCTTGGCGTCGCTGCCGGCCTCGTCGTCCATCTTGAGCATGCCGATCGGCCGGCAGCGGACCACCACGCCGGTGATCAACGGCACCGGCGAGAGCACCAGCACGTCGGACGGATCGCCGTCACCCGACAACGTGCGCGGAATGTATCCGTAGTTGCATGGATAACGCATCGCCGTCGACATGAAGCGATCGACAAACACGGCACCGGTTTCCTTGTCGACCTCGTACTTGATCGGATCGCCATGCATAGGAATCTCGATGATCACGTTGCAGTCGTTGGGAACGCCCTTGCCGGCGGAGACGCGGTCGAGGTTCATGGCGGCGCATGACGAATATGCAGATTGGTATTATAGCGGTCGTGCGTGTGCCGGCTGCCATGATCGCGTTCTTCGGCGCGTCGCATCTGCCGTGCTGTTCCCGCTCGAATCCCGGCAGGTCCCATTGCACTCCGCCCGTTGAGCTCGTACGCGCCACGAATCCGCATCGACACGCCGGGACATCTAACGGATATCGCCCTTCCGGAAGCCGATCATGAAAGCGTTTCTCATCGCATTCGCTGTTCTCGTGCTCGGGGCGCTCGCCGCCATCGCGGTGGTTTCGTATGCACGCAACGCCCCGAGCGGGGAGCTGGTGCGTGAGGAGCGAACCGCGACCGGATTTCATCGCCTCGAGATCGACGGGCAGGCCGAAGTGAGCCTGGTCCAGGGCACCGCGGAAGGTCTGACCATCGAGGCGCCATCATCGACGTTGCGCCGCATACGAACCGAAGTCCATGGCGGCACGCTCACTATCGATGCCCCCGAACAGCGCCCGGTCTGGCAGTGGTTTTCGGGGCGCCGCGGCAGCCGTACGCCCCGCATAACGGTCAATCTGCGCGAGATCGACCAGATCGACGCGGCCGGTGCGGTGACCGTGGCGGCCGACAGCCTCAGGGCCGGCGAGTTGCGGCTCGATCTCGCCGGAGCGTGCTCGCTCAAGATCCGCGACTTGCAGGCGACCACGCTGCGCCTCGACGGTTCGGGCGCCATTAAGGCCGAGCTCGCCGGCAAGGTCCTGCGGCAGCGAATCGACCTCTCCGGCGCGGGCTCGTTTCAGGCCGGCAAGCTCGCGAGCGAAGAGGCGGTCATCGAAGTGAGCGGTGCAGGCAAGGCCGTCGTGAATGCCGCCAATTCGCTCGAAGTCGATATCTCCGGCGCCGGCGCAGTCGAGTATCTGGGCGATCCGAAGGTCAAACAATCGATCAGTGGCATCGGCAAGGTCAGGCGACGCGAGCCATCATAGCGTCATTGGTCTCGCGAGTCGGCTTGCAGCGTAGCGTTTCGGATCACCTCGCCGTCGGCCTCTCCGCCTTCCGGCCCGTAGAAGAACACCCAGACCACGAAGTCGTCGGAAGAGTCCTCGAACCGGTGCACGACGCCGGCTTGGGCGAAGAGGACATCGTGCGGCCCGAAGCGATGCCGTCGTCCGCCGTTGACGAACCAGCCTTCGCCTCGCGCCACCACGTAGATCTCGTCGCGCGCGTGAGGCGACTGCGTATCGTTGCCACGCGGAGCGTAGAGCTTGACCTGCAGCGAGCCGTGCTCGAACACCGGCGCTGAGCGCTTTCCCTCCGGAGTCGGCAGGAGCTCCGCCGCCTCTTCCAGCGTGATCCGGCAAATCTGCGCGGGGTCGGTGTTCCCTGTCAGCTTCCGCATTGCGTTTTCTCAGTGCAGCGGTGTGTGCTCGCTGCGGCGAAAGCGTCCGATTTGAACAGCAGCGTCACGCCGGTCTGCGGGTCGCGGTCCGGATGCACCTCGCGGAGCACGCGCACATCGGCAACCCGGCAATCGCGCAGCAGGTCGACCAGCATCGATGCGACATCGGCCACCGGGTCGGTCGGAAACAACGGACACCGGAATCCCTCCGCCTGTCGAGGATCGAACGGACTCGACAACGACAAGCGCAGCTCGCCGCCGCCTGGTGCGCCGAGGCAGCGATGCGCGCTGATCACCGCCGAGGGCTCGCCGACGGTGGCGCGCAGCTTGCGGATCGCATTGCTCGCGAACAGTTGCGCGCCGACCTCGCGTTGTGCCGCGCGCCCCTGCTGCAGAGCGGCCGGCGGCGATTGCGGCGTACGCGGCAGCGCGAGCACAGAGACCTCCGGCAACGCGAGTTGTCGGGCAAGCTCCCCGGCGAGCGCCAACGCCCAACCTGCGCCATCGGCAGTGGCCAGCACATCGACATCCGGCGCCCCAAGCGTCGTGCCGATCAGAAAACGCAGATGCACACTTTGCTGGCCCGATTGCACTGCGATCGGGGTCGGTGGCAGATCACGCTCGACGGTCTCGCGTTTTCCCACCAGCCTTTGCCATGCCAGGAGTTCGCTCAATCGAGGGACGTCGACGGCATCGGCTGCGACGAGCGCATCGGCCAGTCCGAACGAGTCGTTGCTTGCGAGCGCGCGATGCTCGAGCAGGATTGCGGCCAGGCGGGCCGTATCGGACAAGACGCCCGCGACGCTCGGCACGAGCGCAGAAGTGTCCGCCGTGCTTCGAGTTGCCGCGATGACGACGACAGGTACGGCAAACAGCGTCGCTGCCACGCCGTCCGTCGCACCGCGCCGCGATGCCAGGCGCCAGGCATCGATCAGGCGGCGCCAAAGCTGACGCGCGATGGCGACCGAAGGCGCCGCAGCGATGAGTTCCGCAAGGAGCAATGCATCGCCGGATTCGAGCCGCTCCGCCAGTGCCGTCGTAAGAGTACGATCGAGCGCGTCGGCACGCCCGGCACTGGTCTCGGCAAGGCTCGCCTCGGCGAGCTCGATCAGAGGCGTGTGCGCTGTCTTGGCTCGCGCCGGAAATGTGCGTGGATCGGAAATCTCGGGCGCCATGGCGCGGATTGTCGCATGCTCATGGCTGCCAATCGACACGGCAGAAGCGCTTGCCATGACGCCGGCTCCGTCGAGCGCGCCCCGCCCCTGTCGATTTTGGTCGAACCGTTCGCGCGCGAGCGGCGTAACATTACTGCACGGGATCGTTGCTGCGGAGATAACCATGTATCGCCACATCCTTATCCCCACCGACGGATCCAGGCTGTCGCTGAAGGCGGCCGCGCACGCGATCGGTCTGGCCAAAGCCACCGGCGCCCGCTTGACGGGATTTCACGCCTCGCCCGACTATCCGATGCCCGTATACGCCGATGGCGTGGTCTTCGAGCCACTGTCACGCAAGGAATACGCGGCTCAATGCAAGAAGGAAGCCGACCGTATTCTGAACACCATTGCCGTCAAGGCGCGAGCCGCCCGCGTCAGGTTCACCGGCGTCTCGGCGATCTCCGCTTCGCCATGGGAAGCCATCCTCGCCGCGGCAAGGAAACAGAAGTGCGACGCGATCGTCATGGCCTCGCACGGTCGCAGTGGCGTGGCGGCGCTGGTACTGGGTAGCGAGACTCAGAAAGTGCTGACGCAGTCGAAGCTGCCCGTGCTTGTGGTCCGCTAACCCGGCGTAACAATCGCTCGCTGCGCTCGGCAGCCCGATCCATTGTTCTGGCTCAAGCGCCAATTGTTCGGCCTCCATCGCCGCAACGCGAACACCGCGAATTTCGGCGCGCCGATCTTGTTCGGCTTCACCGACGGCCAGGGCGCGCTGCCATGGCTCGCGCAGAATTTGGTCGCAATCTTCACGATACTGCTGTTGGCCGTGCTGATCGCGGCGCTCGCCGCACTGCTCTATACGATCGTGCGCGAGCTCCGCCGCAACACCGTATTCCTCGACCCGATCGATGTGCCACATTTACTCGCCGTGCGCGGCTACTCGCCCGCGGTCGTCGCGGAGCGGTTGCTCGACAGCGTGCTCGCCATGCAGCGCAAGGCCCCGACGCTCAAAGAGCTGCGCGGCGTCGATTCGTGCGCGGCACTGGTCGATCTGCAGGTCCCGGCGCGCTTTTCGTTGCAGGCAATCGTGCGCTCAATCCATCAGCTGCTGCGCATTCCGGAGGAACACATTGGCGGGGAGGTCACACGCGAGGGCGCCTGCTACGAGCTCACGCTGCGCCGCCGCGACCTCTTCAGCGTGACCATCGTCGGCGTGCACCGCAGAGCGGATATCCAGAGCCTGCTTGCCGCGGGGGCCGAAGACGTTTTGCGCGCGGTCGATCCGTGGATTCTCGCGCATCACTATTTTGCCCAGGAAACCACCGAGCAATCGCCTGAGTTCACCCGAACGCTCGCGACCTTGGAGCACATGATGCAGCGAGCCCCCGCGGCCGAGCGACCCTGGGCGTTGAACATGCAGGGCATCTGCCTCATGCAGCAGCGCCAGCTCCCCCAGGCGATCGAGCGATTCCGCGACGCCGTGGCAGCCGGGCCGCAGCTTCCAGTCATTCATCAGAATTGGGCCAACGCACTCGATCTGATGGGAAGGTTCGACGAGGCCCGTGCGCACCGTGTGCGCGCCCTCGAGGTTCCAGCGCGGACGACAGATCTCCTCGCCAATAACGCGATCAACGCATCGCTGCTGCATCGGCGGGATCAGGCCCTGGCGCTGGCGCGTCGCGCGCTTGCGCTCGCGCCGGACAACTCACGCGCCTGGAGCGCATGGGGTCACGTTCTGTTCGGGCTGCATCGACTCGAGCAGGCCGCGACGGCCGGCGAGCGTGCGATGGCGCTCGGCGCGCGCGACATGTTTTCGGCGCCGCCGCTGGCGATGGTATACGCGGCGCTCGGGCGACCCGAGAAGGCGCTTGCAGCCGCGCTTAACGAAATCGAGCGGGCGGGCGAAACCGAGGACGCGCTCAAGGGGATGGGGTTCGCGCGGCTGGCCGCCGGCGATGCGCGTGGCGCAGTCGCGAACTTCGACGGCGCGCTCGCGAATGCACCTGGCGCCGGCGATGCCGCGTATGGAAGAGCCGACGCGCTGCGCGCGCTCGGCGAACCTGAGCTCGCTCTCGCTTACTACGAGCGCGCCGTGGCGGTCGATCCCTTTTACCCGCAGGCGCACGCAGGCTGGGCGCACGCGCTGCGCGCGCTCGGACGAATCGACGAAGCGCCCGCGCGATTTGCCGTCGCGGTCCGCGTGGACTCGGCGTATGCGCCGGCGTATCGCGGATGGGCGGATGCCCTGCAGGCGCTGGGTCGCAACGATGAGGCGCGGCCCCTGCTCGAGCGCGCGGAGGCTGTAGAGCGCCGGAATCGCGAACTCTTGCCGCTGCGCTAGATCGCCCTCCGAGGACGTGACAAATTGGGTTAAAATCAACGCTTTGCAAAAAACCCGCCATGCGCGCGTCCCGGTTCTTTCTGTCGACGCTCAAGGAAGCCCCTGCAGAGGCCGAGCTCGCCAGCCATCGCCTGATGCTGCGCGCCGGCATGATCAAGCGGCTCGCGGCAGGCATCTACACCTGGATGCCGCTGGGCCTGCGCGTGCTGCGCAAGGTCGAGGCAGTCGTGCGCGACGAAATGAATCGGGCAGGCGCCGTCGAGCTCCTCATGCCGGTCGTGCAACCGGCCGAGTTGTGGCAGGAATCCGGGCGATGGGACGATTACGGGCCGGAGCTGCTGCGCATCAAGGACCGTCACCAGCGCGACTTCGTGATCCAGCCGACCTCCGAGGAAGTCATCACCGACGTCGCGCGCAAGGAATTGAAAAGCTACAAGCAGCTGCCGGTCAACTTCTATCATATCCAGACCAAGTTCCGCGACGAAATCCGCCCGCGTTTTGGCGTGATGCGCGCGCGCGAGTTCGTGATGAAGGACGCGTATTCGTTCGACGCGGACAAGGACGGGATGCTCAACTCGTACCGGTCCATGTACGACGCGTATGCGCGCATCTTCACCCGGCTCGGCCTCAAGTTCCGGCCAGTCGCTGCCGACACCGGCCCGATCGGCGGAACGGCTTCGCACGAATTTCAGGTGCTCGCCGAGTCGGGCGAGGACGCGATCGCCTACTGCGCGAACTCCGATTACGCCGCCAACGTCGAGCTTGCGGAAGCGGTCACGCGAGGTATTCATCGCGCCGCGCCGGCTGAGCCTCTGCAGAAGGTGCCGACTCCCGGGAAGTCGACGTGCGAAGAAGTTGCCGAGTTATTGCATCTGCCGCTCGGCCGCACCGTTAAATGCATCATGCTCCATGTCGCGGGCAAAGTGCACATGCTGCTCATTCGCGGCGATCACAGCTTGAACGAGATCAAGGTGGGGAAGATCCCCGCGCTCAACGGATTTCGCTGGGCGAGCGAAGCCGAGATCGTCGCCGCCACCGGTTGCGTACCCGGGTATCTTGGCCCCGTGGGCATCTCGGCCGATATCCCACTGATCGTCGATCGAACCGTCGCGCTGATGAGCGATTTCATCTGCGGCGCTAACGAGGTCGACCATCACCTGCGCGGCGTCAATTTCGGGCGCGACTGCCGCGAGCCGGACTTGATTGCCGATATTCGCAACGTGGTCGCTGGCGATCCGTCTCCCGACGGCAAGGGCGTGCTGGAAATCATGCGCGGCATCGAAGTCGGGCACGTGTTCGCGCTGGGCACGCGGTACTCGGAGGCGATGGGTGCAACTTTTCTCGACCCCAAGGGTCAACCGCAGTTCATGGAAATGGGGTGTTACGGCATCGGGGTCAGTCGCGCGGTCGCGGCCGCCATAGAGCAGAACAACGACGAGCGCGGCATCGTCTGGCCGGCGGCGATGGCACCCTTCGGCGTCGCGATCGCACCGGTCGGATACGATCGCAGCGACGCGGTGCGAACGACCGCGGACCGTCTGCATGACGAGCTGGAGAACGCGGGCGTGGAAGTGCTGCTCGACGACCGCGGCGAACGGCCGGGCGTCATGTTCGCCGATCTCGAGCTTATCGGGATTCCCCATCGGGTCACCGTCGGTGAACGCGGGCTCAAGGACGGAAAAGTCGAGTATCAGGGGCGGCGCGACAACGCCGCCACGGCGGTGCCCGCGCCAGATATAATCACGCTTGTCCAAAACAAGCTAAACTGCGCCTCCCGCCGATAATCGTGTTCGCCTCGCGCATCGTTTCGTTTCCGCTCGCGCGCATACTGCTCGCGACGCTGCTCTCGCTCGCTCCGGCGGCGGCGCGAGCCGGAGCGCAGATCGAGGAAGCGCTTGCCGCGAACGTGCAGAACTCTCTGCATCGTAGCGTCAGCGATTATCCTGCGCCGCATCTCGTGTTCGCGACCGACGTCGAAGGCTTGGCCTGGCTGGCGGACATGTCATCTCGCCTCGCGGCGAAAATACCGGATTGGCCGACCCGTCGCGATTTTCTGGTCACGGTGCAGTATGAAGCCTCGCGAGCCGGCCTGGATCCGCAACTGGTGCTCGGGCTGATCCAGCAAGAAAGCAACTTCCGCAAGTACGCCGTGTCCTCCGCCGGCGCGCGCGGCTACATGCAGGTCATGCCGTTCTGGCTGGACCAGATCGGAAATTCTGAGCATGACCTGTTTACGCTGCGAACGAACCTACGCTACGGCTGCACGATCCTGCGCCATTACCTCGATCTCGAGAACGGCAACTTGTACCGCGCTCTCGGGAGATACAACGGCAGCCTCGGGCGCTCCGAATATCCGAGCGCGGTGGTCGGGTCGATGCAGCGCCTTTGGCTGTGGAACCCAGCGCCCGCTGGCGGTGGCGGGCCCGCGAAAACTCGAGTCGGCGCGAATATCATTCAGTAGCCGCGTGAGCCCGCAGCGAGGGGCCCCGTGAGCGAAGCGAAGCGGGGATCGCGCGAGGCGAATCGCGGCTGCGGCCGACGCGTAGTGGAACCATATCGACGGCCGGTGCAAAGAGGCCGCCGCGTGAGCCGGCAGCGAGGGGCCCGGTGCAGCGCACGTAGTGAATCGCTGCGGCTGCCGACACGCGCATGCACGGTACTCGCGCCGACCTGATGGGGAGGCAGCCCGGTACGTGGCGTTACCACGGTCGTTTTGCGCCGTCACCGACCGGGCCGCTGCACTTCGGGTCGCTCGTGGCCGCGCTGGCGAGCTGGTGCGACGCGCGGGCGGCGGGCGGCGAGTGGTCGGTGCGGATCGAGGATGTCGACACGCCGCGCAGCCGCGATCGCGCCGCCGATGAAATGCTCTCCACACTGAAAGCCTACGGGTTCGAATGGGAGGGCGAGGTCGTTCGTCAGAGCGCACGTGGCGCGCTGTATCAGACGGCGCTCGACACCCTGGCGGCGCGCGGCCTGATCTACGGGTGCGCGTGCACGCGCAGGGAGCTCGAAGCCGCGCCGTTCGGCATCATCGGAGAGCGCAAGTATCCCGGCACCTGCCGCAACGGCGTGGCACCGGGCCGCAAGGGGCGCGCGTGCAGACTCCTCGTCACCGATCAAGCGATCGGTTTTCACGACCGTCTGCAGGGTTGGCAGGAGCAGCACCTGGATCGCGACATCGGTGATTTTATCGTGAAGCGCGCCGACGGAATCTTCTCCTATCAGCTCGCAGTCGTTGTCGACGACGCCGCGCAAGGCATCACGCATGTCGTGCGCGGCGCCGATCTGCTCGCCTCGACGCCGCGCCAGATCTGGCTGCAACGCCAGCTCGGCCTGCCAACGCCGTCATATCTGCATCACCCGGTCGCGATCCTTCCCAGCGGCGAGAAGCTGTCGAAGCAGACCGGCGCGCGCCCGCTGGATGACGCCGATCCGCTGCCGGCGCTCATGCGCGCTTGGGATTTCCTGGCGCAGGCACAACCGCCCGCCGTGCCGACATCCGTGGCTGAGTTCTGGCAGTGGGCACAACGGGCTTGGGCGCCTACGGCGCTGCCGCCGGTCCTCATGCTGCCGGTCCCGCGCTGACGGGACACGCGGTATAATTCATACGTACCGCCGCGCTGACCCGGTACGGCACGCCCCGATCGTCACGGCAGCGCCACGTCCCCGCTTTTCCCGCCACCTATGACCACGCTCGTCGTCGTTCGCAAGCACAACGAAGTCGCGATCGCCGCCGATTCGCTGACGACCTTCGGCGACACGCGGTTGTCCGCCCAGTTCGATCGCATCTACGACAAGATCGTGTACTACCGCGATAGTTACGTGGGATTGTGCGGTAGCGCGGCGCATCAGCTGGTGTTCGAAAGCCTGCTCGCGCAACACAAAGACCTCGATCTCGGCAGCAAGGCCGCGATCTTCGAGACCTTTCGCAAGCTGCACCCGATTCTCAAGGACCAGCACTTCCTCAACCCCAAGGAGGAAGAGGACGACCCCTACGAATCGACGCAGGTCACGGCGCTGATCGCCAACGGCAGCGGCATCTTTGGCGTGTACTCGATGCGCGAGGTCTTCGAATACACGCAGTTCTGGGCCGTCGGGTCCGGGCGCGAATTCGCCTTGGGCGCGATGCAGGCGCTGTACCGGCGACTGCGCACCGCGACCGCGATTGCCAAGGCCGGCATCGAGGCGGGTGCCATCTTCGACAAGAACTCAGGACTGCCGATGACGCTGTACTCGCTCCCGCTCAAAAGCCTTTGAGATGCCTGTGCGGTGATCCCGCCTTTCGCCGACAATCTGACGCGGTTCGTGATGGAGCGCGCCGCCGTGCGCGGCGCGGTGGTGAGTCTGGACGCGGCTTACCGACAGATCCTCGCCTGCCATCCGTACCCCACCGGCCTCCGCCGCCTGCTCGGCGAAACGCTGGCCGCGGTCTGCCTGCTCGCCAACTCGCTCAAATTCCATGGCAGCCTCATCCTCCAGTTGCACGACGCGGGAACACTGCGTCTGCTCGTCGTGGAATGCGATGCATCGCTCAGCCTGCGCGCCACGGCGCAATGGGAAGGCTCGGTTACCACCGATGCGCTTCTAGCCGATCTGGCCGGCGATGCGCGTGCCAGCCGCATGGTGCTCACGCTCGATCCCAAGGATGGCGGGCCGCTGTATCAGAGCGTCGTCGCGCTCGAGGGAACATCGATCGCGGCGTTGCTCGAGCATTACCTCGCAAAATCGGAGCAGATCGAGAGCCGGCTGTGGCTCCG
>JALYSM010000146.1 GCA_030854785.1 Pseudomonadota bacterium
GTTCGGCTGCGCCGGCGCCCGTGATCGTATTGCCGCTTTCCGGCGCGATCGGACCGGCGAGCGCCGACTTCGTGACGCGCGGGCTCGCGCGTGCCGATCGCGAGGGCGCGCAGCTCGTCGTGCTGCAGATCGACACGCCCGGCGGGCTCGACACTTCGATGCGCGAGATCATCAAGGCGATCCTCGCCTCGCGCGTCCCGGTCGCGGTCTTCGTCGGCCCCAGCGGTGCGCGCGCCGCGAGCGCGGGCACGTACATCCTCTACGCCAGCCATATCGCGGCGATGGCGCCCGGCACCAACCTCGGCGCCGCCACGCCTATCCAGATCGGGATGCCGTCGCCCGCGCCGCCTTCGGCACCCCCGGCCGTCGAGAAGGAGAAGGACAAGGAGAAGGGCAAGGCGAAACCGGGCGAAGATGCGAACGCGCACCAGGATACGTTGACCAAGAAACAGACGCACGACGCAGCGGCGTATATCCGCGGGCTCGCGCAACTGCGTGGACGCAACGCCGAATGGGGCGAACGCGCCGTGCGCGAGGCCGTAAGTCTGTCGGCCGACGAGGCGCTGGCGCAGAAGGTGATCGACCTCACCGCGCGCGATGTGCCGGAGCTCTTGACCAAGCTCGACGGCCGCAAGGTCGCCACCGCCGCCGGCGAGCGTGTGCTCGCGACGGCCGGCGCCGCGACGATCACGATGGAGCCCGACTGGAAGAGCCGGTTTCTCGCGGTGATCACCGACCCCAGCGTTGCGCTGATCCTGATGATGCTCGGCATCTACGGGCTGTTCTTCGAGTTCTCCAATCCGGGTTTCGTGTTGCCCGGCGTGGTCGGCGCGATCTGCCTGTGCGTCGGCCTCTTCGCGCTGAACATGCTCCCGGTCAACTATGCCGGGCTCGCGCTCGTGCTGCTCGGCATTGGCTTTCTGATCGCCGAGGCATTCCTGCCCAGCTACGGGTCGCTTGGCGTCGGCGGCATCATCGCGTTCGTCATCGGTGCGGTGATGCTCATCGACACCGAAATCCCGGGCTTCGGGATACCCCTTTGGCTGATTGGAGCGCTGGCCCTCATGTCCGGACTCTTCGTCTTGCTGGTGGGTGGCGTCGCACTGAAAGCGCGCCGGCGACCTATCGTCACCGGCCACGAGGAATTGATCGGGAGCGTCGGCGTGGTGCTTGACGATACGGAAACGGAAGGCTGGGCGCGCATCCACAGCGAGCAGTGGCGCGTGCAGAGCCCGGTGCCGCTCAAACGCGGGCAGGATGTTCGAGTCACGGCGCGCAACGGCCTGGTGCTGATCGTGACGCCGCTCAACGAAGGCGCGGGAGGTTAGTGATGATATTCGGACTCGGTTTCGGCGGCATCATCTTGATCGTCGTCCTCGTGATCCTCGCATCGTCGTTCAAAGTGCTGCGCGAGTACCAGCGCGGCGTCGTGTTCATGCTCGGCCGGTTCTGGAAAGTCAAAGGGCCTGGTCTGATCCTCATCATTCCCATTGTCCAGCAGTGGGTGCGCGTCGACCTGCGCACCATCGTCATGGACGTGCCCCCTCAGGACGTGATCACCCGCGACAACGTGTCGGTCAAGGTCAATGCGGTCGTCTACTTCCGCGTCGTCGATCCGGCCAAGTCGGTGATCCAGGTCGAACAGTTTCTCCAGGCGACAAGTCAAATCGCCCAGACGACGCTGCGAGCCATCCTGGGCAAGCACGTGCTGGACGAACTGCTGTCCGAGCGCGAGAAACTCAACCTCGATATCCAGAGAGTGCTGGACACGCATACCGACGCGTGGGGTATCAAGGTATCGACCGTCGAGATCAAGCAGGTCGACCTCAATGAGTCGATGATCCGCGCAATCGCGCGGCAGGCCGAGGCCGAGCGCGAGCGCCGCGCCAAGATCATCCATGCCGAGGGCGAGCTGGAGGCTTCCGAAAAGCTGCTGCAGGCTGCGCAGATGCTCGCGCAGCAGCCGCAGGCGATGCAGCTGCGCTATCTGCAGACGCTGGGCAACATCGCCGGCGACAAAAGCTCGACGATCGTCTTCCCGGTGCCGATGGAACTTCTGTCCGCGCTCAGCACCAAGCCGACGGCGCCGAAGTAGCGACGCTCGGTTGGCGATTCGCTTCAGCCGTTCGCGAGGTTCGCAGCCTGGGTTGAGCCGAGCGAAACCCGGGATTCGCATCGCTCATCCCGGGCTACAGCGCTCGCGCCGCTCCCGCATCATCCAAATTGCATCGTCCAGAAGGTGGATGCCAGCGAGGCGCCGGCATGCGACATTCCGCCGATGGAAACCGAGCTTCGCCAACGAGCCGCGCCGGCCGCGTCTTGCTTCACCCTCTCCCTGGACGAGAATCATCGCGGCGCGTTGACCGATCACGTCGACACGCTGCGCCTGGCCTTCAGGGCTTGCCGCGACCGCTATCCCTTCACCCTGACCGCCGGCGTCATCCTGCCCGACCACATGCATTGCATCCTGACAGTGTCGCCGGACGACACCGCGCGCGCCGCGCGATGGCGGCTGATCAAAGGGCTCTTCGAGCGCGTGGTCGACGGCGGACGCAGCGCCTGGAAACCCGATGTGGAGGAACGCCTGTTGCCGGACGATGCCGAGCTCTCGCGGCAAATCGATTACATCCACAGCGATCCGGTGCGCCATGGGCTGGCAAGGCTTCCCCGGAACTGGCCGTATTCTTCGTTCCACGCCTACGTCGCGCATGGCTTCCGCCCAATGTACTGGTGCGGCGACATGGGCAACGACGATGCCCTGCGCTTCGCGCGTCGAGCCGCGTAGCCAGTAGCCTGGGGTGAGCGGAGCGAACCCCGGGGAGCAACATCCGCCGGTATCTTCCATCCCGGGATTCGCCCGGATCGAGTCCGGGGTCATCCCGGGCTACGGCTTGTTCTTCGAAGGCTTGACGCCAACGGTCGTCTCGTTCCACACGATCGCGACGTCGGGCTGACGCTTGACCAGGCTCTCCAGCGCGTTTTTCTGCGCCGTATTGCGCACGCAGCCCTGCAGCGTGACGAACTTGCGCATCGTCGTGACCCACACGCTGGTGTCGCGCAAGCGCCTTTCGCGCCGAATCGCCGCGACGACGCGGTCGTTGATTTCCGGATCGCGCCGATACGCGCCGCCGCATTCGCAGGTTTTCGCCAGACAGCATGAAGTGCCCCGCTCCGCGCGCCCATGCGCCTGCACGCGCATTTCCTGTTCCGTGAGCACTGGCGGCTTTGCAGCCGGGCAGCCCGCATAGCCGTCAGTCGCGTGCGCAAACGGATCGAGCTGATAGGTGCGCGGCTCCTCGGCCACCGCATTCAATATTGCAAACGCGCTCGTCAACGCGAAAAGAGTCCAGGGTCGAATCACTGAAACCGTTACCGTGTGGAAGCCCGCGCTCATTTTGCTACAATCCGCCGATTACGCGAGGGGGACGAGTCGGAACGCGATGGCGCTGCTCGAAATCCAGAACGTCACCCGCCGCTTCGGCGATTTCACCGCAGTCGACAACGTCAGCATCGGCATCGAGGCCGGTGAATTTTTCACCCTGCTCGGTCCCTCGGGTTGCGGCAAGACGACGCTGTTGCGCATGATCGCCGGCTTCGACCTTCCCGATGATGGCCGCGTCCTTCTCAACGGCGAGGATCTCGCCGGCCGGCCGCCGGAGCAGCGACCTGTACGGACGGTATTCCAGAGCTATGCACTGTTTCCGCACATGACCGTCGAGGGCAACGTCGCTTTCCCGCTGCGGATGGCGAAGACTCCCGCTGCCGAGATTCCCGGCAAGATCGCCGCAGCGCTCGAAGACGTCCGCCTGCAAGGCTTCGGCAAGCGTTATCCGCATGAGCTTTCCGGCGGCCAGAAGCAGCGCGTGGCCGTCGGCCGCGCGCTCGTTACGCACCCGACGGTGCTTCTGCTCGACGAGCCACTGGCGGCGCTCGACGCCAAGCTGCGCGAGGAAATGCAGCTCGAGCTCATCAACCTGCAGAAGGAAGTCGGCATCACCTTCGTCTATGTGACGCACGACCAGACCGAGGCGCTCGCACTGTCGCATCGCATTGCCGTGATGAACAGGGGCCGCATCGAGCAGTTGGACGAGCCGTCGAGAATCTACAGCTTTCCCCGGACCCGCTTCGTCGCCGACTTCATCGGGCAGTGCAATCTGTTCTCGGGTCCCGTGCTCGCCAACGCAGCGGCCGTGATCACCATCGACGTCGGCGGCCTAGGGCCGGTGCGCGTTGCTGCCGAATCGACGATCTCGCCGGGCCGCGCCGGTACGATCGCGCTGCGTCCCGAGAAAATCCGCATCCAGGCGACCGCCCCGGCCGACACGCCCGACAATCACTATCGCGGAACCGTCGCCGACCTGCTCTACATGGGCGACGTCACCGTGTACAAAGTCGCCACGCCCGGCGGCGCGCGCGTCGAGGCTCTGCTCGCCAATTCGCAAAGCGGCCGCGCCAGGTTCTTCGAAGTCGGCGACGCGGTCGAGGTGAGCTGGCCCGTCGACGCCGGTCATTTCATCGAGGAATAGGCCATGGCGGCGCAACGCGCGACACGATTGGGAAAATGGCTCGTCGCCGGGCCGCCTCTACTGTACCTGCTGGTGTTCTTCGCGATTCCGTCGCTGATCATGGTGTTGGCGTCCTTTCGCACGCCGGGCGAGTTCGGCGGTCTGGCGCCGCTCGTCGAGGAGGGAAGGCTCGATCTCAACCTCGACAGCTATGCGCGCTTTTTGAGCGAGTCGATCTACGCGCAGATTTTTCTCAAGTCGGTGTGGTACGCGCTCCTCACGACGCTGTTCTGCCTCGCGCTGGCGTACCCGCTGGCCGCGCTGGTCGCCAAATCCCAGAAACGCTATCGGGACCTTCTGCTATTGCTCGTTATTCTGCCGTTCTGGAGCAATTTCCTGATCCGTGTATACGCATGGATGATCATCCTCGGCCCCAACGCCGCGCTTGCGAAAGCGGTCAACGGCGTGCTGGCCGGGTTCGGGCATGAGCCGGTGCCGCTCCTGTTCAGCTCCTTCGCGGTGCTGGTATGCCTGGTGTACGTGCATCTGCCGTTCATGGTGCTGCCGCTCTACGCCAATCTCGAGAAACACGACCAGGCGCTGCTCGATGCAGCACAGGATCTCGGTGCGAACGCCTGGCAGCGTTTCTGGCGCATCACCTTCCCGCTCTCGCTGCCGGGCGTCTACGCCGGGGCGGCGCTGGTGTTCATACCGGCGCTCGGGATCTTCGCGATTCCCGACATCCTCGGCGGACCCGAAGACAGTCTGATCGGCAACGTGATCAAGCAGCAATTCCTGGAGACGCGCGACTGGCCATTCGGCAGCGTGCTCTCGATCGTGCTCACGGTCGCGGCGCTCGCGCTCGCGGGTTTCGCCGCATGGGTCGGACGCGGCAAACTCGGCACGCCGTCCTCGGCAAAGGAGGCGCGTGCGTAGGCGGCCGCTCGGCCTGTGGATCGCCGCGCTCGCGGGGTATGCGTTCCTGTACGTCCCTCTGGTGATCGTCGTCGTCTATTCGTTCAACAACTCGCGGCTGAACGCGGAGTGGGTGGGTTTCACGCTCGACTGGTACGACAAGCTGTTCCACAACCAGGAGATGCTCGCCGCAGCCGCGAACTCGCTCCTCATTGCGTTGACCGCCAGCGCGGTGTCGACCGTGCTCGGTACGATGGCGGGGATAGCGATGTACCGCTACCGGAGCCTTCTGCTGCAGATCCTGGTGCTCGCGCCGATCGCGATTCCCGAGATTCTTATGGGCGTGAGCCTGCTCATCTTCTTCGTGCTGCTCAACTTCACGCTGGGGCTCATCTCCGTCGCGCTGGCACATATCGCTTTTTGCATCGGGTTCGTGGCGATCGTCGTCCGGGCACGGCTCGCCGGCATGGACGAGGCGCTGACCGAAGCCGCGCGCGACTGCGGAGCGTCGCCATGGAACGCGTTTCGCTACATCACGCTGCCCTTGATCATGCCGGGGGTGATTGCCGGTGCACTGATGGCGTTCACGCTGTCGATCGATGATTTCGTGATCACATTCTTCACCGCCGGCGCAGGCACGGTGACGCTGCCCTTGCAGATTTACTCGATGATCAAGATCGCCGTGACACCGGAAGTCAACGCGGTGTCCAGCTTGTTGATGCTGCTGACGCTCGCGCTTATCATCATCGCCTCGAAGGTCTCGCCGAGCCTGCTCCGTTCCGAAGAGGGGATTGCATGAACCGAGTCTTTGCCTTGCTGGCGGCACTGACCGCCGCCCTGGTCGCCGCTCCGGCGGCGGCCAAAGATCAGTTTCATCTCTACAACTGGAACAACTACATCGCGCCGGAGACGATCAAGCGCTTCGAGGATTTCTGCAAATGCGAGGTAGTGCAGACCTACTATTCGGACAACGAGGAGCTTCTCGCCAAGCTCGCTGCCGGCGCCAAGGGCTATGACATGCTGGTGCCGACATCGAACGCGGTCGAGGCGCTGATCAAGGGCAAGCAGCTCAAGCCACTCGACAAGTCCCCGCTTCCGAATCTCAAGAACATCGATCCGCGTTACCTGGATACGCCGTTCGATCCAGGCAACAGGTACTCAGTGCCTTACGCGATGTCGACCACCATCATCGGCTACAACGACCAGAAGATGAAGGAACTGGGTCTTCCCACCGACACCTGGGCGGTGATCTTCGACCCCAAGTATCTGGAGAAGGTGAAGCGTCGCGTCACCGTGCTCGACAGCGCAAGCGAATTGTTCGCGGCGGCACTCAAGTACCTCGGCTACTCGGCCAACGACGTCGACGAGAAGCATTGGAAGGAAGCCGCAGACGCGATCAAGAAAGCCAAGCCGTACTGGGCGGCGTTCAATGCCTCTTCGTATATCAAGGAGCTCACCGTAGGCAACATCTGGCTGGTGCACGGCTACTCGAACGATATCTTCCAGGCCAACCTCGACGCGCAGGCTGCCAAGCGTTCGTTCCGCATTCTGCAGGGAATGCCCAAGGAGGGCGCTGTGCTCGCCCTCGACAACATGGTGATCCACAAGGACGCGCCGCGGCCGGATCTCGCGCACAAGTTCATGAACTTCATGCTCGAGGGCAAGAACTCGGCGGAGCTGACCAACCTGATCGGCTCCGGCAACCCGAACCTGGATGCGGTGAAGTACATCAAGCCCGAGATCCTCAAGAATCCGGCGATCTTCCCGGACAAGGCGGTCGAGGCGAAGCTCGAGCACTTGAAGGAGCTCACCGCGGCGCAGCGACGTCTGCGGAACCGCATGTGGACAGAAATCAAAGCGGGCCGTTGACGCTCCGGCTGTTGACCGGGCAGCGCGCCGAAATGGCCGCGCTGCAGCGTGTGCTCGAAGCGGCGCCTGAATACTTTCTGACGGTCACCGGCCTGCCTCCGGGCAGTGCCGAGGCGCAAAGTACGTTTTCTGCGCTGCCGCCGGACAAGACCTATGGGGACAAATTCGTCTGGGGACTGTATGCGGGCGAGTCGATGATCGGCTGCGCCGACGTGATCCGTGGCTATCCGGTGCGCGAAAAGGCCGTTATCGGCCTGTTGCTGCTCGCCGAACCGTGGCAACACCGCGGACTGGGCCAGGCGTTTGCGGCGCTGATCGAGCAGGCGATCGGCGCGTGGCCGGAGATCGAGCGCCTGCGCCTCGGTGTTGCCGTCTCGAACACCGCGGCACTCACTTTCTGGCGCAAACTCGGCTATCGCGAAACCGGAGAAGTGAAGCCGCCGCAGCCGGGCATCGTGGCCGAGGTGCTCGTTTTTGAAAAGCCGCTGCGTCACGGCGATACGGCATGAGCCCGACGGCCGAAATCGTCATCACGCCTTTGCGTCCCGAGCAGGCCGGCGACTTCCTGCGTTTTTTCGATCACGAGCGCGGCGCCGCCTTTGCCGACAATCCGCAATGGGCGAAGTGCTATTGCCACTACTACCAGGTGCCGAAGTCGATCCGCTGGGCTTCGCTCTCTGCGCCGCAAAATCGCACCGCCATGCAGGCCCGCATCGAGGTCGGCGAGATGGAAGGCTTTCTCGCCTACGACGACGGCGAGGTCGTCGGCTGGGTGAATGCGCAGCCGCGGCACAAGCTGCCGCACTGCTTCGCCCGGCTCGGCATCTCGCCGACGCCCCTCGCATGTGCGCCCTTCGAAGCGGCCGCGATCGTCTGTTTCGTCATTGCTCCCACGCAGCGACGCCGCGGCATCGCGCGTGCGCTGCTGCACGGCGCGCTCGAATCCCTGGCCGCGCGCGGATTCAAGCTCGTCGATGCCTTCCCGTTCAAATCCGAAGGCAGTACGCTTGCCGCCGATCATTACCACGGTCCGCTGTCGATCTTCCTCGACGCGGGTTTCAGCGTTCTCAGAGAACACAAGGATCTGACAGTCGTGCGCAAACTGCTGTAGCCGGCGATGCCGTCCCCAGCTCAGTCCCGACGCGCGCCCACACGGTTGCCGCAATACTTGGCAACGCTGTACGGGCTGATGATTGTCTATGCCAGCCTGGAACCGTTTTCAGGCTGGATGGCGCCGTTGCCCGAGTCGCCTTTTTTCCTCTTCGAGCCGTGGCCGCCGCGGATCCCGCGCTTCGACATCGTGATCAACATGCTCGCCTATGCGCCGTTCGGTTTCCTGCTCGCGCTCGTCGGCACGCGCCGAGCGGCCTCGGCGCGACTGGCGACGGCGATCGGCGCCGGCGCCTTGCTGTCCTTCGCGATGGAGTTGGCGCAGATGTTCCTGCCCACGCGCGACGCGAGCAGCGTGGACTTCATCTGCAACAGCATCGGGGCCGCGCTGGGCGGCGTCGCCGCGCTCGCGTTCGATCGCACGCCCGGATTGCGGCGCCGCATTGCGCAATGGCGATATCGCGTTTTCCTCGGCGGCAGGAGCGGCGACCTCGGTCTGGCGTTGCTCGGTGTCTGGCTGCTGTCGCAGGTCAATCCCGGCATACCGCTGTTCGCGGCGACCTTCGATCCCTCGCTCGAATTGACGCCTGATCTGGCGGGAACGCTCCTTCAGGCGGCGCAAAGCGCATTCAACGTCATCGGCGTCGGACTCTTCCTCGCGCTGCTTCTGCGGCAGCGCCGCGACCTCGGCGTCGCGGTGCTCCTGCTGATCGGCCTCGCGCTGACGCTGAAGGGGATCGCCGCCCTCGTGCTGCTCAAGTCGGCCGCCTGGGAATCCTGGTTCAAGCCGGGTGTATCGGTCGGCGTGGCCGCAGGCGCGCTCGTGCTCATGCTCGCGATCTGGCTGCCTCGCCCCGTGCGTACGACGCTGTGCGCGATAGCGCTCTTGTCGTCGCTCGTCGCTCCGTTACTCGCGCCGGACATGTGGGAGGCCCGCGCACCGCTGGCGCTGTTCGACTGGCAGTATGGGCATCTGCTCAACTTCAACGGTCTGACGCACGCCGTACTCGTCATCTGGCCCGTGCTCGTGAGCGCGTATCTGCTGTCGCTCGCGGGTCAGCCCGGCTGGGGACAGCGCGCGGGCCAGAGCGACACAGGCGATCGCGTATAATTTGCGGTTCGCGCGATTCTTTCGCGCACCGCGATGAGCTATTACAAGCGCCACGTCTTTTTCTGCTGCAACCAGCGCGAGCTGCCGGAGGCCTGCTGCAACAATCACGGCGCGCTCGAAATGCAGGCTTATGCCAAGCAGCGCATCAAGACCTTGCGCCTCGACGGCAAGGGCAAGGTGCGCATCAACAAGGCAGGCTGTCTCGACCGCTGCAACGAAGGGCCGATACTCGTCGTCTATCCCGACGCAGTCTGGTACACCTACGTCGACAAGCACGACGTCGACGAAATCATCGATTCACACGTCGTTCACGGCCGCATCGTCGAGAGGCTGAAGATTTGACGCGCGGCGAGACGCGGGCGACGATTCCCGGTCCCGCGGGCGCACTCGAAGTCGCAATCAACGCGCCCGCGGCGCTCCCGGCCGAGGGGCCACGCAGCATCGCGCTCGTCGCGCATCCGCACCCGTTGCAGGGAGGGACGCTCGACAACAAGGTCGCGCAGACGCTCGCCAAGTCGTTCGCGGCGCTCGGCTACGTCGGCGTGAGGTTCAACTTTCGCGGCGTGGGAAAGAGCGAAGGAGTGTTCGATGACGGCGTCGGCGAAACCGACGACGCACTCGCCGCGCTGGCGTTCGCGCGAAGCGAGTTTCCCGCATTGGCGGCGAAACCTCCGGTGCTCGCCGGCTTTTCGTTCGGATCGTTCGTACAGGCCCGGGTCGCCCGCGTCGTAACGCCCGAGCGAATGGTGCTGGTGGGTCCGGCGGTGAAGCGCTTCGCTGTCGATGCCGTTCCCGAGGATACGATCGTGATCCATGGCGAGGACGACGACGTCGTCGCGCTGGCCGACGTTCTTGCCTGGGCTCGGCCGCAAGCATTGCCGATCGTCGTGTTTCCCGGTTGCGGCCACTTCTTCCACGGCCGGCTGCCCCAGTTGCAGCGCGTCATCACCGGAATGTGGCAGCGATGAACGTGAGCGACGCACCGGTCCTGTCGGTATCGGGCCTGCGCAAGTCGTACGGCGACCACGAGGTCGTCCGCGGGCTCGACTTCGCGATCCGCCGTGGCGAGTGCTTCGGGTTGCTGGGACCGAACGGCGCAGGCAAGACGACAACGCTTCGCTGCTGTCTCGGGCTGATCGACCCCAACGCCGGCACGATCACGCTGGTCGGCGAACCGGTGCCCAAGGCCGCTCGCGAAGCTCGCGTTCGCGTCGGCGTCGTGCCGCAGATGGACAACATCGACCCCGACTTCACGGTGGCCGAGAACCTGATCATCTACGGTCGCTACTTCCGCATGCCCGATGCGTTGATCAACGAGCGCATCCCCCGGCTGCTCGAGTTCGCGGGCCTGGCCAGCAAGGGCGACGCCAGCATCCGGACTCTGTCCGGCGGCATGAAGCGGCGCCTCACCCTCGCGCGTGCGCTGGTCAACGATCCGGAGCTTCTGATCCTCGACGAACCGACCACCGGCATCGACCCGCAGGCGCGGCATCTGATCTGGGACGGGTTGAGACAACTCCTGACGCAGGGCAAGACGATCCTCTTGACGACGCACTTCATGGACGAGGCCGAGCGGCTTTGCACGCGGCTCGCCGTCATCGATCACGGCCGGATGATCGCAAGCGATTCGCCGCGGGCGTTGATCGCCACGCATGTCGAGCCCGAGGTCATCGAGGTGTACGGCGATGAGGCGCGGACCTGGGCGGCGACACGCGGCCGGCAACTCGCCGACCGCCTGGAGCTCGCCGGCGAAACCGCGTTTTGTTACGCGCGCGACGCCGCACCGCTCCTCGCCGACCTCGGGCATGCCCCGGGGGTGCGCTATTTGCATCGGCCGGCGAATCTCGAGGACCTGTTCATCAAGCTCACCGGTCGCGAGCTGCGGGATTAGTGGCGCGAACCCGCGGCCAGGGGTGCGTAGCCCGGGGTGAGCAGCGCGAATCCCGGGAGCTTCGCATCGTCGCAGCGCATCCGGGTATCGCGCTGCGCGCTCAATCCAGGCTACACCAGCGCACCCGGGTATCGCGCCGCGCGCTCAACCCGGGCTACAACCCGAACAAGCGCCGCGCTGAATTTCCCCGCACCTTGTCGCGCGCTGCATCCGGGAGCGCATTGACGCGCTTGAGGCAACCCGGCATGTCGCCGATGGTATGCGGATAATCCGAGCCGTACAGTACGTTGTCGGCGCCAAAGGTCTTCACACACAGCTCGAGCACATCCGGAGAGAACACGACCGCGTCGGCGTAGATCCGCGGCAGGTATTCCGAAGGCCGCACGGCGATTTTCTCGCGGCACGCGGGGATGTTTTCGTAGCACTGGTCCATGCGCGAGATGAGGTACGGCAGCGCGCCGCCGCCGTGCGCCGCGATGATCCCGAGTCGGCGATAGCGGTCGAAGAAACCGTCGTAGATCATGCGCGCGACGGCGAGCGACGTGTCGAACGTGAAGCCGAGCGAGGCGGTCAGCTGGAAGCGCGCCATGTCCATCTCGGCGACGCCGGGTGGCGCGGTCGGGTGCACGAGCACCGGCAGTGGTCTCGCGTCGATCGCCTGCCAGATCGGCTCGAATGCCGGATCCGTGAGCGATTTTCCGTCGACGTTCGCCAGCACCATCACGCCCGACGCGCCCGCAGCGACCGCGCGCTCGAGCTCAGAAAGCGCGCGGTCGGGATACTGCCACGGCAGCGACGCGAGCCAGCGAATCCGGTCGGGATGAGCAATGCGCGCGGCGGCCATGTCGTCGTTCATGACGCGCGCCGCCTGCAGGCTCACGTCGGCACCGCCCCAATAGCAGTTGGGGCAGGTCAGCGAGACGATACCCACATCGACGCCGACCTCGTCCATGGTCCGCAGGCGCAGGTCGTAGTCGAACATCGCCGGCACCGGTGTCATGAACGGCGCGCCGTCGAGATGAATGGCACGCAGGCCGCCGCTGACCTGCCGCACGGTGTAGCGCGGGCCGCCATGAGCCTGCAGCAGCTCGAACCATGCGTCGGTCAGGCAATGCGTGTGAACATCGATCACGGTGCTCATGGTCGGGAACGATCTGCGGCCGATTGGACCTGCAATGACAGCGCAAGGCGTCGCGAGCGGCCGCTTTGCCTCAATCGACCTTGGCGCCTGAATCACGGATCGCCTTGGCCCACCGTGGCTGCTCCGCTTCGATCGTCGCCGCGAATTGTTCCGGGCTGTGCGGCGCGAAGGGTTCCATTCCGAACTTGAACAATTGCGCCTGGAATTCAGGTGCGGATTGGATTTTCTGCAACTCGGACGAGAGGCGTGTCACGATCTCCTTCGGCGTTCCCGCCGGCGCGACGATGCCCTGCCACGCCTGCCAGTCGAAGCCGGCGACGGTGTCGGCGATCGGCGGCACGGCGGGCAGAAGCGTCGTCGGTTTAGCCGCCGAAGTCCCCAGCGCCGTCACCTTGCCGGCGTTTATGTTCGGTACCGCGATGGTCGCATCGGCGAACATGACCTGGATCGTTCCGGTAAGCAAGTCCGTCAGCGCGGCCGGAGTGCCCTTGTACGGCACGTGCTGGATGTCGAGCGAGAGCTCGGCCTTCAGCGCTTCCATGAACAAGTGATGCGGGCTGCCGCTTCCGACCGACGCGTAGTTGTACTTGCCCGGGTTCTTCCGAATGACTTCGATCATCTCGCGTAGATTCTTCGCGGGAAACGCCAGGTTGGCGATGAGGAAGAAATTCACCGAGCCGACCTGCGCGATCGGCGCAAAGTCGCGCAGCGGATTGACCGGCGACGGTCGATACAGCGCCGGGCTGATGCCGAGCGTCGTGCTGGTAGCCATCAACAGCGTGTAGCCGTCGGGCGGTTGCTTGGCAACGAACTCCGCGCCGATCAGCGTGCCCGCGCCGGGCTTGTTATCGACGACGACCGGCTGCTTGACGCTACGATGGCGGCGCAGATCGCGGCGATGCGCAAGCCCATCGAGCAAATCCTTCCTGGGCGGAGACGGCCGCAAACGATACTCCTTTCCGCGTCGACGCGCACGCCGGCCGCATCGCGTGTTCGGTTATACTTGCAAGACAATACGCACGCGCCTGCATGCTTTCCGTTTCGCTGCTTCGCACCCCGGAACTGTCGTTACGCTGGGTTCCGGTCTGGCGTCGCAATCTCCTCGTTTGGCGCAAGCTGGCGCTCGCGTCGGTGCTCGGCAACATCGCCGATCCGCTTCTCTACATGCTGGCGCTCGGTTACGGCATCGGCGCGTTCGTGCCCGAAGTCGGTGGAATGAAATACATCGCGTTCATCGGCACGGGCATGGTCTGCCAAAGCGCCATGTTCACGTCGTCCTTCGAGGCGATGTACTCCGCGTTCTCGCGCATGCACGTGCAGCGGACGTGGGAAGCGATCATCAACGCCCCGATCTCGCTCGACGACGTCGTGTTCGCCGAATGGATCTGGGCGGCGTCGAAGAGCGTGATGTCGGTGCTGGCGATCCTCATGGTCATCCTGGCACTGGGGTTCGGGCATTCGTGGCTCGCGGTCTGGGTGTTGCCGCTCGGCTTCGTCGTCGGGCTCACGTTCGGCGCGTTCGGGCTGGTCATGAATTCGCTCGCGCCGGGGTACGACTTCTTTACATATTTCTTCACGCTGGTGCTCACGCCGATGCTTCTGCTCTCGGGAGTGTTCTTTCCCGTCGACCAGATGCCGGCGGCATTGCGCACCGTCGCCGTCGTGCTGCCGCTTTCGCACGCGATCGACATCGCGCGGCCGCTCTTAGCCGGCAAGATCCCCGACGCCATCGTGCTGCACCTGGCGGTGCTCCTCGCCTACGCCTCGTTCGCCTATTACGTCGCGTTGGTGCTGACGCGACGGCGCCTGCTCAAGTGACGCAAATGTCCAAGAGCCAGAGGCGGAGCCTTGCAGCGATTGGAGACATTTGCGTCATCCCGGGTGAGCCCTTCGACTTCGCTCAGGGCAGGCTGCGCGAAGCCCGGGATCCAAGGCGATGCATGCACTTGGGTCCCGGCCTGCGCCGAGAAGACGATTTGCCGCGCCATCCCGAGCAATCAGATCGAGGCCCGGGATCCAAGGCCATGCGACGTCGCGTGCCAATGAACTTGGGTCCCGGCCTGCGCCGGGACGACAATTCGTCGCGTCATCCCGCGCGAGCGCCTGACTGATCGCTCCCACATGCTCTGGGTCAAGTCGCTGCACATCGTGTTCCTGGTGAGCTGGTATGCGGGACTTTTCTACCTTCCGCGCCTGTTCGTGTACCACGCCATGGCGACCGATGCGATCGGCATCGAGCGCTTCAAGGTGATGGAGCGCAAGCTCTACTACGGCATCATGACACCTAGCGCCGTGCTGACGATCATCTTCGGTGCGTGGCTCTGGCTCGGGTACGGGATTACGGGAGGATGGTTGTACGCGAAGCTGGCGCTGGTCGCGATTCTGGTCGCGCATCATCTCTGGCTAGGCAAACTCATGCGCGACTTCCAGAACGACCGCAACCGGCACGGCGACGTGTTTTACCGCTGGATCAACGAAATTCCCGCCTTGCCGATATTGGTCGCCATCGTGCTGCTGGTCGTGTTCAAGCCGTTCTGACGGATCGTTCGTGGAACGCTATTTCGCGCCCTGCCCGCGCGGGCTCGAGACCGCGCTCGCTGACGAGCTCGAGCGGCTCGGCGCCGGAGACATCGCGCCGGCCGATGGCGGCGTCGCCTTTGCCGGCGCGCTGGAGCTCGCGTATCGCGCCAACCTCGAGAGCCGGCTCGCGAGCCGCGTACTCTGGCGCGTCGGCGACGGCGCCTACCGCGACGAACGCGACGTCTATGCGTTGGCGTACCGCCTCGACTGGCCGCGCTGGTTCGCCGCCGATCGCACGCTGCGCGTCGACGTTGCGGCGACGCGCTCCCCTTTGAAGAGCCTGGAGTTCGCGACGCTCAGGATCAAGGACGCCGTGTGCGACCGTCATCGCGCCGTCGCGGGCAAACGGCCTAGCGTGAGCAAGGACCACCCCGACGTGCGCGTTCATGCCTACCTCACCGCAAATCATGCGACGTTCTACGTCGACACCTCGGGCGAGCCGCTGTTCAAGCGCGGATATCGCCGCGAGACCGCAGAAGCGCCACTGCGCGAAAATCTAGCTGCCGGACTGCTGCGCCTCGCGGGCTGGCAACCCGGCATGCCGCTGCTCGATCCACTGTGCGGCAGCGGAACGATCGCGATCGAAGCGGCGCTGATGGCGCTCGACCTCGCGCCGGGCGTCAAGCGCACGTTCGGCTTTCAGAAGCTCGCCTGGTACGACGGCCCGACGTGGCAGCGGATCAAGCAGGCGGCGCAGCGGCGAGCGAAACCGCCGGCGCCCACCGGCATCTACGCCAGCGATGACGATGCGTCGGCAATCCAGCGCTGCACCGCGAATCTCGCCGCCGCCGGCGCCGCCGGGGCGGTCGCCATCGAGCGCGTCGACGCGCTTGCGCGTACCGCGCCGGCGCCCACAGGAGTCATCGTGAGCAATCCGCCGTATGGCGTGCGCCAGGCCGATTCGGCTGCGCTCGCTGCGTTCTACCCGCGGCTGGGCGATGCGCTCAAGCAACGCTTCGCCGGCTGGACCGCATATCTGTTCAGCGGCGATCCGCGGCTACCCAAGCTCATCGGCCTCAAAGCCAGCCGGCGCACGCCGCTCTTCAACGGTGCGCTGGAATGCCGCCTGTACGAGTATCGGATCGTCGCGGGCTCGGCGCGCCGCGCGTCCGTGGTGATAAGATGAACCCCTCCAAGTTCCTCATCCTTCGGTTACTTCCATGATGCTGCCCAGCCGCCATTACGTATCCGAGCACACCAAGTTCATGCGCGAGCTGATGCGGCAGCATCCCGAATGGGCGGAAAAGCAGCGCGAGGCGCGAGCCATATGGTGGGACAAGACGCCGCGCGAACTCTCCGAAGAACACGCGTTGGACCAGGGCCGCGTGCCGCAGACGCCGTACGTTTATTCTTCGAGGTGAGCTGACGCAGTTTGTGAGGGCGCTGCCCTGCCCCGGGATTCGCTGCGCTCATCCCGGGCTACAATTTTCCCTGCGAAGCCGGTTGCGCCGAACCGTGAATGAAGTAGCTCGGGGTCTTTGCAACCGTTGCGGACCAACCGAGCGCGGCGAGCTGCGCTGCGAGCGCCTGCGGCTCCCAGAAGAGCTTGACGATGCGGAATTCGCGCCCATCGTTGAGCTTGCGCGTGACGATGCCGGCGTCTCGTGCCGGCAACACGTGATCCTTCGCCGTCGACGTCGGATCGAACGCAGAATCGATCAGATACGCGGCGCCGCCGGGAGCGAGCGCGGCCGCCACCGTGTCCCAAAACGCGGCGAACCGGTCTTCAGGTACATGCGACAGCCAGAAGCTGAAGAATACGGCGTCGTAGCGCGCGGCGGGCCGCCATGAAAACAGGTCGGCTTGGATGTAGTCGACGTTCGCCGCCGCGACGCGGCTGCGGTTGATCGCGAGAACCTCCGGTGACGCATCGACTGCCGTGATGTGAGGCACGCGCGGTGCGATGCGCCGCGTGAACAATCCCGTGCCGCACGCGAGCTCGAGGAGGGTCTGCGGCCGGCGGGCCGTCAGCCACGTGTCGAGCGCCGTCTCGAGCGTGCCGATCTCTGCACGCCAGCGCGCGTTGAACTCCGGCCCGCGGTCGTAGCGGCCGGTGCGAAACCACCACTCGTCGTACTCACCGGCGCGCGCGCGGTAGTAGTCGATCTGGTCCTGGAGAATGCCGCCCTCGGACATCGCGGTGATCATAGGGCATGCAACGGCGCGCGACAATCGATGCCACCACCACGAGGCGCTGATGTCAAGCCTTCGCGGATGGCGTGGTGCACGTAGCCGCACATTACAATAGCGGCTTCAGACACACGTACGGAAACTGGCCAGCATGGCCGTTGACACCGGCGACGACGCCGTACAGTCCGCGCGCACGCCGCTGACCGCTCGAACGCGAATTGCCGAGCGCGTAGCCGCTGCGGTTCTGATCGTCACCGCGCTGGCGATCGCGGGTACGTTTGCCTGGGACCAACGCCGCCCGGCCGCGCCTGTCGTTGCCCCGGTCAGCGCGCCGCGGCCGGGGCCAAGCACGATCGGCGCGGTGGACGCGCCGGCGGCTGAGGCCATCGTCGGCACCGCAGTGCGCATCTCGGGATGGGCGCTCGACCCGGAAGGCGTCCGCGGCGTGGAAATCCGCGTCGGCGGCAGACCCTACTCCGCACAATACGGCATTGCGCGCCCCGACGTTGCGCAGGCCAAGCCCGGTTATCCCGACTCCGCAACTGCCGGATTTGCTTTCGAGGGCGATTTCGCACCGCTCGCGGCGCAGCGGCATGAACTGACCGTCGTTGCAATCAGTCGTTCCGGCGACGAAAAGGTGCTCGCGCGCAAGGGTCTCGTGCCACCGGCCGCGCTCGAGCAATGGCGTCCGCTGTACTCGCAGCGACACGCTGATCAGACGCCTCCCTTTTATATCATTCCCGCGTTGTCCGCCATTGGCCTCGGGGGCGCCGCCGAACTCGACACGGAATACACGCCGTATCTTTCTCCGACATTCAGGGTTGGCATGCGCGTGCCCATCCTTTACCTTCGAACGACGCTGGGTGCGGCGCGCGACTGGGTCTTCGATCCGGATTGGGACATCGAGCGGCGCTGCGGCGAGAAACGGATCGCCGAGGATTCACTCAATTCGGTAATGAATCATGCGATCGAGCATCATCTTCCCGTCCTGTTTACGCTCAACGGAGGCGTTTGGGCCGACGCCGGCTGCGACGTACCGGACTGGGATGTCAACGACCATCTCGAGCAGGACGTCGCGAACTGCCAGTGGAACGAGAAGAACGAAGTGATGCCGGACGATTATCTGAAGCACCTCCCGGGCTCGACAGACGCGCCGGAGCTGGCCCGCTCGCTGACTTTCAACGCTTACGCCGCGCAGAATCGCCACTACAAGCGGCGCAATCTCCAGGCTGCTGCTCGTATGATCGTGAGCTTCACACGCGAACATCCCGAACTCTTTATCGGCATCGCCCTCGATGCGGACACGTACCTCAATCCATTTTTCGATGAGAAACAGTGGTACGACTACAATCCAGGAACGATCCGCCAATTCCGCGAGTGGCTCTCCGGCAGCGGGCCCTACGCAGGCAAGCCTGCGCCCGGCGTTCCCGATTTGTCGCGCTACCGGCGCAAGCAGCCGTTGTCGCTTGCAGACATACGCAAGCTTTCCGGCAAGCAATGGAGATCGTGGGATGAAGTCGATCCACCACGCACGTTTCCGCGCGAAGGCAGGCCGTTCTGGGAAGATCCGTGGACGCACGAATGGGAAGTGTTTCGGCGCCACATCGTTCACCTGCACTACGATCATTTGTCACAATGGCTGGTTGACGTAGGTGTCCCCAAGTCTCGCATCTATTCCTCCCAGGGCTTTATCGCGCCTTACCCCACTGCTTTTCCTTTTGCTTTGCGCATCGAGAGCCCGTCGAAGAACTACGACACCGGCGGCATGTCGGTCGAGGGCGCGATTCCTCGCAACGGCCATCTCGGCGCGATCGTCTACGGAGAGAGCGCTGTCAATAACATTCGCGTCGAGGGCGACGCCAATCTGTTCGCGACTTTCCATCGGATGGATCCCGGCTGGGCTGTCGGGGAATTCAATACTGCCGATTTCCGGAATGCGAAAGAGTTACCGACCTATGCGATGGGCTACCGGACGTTGCGCGAGATGTTCAACTACGGCGCACGCTTTGCGTCGCCAATGGCGTGGAACGGATCCAACGGCCTCAACGCCGGACAGCCGGGTTACGTTTCCTTCACGGCGTGGCGCAACACCCCGCTGGAGGACGCCCTGCGCGACTTCGCGGTGGCACACGCGTTCGTGCCGCTCGGCGCGCGCTTGTGGACCTTCGGTTCGTCGCAAACCGCCGATGGCGATGGGTGGACCGTTACGGGAGGAGCCACCCTGGTTACCGGTAAGGGACATGTCGATGTCGTGTCCCAAGATGGCGATGCCGTGCTCCTCTCACCCGCACCGCTCGCAATTGCGCGCGGCGAGACCAATCTTCTGGTCTTGGGACTCGATCCGGCGGCCGTTTTGGCGGTCAAAGTCGCCGCACGCACGCCGGATGGCGCATGGGTCCAACTCGCGCCCCGCCGTGCTGCAGACGACCTGACGACGACGACTGCCGGCCTGTCGGTTCCGCTGGCGTGGCCGGCGACGCTCGCCGTCGCCGACCAGATTCGCGTGTCGCTTAGCTTCCGCACCCCCGCAGCGTCCCCGCGTATCCGTCATATCGCGCTCTGGCCGCAGGCTACGACTCAAGTTTCGCGTTAGCGCCGGCGCCTCGGCGTCCCGCCGGCAAACGGGCGCTGCATCCATCCACCCGAACTCCCCGTATATCGGCCTACGGCCCGCACCGCGGCAAAGCCGGATTGCGGCCGCGCTGCGACGGGTAGCCGGGTGCCGGCGGACGGGTGACCAACCCGTTCGCCACCGTTCCACAAATGTTCGAGGAGTCCTTCCATGTCTGCTGAAACCCTGAAACGCGCTGTTCCGAAGGCGGTCGCTGCGGCCCTGTTCGGCGCCGCCCTAATTACGCCATGGGCCGGGCCGGCGCAAGCGTCGAGCCACCGCGAGGCGCCGTTCATCGCAACCCTGCCGCAGGTCGACGCCACCGACTTCTACATGTTCCGCAGCTACGAGCCGGGGCGGGAAGGCTACGTGACGCTCGTCGCCAACTATCTGCCGCTGCAGGATGCGTATGGCGGCCCGAATTACTTCCATCTCGACCCGAACGCACTCTACGAAATCCACATCGTCAACGACAGCGGTGCGGTCGAGAACATCACCTTCCAGTTCAGGTTCCAGAACACGCTCGATGACAATCAACTGACCGTCGGCGGCAAGAAGGTGTCGATCCCGCTGGTCCAGAACGGCTCGGCCGACGTCGCGGTCCCGAACTCCCCTGCGCTCAACGTGCACGAGACGTACACGATCAACGTGATCTACGGGGCGCGAGCAACCGGCACGGCGCAGCCGGTGACGAACACGACCAAGGGCACGACGACGTTCGACAAGCCCGTCGACAACATCGGCATGAAGACGATCTCGAATTACCTCGCCTACGCCAACAAGCATGTCTGGGACATCCGCATCCCGGGTTGTGACGGTATCGGGCGCGTCTTCGTCGGTCAGCGCCGCGATCCGTTCGTCGTCAACCTCGGCGAGACGTTCGATCTCGTCAACATCAAGTACCCGGCCACTGAGCTCAACGCAGCGGCGGAATTCGCTACCGTCGACTCGCTCGTCGACAAAAACGTGACCGCCATCGAGCTCGAAGTCCCCACCGCCTGCCTGACGCAGGGCAAGGGAACGATCATCGGCGGCTGGACGACGGCAAGACTGCCCGCGACGCGCTCGCTCGGTACCGTGACGCCCGGCCTCGACGGCGCCCAGCAGGTCTCGGGCGGTTACATGCAGGTCTCGCGGCTGGGCATGCCGCTGGTCAACGAGGTCGTCATCGGCCTGAAGGACAAGAACAAGTTCAACGGCAGCGAGCCCAAGGACGACGCGCAGTTCGCCGATTACGTGACCAACCCGACGTTGCCGGCGCTTTTGGAAATCCTGTTTGGCGGCGCAGGCGTCAAGGCGCCGACGAATTTCCCGCGCACCGATCTGGTAGCCGCATTTCTGACCGGCGTGCAGGGCCTCAACCAGCCGACGAACGTCGTACCGTCGGAAATGCTGCGCCTCAACACCGCGATCGCGCCGGCTCCCGCCGCATTTCAGAGCCGTCTCGGTGTGCTCGGGGGCGACAACGCCGGGTTCCCGAACGGCCGCAGACCAGGCGACGACGTCGTCGATATCGAGCTCCGCGTCGCGATGGGCGTGCTGTGCACGCTGAACATCGGCGGCTGCAAACCGTCCGATGCGCCTGCCGGTACCCTGCACTACACCGACGGCGCGTTCATCCGCGCGCTGGGCTATTTCCCCGAGGCGTTCCCGTACCTGCAGCCTCCGTTGCCGGGCTCGCCGAACGAGGACAACGCTATCAAACGTGCGGCAAGGTAGATGACGCGGAGGCCCGGGCGCATCGCCCGGGCCTCTCGATGGGCGCTCTCAAGGAAACCTTCAGGTGAGTTGCTTTCGCCGGTGCGCGTGGCTGCTGCTGACGCTTCTCCTCGGCGCGCCCGCCTTCGCCAAGCCCTATCTCCCGACCGACGACGGCGCCGTGCTCGAGCGGCTGCCGGAGAAGACCGACCCGTCGCTCCGAGACGTCAAGCGCCTGCGCGCGGCGCTCGATCGGAATCCAAGCGATCTCACGCTCGCTGCGCGTCTGGCCCGGCGTGCGATCGAGGCGGGACGCGAAACCGGCGATCCGCGTTTTTTTGGCCAGGCGCAAGCCGCACTCGCGGCGTGGTGGAAGCAGCCTGATCCGCCGGCACAGGCGCTGCTGTTGCGCGCGACGCTCAAGCAAAGCACGCATGACTTTCCCAGCGCGCTCGCCGACCTCGACCGCCTGATCGCGGCCAATCCGCGCGACGGCCAGGCGCTGCTCACGCGCGCTACCGTGCTCACCGTGCAGGGGCGCTATGCGGAAGCGCGCGCCGACTGCGCCCGTATCGCGCGACTGACCGTGCCGCTGGTGACGATTGCCTGCGATGCGGCTCCCGCCAGCGTTTCCGGCGACGCGGCGTCCGCATATCGCGCGCTGACGGGCGCGCTTGCCGCTCGCGCCGCCGACGCCGGTCTCGCCGAATGGGCACAGACGCTCGCCGGCGAGATCGCGCAGCGCCGCGGTGATGCGACCGCGGCCGAAGCGCACTTCCGCGCCGCACTCGCACTCGATCCGCGCGATCCCTACCTGCTCGGGGCGTACGCGGACTTTCTGCTCGACCGCGACCGTCCCGCGGAAGTCGTCCCTCTGCTCAAGGACTACACCCGCAACGACAATCTGCTGCTCCGGCTGGCATTGGCCGAGGCACGCCTGCCCGAGTTGGGCTCTTCGTTTGCCGCGCATCGCACCGATCTCGAGGACCGGTTCGACGCGGCCCGACGTCGCGGCGACACGCTGCATCGACGCGAGGAAGCGCGCTTCGCCCTCGAGATCGCCAAAAACAGCGCGCGTGCGCTTGCGCTGGCGCGCGAAAACTGGAACGTCCAACGCGAAAGCGCCGATCTGAGGATCCTCCTCTCGGCGGCGAAGGCGGCGGGCGACACGGCTGCGCTACGGGAAGCAGGCGATTGGGTGCGGGCGCACCGGCTCGAAGACGCTGCGGTCGCGGCCCTTCTGCGATGAAAAGCCTGCTCGCATTGCTGCTCTGGCTTGTCGCCTTCGGCGCCATCGCGCACAAGCCAAGCGACAGCTACCTGACGCTCGAACGCCACGGCGCGACGGTGCAAGGCCAGTGGGATATCGCGCTGCGCGACCTCGACGCGGCGATCACGCTCGATGCGAACGGCGACGGCGAGATCACCTGGGGCGAGGTGCGGACCAAACGCGCGGCGATCGCAGCTTATGCACTGTCCCGGCTCGACCTCGCCTCGGGGGGGAAAGCGTGCGCGCTCGATGTCGCCGACGCGCTTATCGATCAGCATAGCGATGGCGCGTACGCCGTGCTGCGGCTGTCGGCCGCATGCCCGCAGCCGGGTCCGGCGCTGGCGGTGGAATATGGACTCCTGTTCGACATCGACCCCACGCATCGGGGATTGCTGCAGTACATCGAGGATGGACGCGCGCACAGCGCGATCTTCAGCGCCGAAGCGCGCGCGCAGACGCTAGGCGCAGGCACAGCGTGGCAGCAGCTCGCGGCCTACGTGCACGAGGGCGTCTGGCATATCTGGCTCGGTTTCGATCACATTCTTTTTCTGTTGTCGTTACTGCTGCCCGCGGTACTCCTGCGCCGCGGCGGTGCGTGGCAGCCGGCGGAGAGCTTCCGCGGCGCATTCTGGGACGTGGCCAGGATCGTGACCGCATTCACGGTCGCGCATTCGATCACGTTGACGCTCGCCGCCCTGGAGGTCGTCTCGCTGCCGTCGCGCTGGGTCGAGTCGGCCATCGCCCTCTCGGTCGTGCTGGCCGCGATCAACAACGTCTTTCCGGTGGTCAGTCACGGGCGCTGGCTCGCGGCGTTCGGCTTCGGACTGATCCACGGTTTCGGCTTTGCCGGCGCGCTGCGCGATCTCGGCCTGCCGACCGGATCGCTCGCGCTGTCGCTCTTCGGCTTCAACATCGGCGTCGAGCTGGGACAGCTCGCGATCGTCGGCGTCTTCCTGCCTGCCGCGTTCTGGCTACGCACAACGTGGACGTATCGCCGCGTCGTGCTTGCCGGAGGCTCGGCGCTCATCGCCGCGATCGCCGGCATATGGCTCGTCGAGCGCGCGTTCAACGTCACGATCCTGCCAGCGCTTGTCTAAAGCGCTGTGAACGCTACGCGTGAAGCGGCTTGCGGAAGAGCACCGCGCCTTCCTGTATCCACTCCCGCTTGAGATCGTCCGACACGCCGGAATCCATTTCGTCGATCACCGCCCATGCCCATTCCGGCAGCGCATCGGGCGGAGCCTGCAAGCCGAGCTTGAGCTGCACCGTGGCCTGATTGCGCAGCGGCGTCGCGCACATGTTCAAACCGTACGTGATCAGCTCGGCCCATCCCTGCTCTTCCCTGACGCGCTCGAAGTACGTGCGGGTGAACAGCCATTTGTCGTCGAGTTCGCGGAAGATCGGATCGGACTTCGGCCGCTGGCGAATCGCATAGTCGGTCACCATCCGGTCGAGGAACCGCATCGCGGCGGTACTTCTCTCCGCTGGGGACGCCTGCGCCAGGATGCGCTGGTAAGTCAGCTTGAGGACGGTGTTGCCCGCCTCGAACGGTTCAAAAAAGATCGCCCATCCTCCCGGCTTCAGCGCCCGGAAACACGACGCGATCACGCGCGCGGGATCGAGCACGTGATGCAGGATTGCCGCGCCGACGGCGAGGTCTGCCACTCCCGCGCGAAACGCGGCAGAGGTCGCATCGACGCAAACGAGCGCGAAACGGTCGGCATCCGCGCGCCGCCGCAGGAAGTCGCGCAGGATCGCGAGGAGCTGGGGACTGATGTCGGTGGCGACGATGTGGGCGTGCGGGAAGCGGTCGGCCAGAGGGATCACTGAGTTGCCCGACCCCGAACCGATGTCGATGACGATCTCCGGATCGGGGATCTCCCCCAGCGCTTTGATCGCGTTGCCCAGCAAGAACCGCCAGTAGTCGAGGTCGAGGTAGCTGCGGTGATATTCCTCTGCCCGCTCGAGAAACTGCTCGGTTACGCCGACCTTCGCCGCGCCAAGGGCGCTTGCCGGCGTATGAATGCCGGCAAATGCAGGATTTTCGGCCGCCAGGTCGACGAGCGGTTCGGCGAAGACCTCGGCGGCATTCATGACTCGGCCGTGAAGCGAATACTTTTTCGCGTCTAGCGATCGTCCAACCGCAGTTCGACATAGGCGCGGTCGCGCGTCTGGCGCACCCAGTCCTGAAACGCCTCGTCGGATTTGCGCTGGCGGATCGCGAGCTGCGCCTGCATGCGCTCGCGGTCGGCCGTGATGTCCTGCTTCCTGCGTTCGAGCACTTCCATCAGGTGCCAGCCGAAGGGCGAGCGCACCGGCGCGGAAACCTGCTTCACCGCGAGCTTGTTCATCGCCTCCTCGAACGCGGGCACCGTGTCGCCGGGACTGAGCCAGCCGAGATCGCCGCCCTTGGCCGAGGTCGCATCCTCGGAATTGAGCCTAGCCATGTCCTCGAATTTCGCTCCGGAGTCGAGCCGATCCTTGAGACGATCGATTTTGGCCTTGCCATCGGCTTCGGACGTGATCTCGTTGACGCGGATCAGGATATGCCGCACGTGCGTCTGGTCGACCAACGCCGGCTCGTTGTGACTGCGGCGGTCGAGAAGCTTGACGACATGAAATCCCGCGGCGCTGCGCAGCACCGACGACACGTCACCGGCCTTCATCGCGCGTACCGTCTCCGCGAACACCGTCGGCAGGCGCGCTCCGGGACGCCAGCCGAGATTGCCCCCGGAAAGCGCGTCGCTCGCATCGGAAAACCCCGCGGCGACCTGCCCGAAGTCTGCGCCGTCGCGAATGTTCTTCAACGCCTCCTCGGCACGGCGTCGCTTCGCTTCGATCTGCTCCGCGCTCGCCTGCTCGGGAACCACGACCAGGATATGCGCCAGACGGTATTCCGCGTCGCCACCGAGTTGCGCCTTGATCGTCGCGAGGTAATTTTCGACCTCGGCGTCGCTCACCGTGATCCGGGCATCGACCTCGCGCTCGCGCAACCGCTGCACGATGATCTCTCTGCGCACGTCCTCGCGATATTTGACGTACGGAACGCCGTCCCTGCTCAGAGCCTGCCGGAGCCCATCGAGGGTAAGCTTGTTGTCTTCGGCGATGCGCTGGATCGCGCGTTCTACCTGCGTGTCGTCGACCTTGATGCCGCTGTCCTTGGCGTGCTGCAACAGCGCACGTTCGACGATCAGGCGCTCGAGAACCTGCTTGTCGAGGACATCGGGCGCGGGCTGCTGCACGTTCTGCTGTTTCAACTGCTGCACAACGATGCTCCTCGCGTCGTCGAGGTCGTATTGGGTGATGGCCTCGTCGTTGACGACGGCGATGACGCGGTCGATGGCGATCACGCGCGACGGCGGCGCGTTCGGTACCGGCTGCGGTCTCTGCGCCAAGGCGGCGGCTGCGGCCAGCGCGAATGCTGCTACGAGTAGACTGCGAAGAAACATACTAAAACCTCGGGAAGTATTCGGCGGTCGCACCGCCGGGGGGCTGCAGGGTCGGATCGTTGACGGTCAGGTATCCGGGCACGCTGCGCTTGAGGACGTCGATCGGATTGGTACCGAGACGCGCCAGCCCGTTCAACTCGAACTGCACGAACACGGAGCTACTCGCCTTTTCCGTCGTCGTCGTCAGTCGCTGCCCGACGATGCGGAACGCCCAGCAGCCGCCATTGTACTCGAGGCCGACCACTCCCTCCAGCGTCTTGCCGTCGACGAGCGAGTAGTTCCAGCGGCCGATCACCGACCAGTTGCCGACGGGCCACTGGCCGGAGAGATCGACCTGCTTCAGCTGCGTGACCTTCCCGCTGGGATCGACCTGCTGGCGGATGTAGCGGTAGCTTGCATTGAGCACCTTGCCGGCCTCGGGTTGCCAGCGGACGCCGAGGTCAAGCTCGTGCGTCTGCTTGTGATTGACGTTGATTTCATACGTGCCGGTCGCAGTCCAGTAGTCGGAGAGCCTGCTCTCGGCAGTCAGGAGAACGTCGGACGTGTTGGCCGTTCTCGGGGTCTCGGACAGCGTCACGCGCTGATTCTCGAAGTAGTAACGCTGCCCGATTGCGGCGCGGAAACGCTCCTCGCCGCTGACCGGATCGAGCAGTCGCGTCGTCGCGGCCAGCGTCACCTGGTTCGCGTCGCCGATCCGGTCGCTTCCGAGGTAGCGGTTCTCCGTGAAAAGCTGCGAGAAATTGAAATCGTCTATCGCCGTGTCGAACGCGGGAATCTGATCCTGACGGCGATGGGGTATGTAGACGTAGTACGCACGCGGCTCCAGCGTCTGGACGAAGCTCCGGCCGTAGAAATTGACGTCGCGCTCGAACACGAGCCCGGAGTCGACGCTCGTGATCGGCAGCACCCGGTTGATGTGCGTGTCCTCCGCGGTCGAATTCTCGAGGTCGTAGTGCGTCATGTGCAGTCCCGTGCGCGCGGTGACGAACCAGGCGTTGCCGCGTCGGGTCCAGCTGACGGTCGGATAGAAAAGCGAGCGGTTGCCCGTGATCAACGCCGGCTGGCGGAAGCGTACGAATTCGCCGCTGCCGGCGAATTCGAACCCGTTCCAGTCGATAGGGTTCAGCATCGCGAGGATCTGCGGCTCCCGGAAGTACGGCGGCGTGATCGGATTATTCGGGTCCTGCAGCGTCTGGAACGTCTGCATGCGCGCCAGCATCGAGAACGGCCCGCGGCTGTAGGCGACTCCGCCCTCGCGCGGCAGGTTTGTCTGCGACGTGATCGCCAGCCGGTCGGACAAGTCGGCAAAATACGTGTCGTCGGAGACCTTCTGCAGATTGAAGTACCCGGCGAGCCCGGGCAGGAAACCGAAGGCCTCGTTGTGTTTCCAGGAGAGCCCGTAGCGCGTGGTGTTGGTGATGCGGTCGGGCAGCACTTCGACGTCGGCTTCGCCGGCAATGTCGGGAAAAAGATAGCGGAACTGACCGTTGACCTGGAGGCCGCGGCGCGTCATGAAGCGCGGCGTGAGCGTCGCGTCGTAGTTCGGCGCGAGGTTGAAATAGTAGGGGAGCGACATTTCGAGGCCGCGGCTCGACGTCGAGCCGAAGACCGGCGTGAGGAACCCCGACTTGCGCTCGTTCGAAAGGGGAAAACTGAGCCACGGCGAGTAGAAGATCGGCGCGCCCTTGAAATAGATCGTCGCATCGTTCGCCGTGCCGACCATTCGCGACCGGTCGAGATCGACGTCGGCCGAGCGCAGGTACCAGTCGTCGTTGCCCGCGACGCAGGTCGTGTAGCTCGCGTCCTTGATCTTGTAATGATCGGGGCCGTTGAACAGGATCTCGCTCGCGCTGCCGCGCGACGCATTCTCGCCGACGTGGAACTCCGGCGCGGTGAAGAAGCCGACCTCGGTGTCGCGCTTGAATTTCGCTTCCGGCCCGGTAATCGTGTCGATGCCGCGCCGAATGGTCACGTTGCCCTTGCCCCACATCTCGTCCAATTCGACGTCGTAGCGCAGCCAGTCCGCGAGCACGGTCTGGCGGCGCGTTCGGAGCTCGACCTTGCCGGTTGCCTCGATCCACTGCTGGCTGATTCCCTCGAGGCGGTCCGCGCGCAGAAAGATCGCCTCGCGCTCGGTCGGCATTGCAAGCACCTGCGAGGACTTGAGCGGGGGCGGCTCGAGCGTCGGCGCGAGCTTGAGCCGTGGCGGCGGGTCGCCGGTCGCTGTTTGTGCCGGCACGCGATCGGACACGACGAGCGCGAGCGCGGCGAAACAGACGAAGCCGGAGGGACGGAGCATCCGAGGAGCCGGGAACGCGAATGCTAAAATGCCGCATTCTAGTGTACTGCGCCACCGATGGGCGAACTAAAAGCACAACTGGATCGCGCGCCCTAGCGGCACGATGGAAACAGATCGCGCGAATGCAGCGTACGACGCCCGTTTCGACGCGTTGCGAGTCTGGCTGGCCGGCGCTACACCGGCACCGATAACCGCCGTCGAGCCCGCGTCCTTCGATGCGAGCTTCCGCCGCTATTTTCGCGTCACGCTCGCCGCCGCGATTGCCGTGCCTGATCGCGCCGAGCGCGCGCGCACGCTGATCGCGATGGACGCTCCGCCGCCGCAGGAGGATTGCCGCCCTTATGTGGAGGTGGCGAGACTGCTCGTCGCTGCGGGCGTGCATGCGCCCGCGGTGCTCGCGATGGACCTCGAGCGCGGGTTCCTCCTGCTCACCGATCTGGGCACGCGAACGTACCTCGACGCGCTCGACGCGAAGAGCGCGCCCGCGCTTTACGGCGACGCCACGGCTGCACTGGTCCGCTGGCAACTCGCGAGCCGCGACGACGCGCTGCCGCGCTACGATGAAACGCTGCTCCGACGCGAGCTCGATCTCTTCCCGGATTGGTACGTCGCGAAGCATCTCGGCGCCACGTTGACCGCTGCCCAGAAAGCCACGCTGGACAAGGCTTTCCAGGCGATCATGGACAACAATCTGGCGCAAGCCCGCGTGTTCGTGCATCGCGACTACCATTCGCGGAACCTGATGGTCACCGAGCCCAATCCCGGAGTTCTCGATTTTCAGGGCGCGGTCTACGGCCCCATCACCTACGACCTCGTGTCGCTGTTGCGCGACGCCTACATCGAATGGGACGAAGAGCGCCAGATCGACTGGGCTGTGCGCTACTGGGAAAAGGCACGCAGTGCCGGGTTGCCGGTGGGGGAGGACTTCGCCGCTTTCTGGCGCGATTTCGAGTGGATGGGCGTACAGCGCCAGCTCAAGGTATTGGGCATCTTTTCCCGCCTTCATCATCGCGACGGCAAGGACATCTACCTTAAGGAGATGCCGCGGGTCATGCGCTATCTGCGCGATGCATGCGCACGCTACCGCGCGCTCGGCCCTTTGCTTCGGCTCTTGGATGAGCTGCAGCAACGCCAAAGCGTGGCGGGCTACACCTTCTGAAGAGCGTCCCATGAAAGCGATGATCCTCGCGGCGGGGCGCGGCGAACGGATGCGGCCGCTGTCCGACACGACGCCGAAACCCCTGCTCGAGGCCGGCGGCAAGCCGCTGATCCAGTGGCAACTCGAGCGGCTCGTCGCGGCGGGCTTCACCGAGGTCGTCGTCAATGTCGCCCACCGCGGCAAGGCGATCGCGGCCGCGTTGGGCGACGGCTCGCGCTTTGGCGCAACGCTCAGCTACTCGCAGGAGCCGGAGCCGCTCGAGGTCGCCGGCGGGATCGCCACCGCGTTGCCGCTGCTCGGCGACGGCGTGGCGCTCATCGTCAGCGGCGACATCTATGCCGATTTCGACTACGCGTCGCTTCACGGTCGCGCAACGGCGATGGGCGCGGGTTCGGCGCCGCCGCATTTGCACATGGTGCTGGTACCCAATCCGGACTACCACCCTGACGGCGATTTTTCGCTTACCGACGGGCGGCTCGCGCTCGATGGCGCGTCGCGCCTGACATTCGGCAACGTCGCGCTTTATCGAACTGCGCTCTTCCGGGAACTGCCGCGCTGGGAGAAGCTCAAAATCTTGCCGCTGTTCCGCGACTGGATCGGGCGCGGCTGGGCCAGCGGCGAGCTGTACACCGGCTTCTGGGCGAACGTCGGCACGCCCGACGAGCTCGCCCAGCTCGATCGGCACCTGCACCGTATGCCGCGCGAAAGAATCCTGCGATGAACGCTCCGAACGCATCGGTTGCCATGCAGAGGCACCCTAATCCGCTGCTCGACTTCTCCGGGCTTCCCCGATTCGGAGAAATCGCGCCGGAGCACGTGGCGCCCGCCGTCGACGCACTGCTCGCCGATGCGCGCGCCGCGATCGAGCGCGCTGCGGCTGCCGCCACAACCACACCCACTTGGGAGGATTTCGTGCTGCCGCTTGCCGCCGCACAGGACCGCCTCGACCGGGCGTGGGGTCAGGTCGTGCATCTGAACGCGGTCGTGAACACGCCGGCGTTGCGCGAGGCGTACAACGCGAACCTGCCCAAGGTAACTGCGTTTCACACCGAGCTCGGACAGGACGAGCGCCTTTTCGCGGGCTTTCGCGCGCTTGCAGCGCAACCCGATTTCGGCAGGCTCGAGTCCGGCCGGCGACGGCTTGTCGAGAACGAGGTGCGCGATTTCCGGCTCGCCGGCGCCGAGCTTCCCGCAAGCGACAAGCTGCGCCTCAAGGAGATCGACGAGGAGCTCGCCGGCCTTGCCGCGCGCTTCGAGGACAACGTGCTCGATGCGACCAACGATTACGGATTGTACGTAGACGATGCAGCCGCGCTCGCCGGCGTGCCCACGGACGTGCTTGCCTCCGCTCGCGAGGACGCGGTGCGAGACGGCCGCCCCGGCTGGAAGCTAACGCTGCGCATGCCTTGTTATCACCCGGTCCTGCAGTACGCAGACGACCGGGCTTTGCGCGAGACGCTCTATCGCGCATTCGCCGTGCGTGCGAGCGAATTCGGCAAGCCCGAGTGGGACAACACCAGCCTCATCGGTCGCATCCTCGACTTGCGCCGGGAAGCCGCGCGCCTGCTCGGCTACCGCAATTTCGCCGAAGTGTCGCTGGTCCCGAAGATGGCGCGCACGCCGGACGAAGTCCTCGCGTTCCTGCGCGATCTCGCCGCAAGAGCCAGGCCGTACGCCGAGCGCGACATCGCCGAGCTCTCCGCGTTCGCAAAGGACGAGCTCATGTTCCTTGAGCTCGCCGCATGCGACCTGCCCTATGTCTCCGAGAAGTTGCGCCAGTCCCGGTACAGCTTCTCGGACCAGGAGGTCAAGCAATATTTTCCCGAGCATCGCGTGCTCTCGGGCATGTTCCGCGTCGTCGAGACGGTCTTTGGTGTCCGGATCCGCGAAAAGAGCGCTCCGGCATGGCATCCGACCGTTCGCTTTTTCGACGTGCTCGATGACCGGGATACGCTCATCGGCCAGTTTTATCTCGATCTTTATGCGCGTCCGCACAAGCGCGGCGGCGCCTGGATGGACCATGCACTCAACCGCCGCCGATATGGTACGCACGTGCAGCATCCAGTCGCGTTTGTCATCTGCAATTTTTCCGCACCGGTCGCCCAGAACGGAGCGCAACGGCCCGCCCTTTTCACCCACGACGAAGTGCAGACGCTGTTCCACGAGTTCGGGCACGGCCTGCACCTGTTGCTCACCCAGGTCGATGTGCCCGGCGTATCGGGTCTCGAAGGCGTTGAGTGGGACGCGGTCGAGCTGCCCAGCCAGTTAATGGAGAATTTCTGCTGGGAGTGGGACGTGCTCCAGCAGATGAGCGCGCATGTCGATACCGGCGAATCGCTGCCGCGAAAACTGTTCGATAGGATGCTCGCGGCGAAGAATTTTCAAAGCGGCATGCAGATGGTGCGCCAGCTCGAGCTCGCGCTGTTCGACATGCACCTGCACTTCGATTTCGATCCGGCCGGGAGCATGTCGTCGCTCGAGCTCCTGCACGCGATCCGGCGAGAAGTTGCCGTTGTGCGGCGACCGGATTACGATCGCGCACCTAACGCGTTCAGCCATATCTTTAGCGGCGGCTATGCGGCTGGTTATTACAGCTACAAATGGGCCGAGGTGCTTGCTGCTGACGCCTACAGCCTGTTCGAGGAAGAGGGCGTGCTCTCCCGCAGGGCCGGCTCGCGGTTCCGGGAGGAGGTTTTGGCACGCGGCGGCAGCCGGCCGGCGCTCGAGTCGTTTATCGCCTTCCGCGGCAGGCCGCCCCAAATCGATGCCTTGTTGAGGCATAATGGGATGTCACCGTCATAAGACCGGCAAAGGTTTACCGACTGCGCCTTTGCTGAACTGCTGGAAGGTGGAGGCGTTATGACTATCGCAAGCATTCGAAAACGTTCCGCGGGCGCGTTGGCGCTGCTGATCCTCATCGCCAGTGGCTTGGCAGCGGCGCAGACGCAGACGCAACAGGTCTATCGCTACGTGGATCCCGAGGGGCGGGTCGTCTATACGGACAAGCCGCCGCCGGCCAATGCCCGCGACGCGCAAGCCAAGCGCATCGGCAGGAACACAATCGAGACCAGCAACCTGTCGTTTGCGGCGGTATTGGCGCAGGAACGCTTTCCAGTAACGCTGTACTCCTTCGGCTGCGGCACCGTTTGCGACACCGCCTCCGCGTTGCTCAACAAGCGCGGCGTCCCGCACACCGTCGTCGACGTTGGCCAGAGCGATGGCGCCGACAAGCTCAAGCGGCTCACCGGCGGGCTGGATGCTCCGGCGTTGCAGGTCGGCGACCAGTACACGACCGGATACAACGAGAATCGGTGGCAAACTATGCTGACGGACGCCGGATATCCCAAGACCCCGCCGCCGCGCACCACCCCGATCGCGAAGGCACCCGCGCCGCCGCCTCAGCCGACTACGGCTACGCAAACCGTGAGTCCGACCGCGAAGGGCGGCTATCCGCAGTAGCGGCGCGAGCCCGCAGCGTCGCCGGTCGCCCCATGCTGAGCATGGGGATCGCGCGTGGCGAGTCGACGCCAGGGCGACGCGTTGGGCGCAAGGCGCTCGAGGTGGCCGCCGCGTGACAGTCCTCTCGATTTCTTGAAACTGCGCCCTGCGCTGCGCATCCAGTTGTCGCGTCGGCATTCGCGGTTTGTACCGCATCCTAAGCAGACTTAGAATAGGTCCGTCGTTGGGAATACTCAGAAAAATTCATGCACGGGCGCGAACGGCCCGAGCCGGCAACGACGGCGTACGATCGTTACACGTGGAGGAGACAGAAGATGGGCAAGTTCAAGCACGCTAGCTTGCTGGCCGCACTCACCGCCGTGCTGGCCGGCACCGCAGTGGCCGCGCCGACGGTATTGCGCGCTTCGCATCAGTTTCCCGGTGGCAAGGGAGACGTACGCGACGAGATGGTGCAGATTATCGCGCGCGACGCCAAGGCGGCGGGTGTGGATCTCGAAATCCAGGTTTATCCCGGCGCGTCGCTGTTCAAACCCAACGAGCAGTGGAATGCGTTGGTGAACGGCCAACTGGATATCTCGTCGTTTCCGCTCGACTATGCAAGCGGCAAGGAACGGGCTTTCGGCGCCACGTTGATGCCCGGCCTCGTGCGCAGCCACGAGCGTGCCGCGCGGCTCAACGATTCCAAGTTCATGAAGGACATCAGGGCCAAGATCGAGAAGTCCGGCGTCATCGTCCTGTCGGATGCATGGCTGGCCGGTGCGGTAGCCTCCAAGAGGGCCTGCGTGCGCGTGCCGGCCGACATCAAGGGGCTCAAGATCCGCTCCGCCGGGCCGACGTTCGCCGCAATGTGGCAAGCGGCCGGCGCGTCCATCGTTTCGATTCCCAGCAACGAGGTCTACAACGCGTTGCAGACCGGCGTCGCCGAAGCGACCGACACAAGCTCCGGAAGCTTCGTCTCGTTCCGCGTCTACGAGCAGGTCAAGTGTCTCACGGCACCCGGCGACAATGCACTGTGGTTCATGTACGAACCGGTGCTAATGTCGAAGAAGAGCTTCGATAAGCTCGACAGGAAGCAGCAGGACGTCCTCCTCAAGGCCGGCAAGAAAGCCCAGGACTATTTCGCCAAGGAAGCCAAGGGTCTCGACGACGAGATGGTCAAGGTATTCAAGGAGCACAAGGTCGAGGTGATCACGCTCAGCCCCGCCGAGTACGACGCCTGGATCAATGTGGCCAAGCAGAGTTCCTACGCCGAGTTCGCCAAAGAAGTGCCGGACGGCAAGCAACTCATCGACGACGCCCTGAGCGTCAAGTAACAAAAGACCTTCCCGGTCGGCGGGAGGCGTAACGCTCCCGTCGACCTGCCGCTTTAGTCAGAAGGGACACAGGCTCGCGCGCATGGAAGGTCTCGTTCGCGGCGTCAGGTCACTGTCGAAGCTCTGCGGCTACGTCGCTGCCGCGCTGATCGGTTGCAGCGTCATCGTCGTGTGCGAGATGGTGTTCGTGCGCTACGCGCTCAACATGAACACGATCTGGCAGACCGATTTCGTCACCTACAGCCTGGTCGCCGCCACGTTCATCGGGAGCCCGTACGTGCTGATGCTCCGTGGCCATGTCAACGTGGACGTGCTTCCTCACTACACGAGCGCGCGCCGGCGCTGGTGGCTTGCGCTTTTCGCATCCGTTCTGTCGCTCGCCTTTTGCGTGACCCTCGCGGTATTGACTTTTCAGTTCTGGAAAGAGGCCTGGGACCGCAACTGGGTCTCCGACACCATGTGGCGGGCGCGCCTGTGGATTCCGTATGCCTCGATGCCGATCGGGCTCGGCATACTGTCGCTGCAATGCGTTGCCGACTTGCTGAACTTGGTCGCCGGCCGCGAACCACCCTTCGGCATACTGACGGAGCGCTAGTGTCCCCTACCACGCAAGGCATTGTCGTTCTGGTTATCACCCTTGTCGTGCTGCTCTCCGGCGCGCCGGTCGCCTTCGGACTGGGCGCGATCTCCATCGCCTTCATCCTGTTCTTCCAGGGATTCGATGCGCTGCACGTCGTGGCCGAGACCATTTATGGGGGTTTGCACGACTTCACGCTCGTGTCCATTCCGATGTTCGTAATGATGGGGGCGGCGATCGGCTCCTCGCCCGCGGGAAGGGACCTGTATGAAGCGCTCGACCGCTGGCTCTATCGCGTGCCGGGCGGTCTCGTGATCTCCAATCTCGGCGCCTGCGCGCTTTTTGCGGCGCTCACCGGCTCTTCGCCCGCATGCTGCGCCGCCATCGGCAAGATGGGCATCCCCGAGATGCGGCGGCGTGGCTATCCCGACGACATCGCGACCGGATCGATTTGCGCCGGCGGCACGCTCGGGATCCTGATTCCCCCATCGATCACTTTCATTCTCTACGGGATCGCCACCGAAACGTCGATCGGGCGCCTGTTTCTCGCCGGGGTCCTGCCGGGCGTGATGCTCACCGGGCTGTTCATGCTGTGGACGCTGTTCATCATCTGGAAGCGGGGTTTCCGCGCCCATCCTGCGCATTTCCGCTACACCTGGAAGCAGAAATTCCAATCCATTCCGAAGATCGCGCCCTTTCTCGCCATCATCATCGGCGTCATGTACGTGCTCTACGGCGGCGTGGCGACGCCATCGGAAGCCGCGGGCGTTGGGGCCGCGCTGTGCGTCGTGCTCGCCGTAATGATTTATCGAATGTGGCGGCCGCTGCAGTGGTGGGTGATCCTGCGCGACACGACGCGCGAGTCGGTGATGATTCTGATGATCATAGCCGCCGCCGTATTGTTCGGCTACATGCTCACTTCTCTTTATCTCACGCAGACACTGGCCCAGGCGATCGCAGACGCGCACTTCAACCGCTGGGTACTGATGGGGATGATCAACCTGTTCCTGCTCGTCTGCGGCTTTTTCATCCCGCCGGCGGCGATCATCCTGATGACCGCGCCGATCCTCTACCCCATTATCAAGGCCGCCGGCTTCGACCCGGTATGGTTCGGCGTCATCCTCACCATCAACATGGAGATCGGGCTCATCCATCCGCCAGTGGGACTCAACATCTACATCGTGAGCTCGATCGCTCCCGATGTGCCGGTGACCCGCATCATGTGGGGCACGATCCCCTATGTGATCTGCATGATGCTCGCCATCGTCATCCTTTGCGTGTTCCCGGAGATCGCCACCTGGCTTCCCGACCACATGATGGGCACCGCGCACTAAGGAACCAATGAAGCTCGCCTGCTCAAACGTCAAGTAGCGTTTCGACGTGGCCCGGCTCGTGTCGGTCGGCCAATGATCTATCGAACCATCAGGTAGTTGTTGTTCGTCTCGTTACAACGCAGGCCTCCAATTGCACCAGAACAGGTTCCAAGGTCTGGCGCTCACGGACGCCGCGAGAAAGTCACGGTCGGTCCTTATCCCGAGGTGGGAGTGTCCGAGGCCCGAAAGTGCAGATTCGCCTACTCGGAAATGGGTTGAACGCGGCGAGTCGCCGGCCAAGGCTAAGCGGCGCGAGAAGACGGCGAAGCAAGTTGCCGACACCGTCAGACAATTCGCAGAACCATATGCGGCAGACGTGGTGCGCGTTCGCTTCAGCCGAGCGAAGGATGCCGAGCGCTACTTCACCCGCGATATATTTCCTGCTCTAGGCACCTACCGGCTGGCCGAGGTTACGCCGCCCGACCTTCTTCGGCTGATTGACGCCGTCAAAGCACGCGGAAAGAGGAAAGCACAAGAATCAGAAAAAAGTCGGGGCGTCATGCGCCGACGGCGGGAGGGGATCAGGCGGCAAAGCAGGTGCGAACTTTCCTCAAGGACATGTTCAACTATGCTATCGGCCGACAGCTTCTTACCTACAAACCGGTTTCCGTTATTCCAAGGAAGAGCGTCGCGCTTGGCTCACGCCGGGGTTGCTCACATGGTCCTTTTTCAATCCTGATATCTCGATACTGTCGGAAAGTTTTACAGTTCGCGCGGTTGCGGCTCCACGCCCTGGGGCGCGGAGAGCGCATTGACCGATTAAAAACAATTTGTTACTTGTTCGATTGATCGCCTGGCACGCGGTGCGCTTCAGTGTGTTCAGTACAACAAAAGAACTGAGCGCCGTTGCGCTGGATGCTCCCCTCGAGCGTCAGTGAGTTGCGAACCCTACATGCTGACAACTTGCGTCGGACCGGGCGTTTGCGCAATTGCGGCCAGTGAATCGAATCCGTTGATCACCGTTCCCGCGTGCAACCTCACGTTGCGAAATTGGAGGACCAAACCATGAAACCCTATGTTAGGACCCTCGTCTGCACCTTGGCGCTATGCGGGACTTTGGCGGGCGCTGAGGCCGCCGTCGTAATTGATCCGACCCAGCCGGTGGCCGGGATAACTCAGTTGCAACTGTCGCAGCAATGGTGGCAATGGGCGCTGAGCGCTCCGGCATCGTCCAGCCCGCTGCTCGACACTACGGGCGCCTTCGCGGGCGCGAACAATAACGGGCCGGTCTTCTTTGTCGCGGGCAACCTCGCCGGCGGTACGACCAGCCGGACCTTCGCTGTACCGGCTGGCAGGCCGATCTTCTTCCCGCTCGTAAACGCCTTTGATATCGAGTTCCAGCCGGCGCCGGATTGCCCGCTTCACCCAGGCGATCCGCTGCAATGCGCTTTCGACTTCATTCCGGGCGTCGGCGCCGCAACCGGTCTCAATGCAACGCTCGACGGTCAGGACCTGCTCACCTTTCCCAGCTTCCGGCAGACCAGCACTGGTTTCTTCGACTTTGACCTGCCCGCTGGCAGTCTATTGACGGACTTGTTCGGCCTCCCGGCTGGGCACTATGACATGATTTCGGACGGTTTCTGGGTTGCCCTGGACGGGCTGTCGCCGGGCCATCACACGCTGGTCTTTGGCGGCACGATCCCCGAGCTGGCTCCTGGCTTCCCTCCGTTCACTCTGGAGGTGACCAACACAGTGGTCGTCCCCGAGCCGGCGACGTTCGCGCTACTTGGTCTTGGACTCGCCGGTCTCGCCTTCTCGCGCCGCCGCAAACTGAGCTAAACATACCTCCGACTGCAACACACCGAACCCCCGCGCTGTTGGGGGTTTTTCTTGGGCGGAACGCACTGAGGATGCGGGTGAGATTCATTCTGGCGCGACCTTAGCGGAATTGCTTAGCTGCACGCCCGCGTTTGGGCCGCCAGGGCCTACCTTCGACTTGTTCGTAACACCCGGAGGTTCTGAGCTTAATATGATCAGCCCCGAGAGACGCAACCTGGTAGCGCGCGGCTGCGATATTCTGAGCTATCTTGAGCGCTCCCGCACCGAGCACGGCCAACGTGGCGCGAGTGCAACATTCAAGCCCCGGCGACGCGCGGGGATTTTTCTTGGCTGCGACGGGTCGGCTTCCTGCGATGTATATCGCAACCGAAGGACAAGAGCCCGCACCAGCCGCACTTGTTCGAAAGCTTCCCGACCAACGTGCCGTGCTTCGTGGCATCGGCGGCATCTCTTGAGACTTGGCGTGTGTTGCAATAGCTTTATTTACATTTACATTTAAATGATGCCTGGCAACAGGCCAATTCTCTTAATCTGTTGGTTGAAGGTTCGATCCCTTCACGGCCCACCAATCACACGCGGTCTCCGGGGCGCGGGGGCGCGAAACGCGCCACAGCAACGAATGCACGGGATATAGTGCACGTAGATCGGATTCGATTCCCCGCGAATCCGCTAACACGGCCGCGGCCGACATCCTAAGAACTTATCCGTAAATAACGGAGTACACTGTTTCTCCGTCCGCGACGGTTCGCGGGACGGAGGAAAGCGATGGCGAAGGCAAGGCTTGAGTCATGGGTAGTGTCCGATGCATTCTGGCAGCGC
>JALYSM010000160.1 GCA_030854785.1 Pseudomonadota bacterium
CGGAGATGCAAGGACTATTTCAGAGCTTCCCTAGGAGCGGTTGGTGATATAACCCCAGACCTCGCCGGTCACCCACGCAACGAGCAGAATGGCGACCGCCGGTGCGGCTCGAAGGAACCGGATGAAATTTCCCTTTCGGTATTGGGTGCGCGCATGGCGTACCAGAAGCAGCCATGGCAGCACCGGCCAGAGCGCCGCAAGGCCGAGCCTCTCTGGCAGTCGCATCCGCGTCGCTTTGATGTGTCCGAACAATCGACCCCAGTGAAAGCGTTCGGAGATCAATACCGCGAGCGACGCAGGCGGGCGCCGGTGTTCGACGACGATCTCGGGAGAAAGGTAGAGCGTTTCACCCCGCTCGAGAAGCGCCCAGTGTACGATCGGCTCATGAAACCGATCTTTCCAGAGCTCGCGCGTCTCGTCGATGAGCCGCCGCTTGTAGGAGACGTTCACGTCACTCACCCAGGTCGCCGGACCGCCGTTGAACGGCAGGCCGTAGCGGCCGAAGTCGCAGACGTAGAACGCCCAGTTGAGAGTGTCGCGGCGCGCGCCCTCGATCGCGCCTCCGATCACGCCGTACGGTTGCTCGTGCAGCCGGACGACGCTGCGCGCCCAATCGAGTCTCGGAACGCCGCGATCCTCGATGATCGCGACCAGGTCCCCCGCGGCTGCGTGGAGACCCGCCGATCGACGTCTGTCGTAGAGCTCATGTTGTCCGGCAGCCGTCCCGATCGGCCGCTGCGGCGTAACGACGCCCATGCCTGGAAAATGCATTCCGGGGAACTCGCTGCGGAGGGCTTCCGTTTTTGCAGCGACGCTCGCGTCGTACGGGACGAGAATCTGCATCAATGGTGGATTCTGCTGCCGGACTAATGCGTTCAGGCAATCGTGCAGCACGTTGCCGCCGTCCACGATCGTGACGACGACGGTGAGCAACGGGCCATCGGTCACTGTTGTGGCGTTCCCCCGGCGGTCGGCATACGGCCGAGCACGGGCAAGTGAATGACTTCGTGGCTCTCTGTGCAGCGCCGAACCGCCTCAGCGACTTCCACCGAGCGCTGGCCCGCATAGCCATCTGCAATCGCCACGTCGGTGCGGCCTTCCGTCATCGCTATGAAGTCTGCGAGTTCGTCGCGGAACGAGATCAACGCGGTAGAGCGCCACGTCTTGGCTTTCTCGCGCAGGATGATCTCGGGATACAGGCGCCGTTTGGTGCGCCGCGAACCACCCGGGCGATCCTGTGTGATGAGCAGGTTCTGCATGGGGGCGTACGATCCGCGGACCATCCCCCGGTTGCCGTAGACTTCGAGCGAGATGCCGTAGCCTTTCCATTCCGTCCACGTCGCGTGATACAAGGCTGTCACGCCTTCGGGATTCCGGAGAACCGCCATGGCATTGTCCTCGGAACCCGGCACGTGCCACACCGACTCCGACATGACGCCGTACACCTCGGTGATGTCGCCGAGGATGTAGCGCGTCAAGTCGGTCATGTGGATGCCGACGTCCATCATCGCGCCGCCGCCCGAGGCCGGCGCTTTGTACTCCCACTCGTGCGTGAATTTCGGAAGGCCTTCATGACCGCCAAACACGCGAAGGTGGTCAATGTCGCCGATCGCACCCCGCGCGACGGTGTCCTTGACGAAGCGGAACGCGGGGTAGTAGCGGAGGTTGAAGCCGACGCCGAGCGTCCGCTTCGCGGCGATGGCCGCCTGGACGATGCGGCGGCAGGACTCGACGGTGTTCGACAGCGGTTTTTCGCAGAGCACGTGCCAGCCACGATCGAACGCCGCGAGACACGCCGCCTCGTGCGCCGGAGCCGGCGTCGATATGACAACCGCGTCCATGTCCGCCGCGAAGAACCGTTCGAAATCGGTAGTCGCGTGAGCCTCGGTGCCCTGAACGGCGCTCGCCGCGGCCTCGGCTGAGGTATCCATCACCGCTGCCAATCCGGCCTTGGGATGTTCGATGATGGACTGGATGCGGAGTCGCCCGATCTTGCCCGCACCGATCACACCAATTCGCACAATGCCACGTCTCCCGGTCGCCTTGATGGAGAGCAAGATGTCACGGTTGGATCGATCCATCCGGCTCGCCGCACACGATTATAAGCTGACGGAACCTGCGAACCACGCCAGGATCGCGCCGCCTCCCGCCGAGTCGAAGGCGCTGCGCAAGGCCATTTCAGCCGTTCGCGGTCGGAAAAATTGCGGAGTTCCCTCGAAGGCGAGAAAAGGTTACGACCTGCTCGCACCTTCGCGCTGAGCTTCAGGTCCGCGTCCTCGGCGTAGGTCGAAGGCGGCACGCCCTCGAAGGAATCCGCGGCCCATACGACTCGGTCGGCAACACCATAGGCGGCGAGAACGCCGCGCATAAAAATGCACGCACCGCCGCGCATGGGGCGCATTGTAAGGCCGGCCCGATGCGATGGTTCCACCACACGCGCCGACGCAGGAACGCGATCCACGGCGATGCTCAGGGGACGCTCGCACGCCTACGCGGATGGGCAAGATCGAGTTCCGCGATCAGTTGCTCCGGATCATCGGCGTCGGTTCGGAGCCTGAATCCCAGCGTGCGCACGAGCTTCTGCATCGACGCGTTGATTCCCAGTATCGCTCCGACGAGCCGGCGGAAACCGCGCCGTTTCGCGCTTGCGATAAGCTCGTGCATCAGCGCCGATCCCAGGCCCCTGCCCTGCCACGCATCGGCAACGACAACGGCAAACTCGGCGCTCTCCCGATCGGGATTGGCCGCGTAACGCGCAACGCCGACGATCTTCTCGGCGCCCGGCTTGCCGCCGAGCGCTACGAGTGCCAGGTCGCGGTCATAGTCGACCTGAGTGAAACGCGCGAGCATCCCCGGGGTGAGCTCTCGCAGGTGGTACATGAAGCGAAAAAAGCGGCTCTCGTCGGACAAACCAGCGACGAACGCACGCTCGGCCGCGGCGTCTTCGGGACGAATCGGGCGTACGCGCAAACGGCTACCGTCGCGCAAGGTCACGGTCGTCTCGAGCTCGACCGGATAGGGATGAATCGCCATGTGGCGGTAGCCGCGCGCGAGGGTATGACGCTTCGGGTCAGCGACGACGCATGCGCCGCCTACGACTGCGTCGCCTGCCGCTGCAACGACGCCGAGCTCCAGCCCGACGACCCATGGCAGCGCACAGACCAGCATGGAAACCTTGAGCAGGAGCGCGATGAGCGCATCGCGTTCGGGCGCGGGCATCACGCCGCAGACGCTCGCGACGAGATCGGCGGCGAGCCGTCGGTTGAGCGGCGGCAGCATGACTTCGGGCTGGCCGCGCGATTTTGCAAGGCCAAGGGCGATGACCGATCCGAACACCGCGTCGCGGTGCACGCCGATCTGCACTTCGACGGCGCCCGCGAGGCCGATGCTGCGCATCATTGGCGCGGCGCGTCGCCGCGCGCCGGCCGCTGTCAACCGAAGGACTTTGATCCCGAACGCGGAGAGCAGCGCCCGCGCTAGCCCGGCCGGAAGTGGATTGCCGGCCGATCGCGCTTGCATGCGAATGCGTTGGGCCGCGGCGAGGTCCGCGGCGAAGGATTCCGCTTGCGACCGAGGGACTTCGAGCAGCCATTCCTGATTCTTCCGGTACGCGGCCAGAAACGAGAATGCTTCGACCGCATTCTCGGGCGTGTAGAAGTTGGCGATGCCGGCGCCTTCGAGTGCGGCGCTCGCTTCGGAACGATCGACGGCACCCAACCACGCGGCGAGCACCGGCTTGGTCGCGCCCTGAGCCTCCGCCGCGACAGCGCGCGCGGTCTCCAACGGCGCCGCCATGGGCGTCGTCACATGCAGGACCACGACGGCGTCGACAGTGGGGTCGGCCAGCGCCACGCGCAACGCTGCCGCGATCCGCTCCGGCGGCGCCTCTGCCTGCGCGTCGAAGGGATTGGCCGGCTTGGAACGCGAGGGTGACAAAGCCCTGAGCACGGCCACCGTAGCTTGCGCGAAGCTTGGCAGCGCGACGCCCAGCTCTGCGGCGCGGTCCGCCGCCAGCAATCCGGGGCCGCGACCATTGGTCACGACGGCGAGCCGATTGCCGTGGGAGAAACGTTCCAGCGCGAGGATTCGCGCGGCGCCGAAAAGTTGCGTGTACGTCGCCACGCGGACCGTCCCGGCACGCTTGAGCGCGGCGTCGAAGACGCGGTCCGGCGACGGCGCGCCAGGCGCGGCAGCGGCGCCGTGTCGACCCGATTTGAGAACGACGACCGGCTTCGTGCGCGCCGCGGCGCGCAGCGCGGACATGAAGCGGCGCCCATCAGGCACGGTCTCGATATAGAGCACGATGCCTTCGGTTTCATCATCGGCGAGCGCAAACTCGAGGAGCTCGCTGATGTCGACGTCGCTGGCCGCGCCGAGCGCGGCGACCGACGCGAAGCCGATGCCCGCGGAGCGCGCGAAGTCGAGCAATGCGCCCACCATCGCACCCGACTGCGAAAGCAGCGTCAGGCGGCCCGGCAGCGCGGGCACCGCACCAAGCGTCGCGTTGAGTCCCTGCGAGGTCCTTATCACGCCAAAGCTCGCCGGCCCCAGGATACGCACGCCGGATGCGCGCGCATTGGCGGCGAGCTCGCGCCGCCAGCGTCGGTAATCCGCAGGCGCAGCCATCGGCGCTCCGGATAGAATCGCGGCAGCACGCAACCGCCCACGCTCGCACTTGAGAATAGCCGGCACCGTGGCCGGAGGGGCGCATATGACGGCCAGATCGACCGGGCGTCCGATGGCGGCGAGCGACGCGTACGCGCGGCGGCCGAGCACCTTGGCGTGGGCCGGGTTCACCGCGTAGAGCTCGCCCTTGAATTCGCCGGCGAGCATGTTTTCATAGACGACGCGGCCCGGCGATCCCGGACGCTCCGATGCGCCGACGAGCGCAACCGAGGCAGGCGCGAGCAGCGGACGAAGGTAGTTCGATGGCGCCATGCGTGCACCGAGTCTACCGCAAGCACCTCGCTTCACGCTGCGGCGAAGAATGCGTAGCGGTCGCGCGCCGGCGCTCCGCTATAATCGCGGCGCTGTCGCCACCCGGGGCCCGTAGCTCAGTTGGTTAGAGCAGAGGACTCATAATCCTTTGGTCGCTGGTTCGAATCCAGCCGGGCCCACTCGTGCCGAGCCGCTTACCAGCGCGACCATCTGGTCCGTGTACTGCTTGCCTCGAGCCGAAGCGACAAGGGGCTGGACTGCCTCAAAGCCAGTCGAGCGCCGCAGAGCGATCGTCTCGGTTGGCTCCTGAAGTTTTGAGTCCATCAAACGGCTGAATTGCCCGAAGCGTTCAGCTTCGCCAACCTCGCGCAGCTCGCGCTCAGCTCCGGGCGCACCAACTCAAGGCGCACGATGCTGTTATCGTAGGAGCCCAGGAAGTCCTCGCGCCCTGATCACGAAGCCGCGCTGCCCGCTTTCGGCATCCCGCAACAGCCACACCGCAGACGGGAAGATTACTGCGGCATTAGAAGTGAATTCGCGAGTCTACTCGACACCTGTAATTTGCGGTCCCTGAGTTTCGCGGACATTACTTCAGCTTGCCCTTAGCGTCGTGGGGTGGTTTGGCCCGCTTCTCGCGATCTTCTTATCATATCCGCCATTGCGTGCAGTAGTTCTGCGTCACTATCCACGGCCTTGTCGCTTGGCGGTTCGCCGCGGCGACCAAATCCGAACACGCGAAGCAGCCGCTGAGCTGAGTTGGCGAAGCGTCGCATCACATTTTCATGAGATGGCATGGTGAATCGACTATGGACATCAAAGCAGGCGCCAGTCGGTGCGGTGCCGCACATTAAGGGTAGCAAGAGGCTTGCCGCTGCGTTCCTCATGCAGAGCACTACGGTCCGGTACTGTCGACCACAGGCATAAGACTTGCATGATTTAGCACACCGGAAAATCTAGGTCCTTTTGCCATGTCCATCTATCGCAAATCCGATCCTTATCGATGGAGCGAGCCGCAGAGCAATGCATATGCGTCGCGGGCGCCAGTCCCGCTGCGCGCGCCGACCCAAATGAGTGTTGGGCAGGAAGAGCGTAAGCGCCTGCGCAAGGCAAGCCCGGCAAACATGCCCCTCCCGCGCACTTTGACCTGGGTCGCGAGCCTGCCGCCCAACGTCCAACCCACTGCCCTCCTACGGCAGTACGCGCGGATCGCCAACCTTGTCGCGGCGGCGTGGGGTGCTCCGAAGCCGTTCGATGCCTACATGGAATCGCTGCTGAACGACACGCGCGGAAACCGGCGGGGCCTCCCCTCCGAGGTCCTGGACGAGCTGGTAACACTCCAGCGCTATCACCACGACACGATCAGGGAGGACGATGCGCCGTGGGAGACAGTGAGCAAGCGTGGCTGAGCGGTTGAGGGCGCACGAGGAAGCGCTTCGAAATTTTTGATGCGCGGCCGGTACACGGTCCAACAGTTGCCCCGGTGCTTGAAGCTGTCGAGCTGCGGAACTGCGACGGCGCCGACGCGGTTCCAGTGAATTCGAACAGGTGAGCGATTGTTTGCGTGGTATTCACACCGAAGACAAAATTCTTCCCTGAGGTGCTTTTGAAGTGAACGTCGTAGAAGGTCGTGCTCCCCGAGATCACCGATGCTCCCGTCCCACAGCCTTCATCGAAGCGGACGTCGGACGTGCCGGCAACGAACCCGCCTGCCGCGCTCATCGTCCAGTTTCCTGAAAGCGCAATGAATCCCGAGCCACCTTGGACGCCCCCCCAGGCTGCACGGTCAGGTTTCGCGCGTTGAGGACGGCGCCAGCCCCGAGGTTCAAAGTTCCAGCGACGATCAAGTCGGTGCACGAGGGATTCAGCGCACCTGCGTTGAGCGAGGTGGTCGAATTGGCGGCGACGATATAATCGAGCCGGACATCAACTTCGCGCGAGATATTGACGCCGACCGAACGCGGCGCGCCCTTGCGGCGGTTCTAGGATCGACGTGCTTGGACTGATTGCGCTGATACATGGTCTACACTTGAAACCCGGTCTAACCTCACGGTCGCTTACGCATGCTTCGCTTCACGCTCCTGATCGCTCTTCTGCTGTGCGCAGCTTCGGCGGCTGCCCAGTCCGCGCTATTCAGCATGCGCACCGAATCGGCGCGCCTTGCTGGTAAGGACGTCCAGGTCGATGTCTTCCTGCCTGGCGCCGACCCACCTGAGGGCGTGGCGATACTGGCGCATGGCTTCGCGCGCGACCGCTCGCGGCATCGTGCCTTGGGTGAGGAACTTGCGGCCGCTGGCGTCGTCGCGGTGATTCCTGATCTTCCGCGCATCGTGGATTACTGGCGCAATGGAGCCGCCCTCGCCGAGCTCGCGAACACGCTGGAAAACGGGGCGCTGGGATTGCCTCCCGTCGAGAGATCGCGTCTTGTATTGATTGGGACATCTGCGGGCGGGGTGGCGACCTTGCTCGCCGCGGCCGAGCTACCGGGGCTCGCCGGATGGATCGGATTGGACCCGGTCGATCGGACCGGCACCGCCGTGCATGCGGCCTCCCAACTCGCCTCGCCCGGAGTGGTATTACTGGCGGAGCCTTCGGGGTGCAACCTTTTTGGCAGCGGTCGCTCGATCGCGCACGCGGTGCCTCGGTTGCTGCGCTCCACCATGCTTCACGGTGCATCGCACTGTGACTTCGAGAGCCCGACCAATAAATTCTGCAACGTGATGTGCGGTGCCTCATCCTCCCGCATGCAAGAGCAGGCACGCCAGGAGGTGGTCCGCGCTGCCGTCGAGATGTTGCGCGGCCCCGGCGGTGCTGATCGGCCGCAAGCTGAAGTTGTACCCCCTTCGAGCCGCTGGCCCGAAGAGCCGCCTGAAGACGATCGTTGACGCGGTCGCGCTGGAATCGCGCGATGCGCGGCGATTCACGCTCACCCAGCCGGCGTATATCGCAGCCAAGTTCGGGCTCGATAACTTCGACGATTGAGCGCGCGGCGTGCGCCGATATCTGCGCAATCGCGCTCACATGAACGTGATGTACGCTGCAGGCGTTGTGCGCAGCGCCGTTTCGCCGCGCCAACGATGAACGGGCCGCATTCCGTCGCGATGTGACGTGCGGCGGCGCGGGGCACAGCTTATTCGTACAGTGCGCCCGCGGTCACGGCAGGCTCACGCCGGTTGAGAGTGCTGGCACAGCCCTTGCTGAATGATGTGTACCCGGTCGGGACGGCGCTCCCCTGGTTCACTCCTCGCCCTTCGCGCCGTCTCCGCACCGGGCCCTTTTTTTCCGCCGCCCTGGCGCAGTTACTCAAACCGCGAGGTGCGCGCGCACGTTGTCACCGTCCATCGCCGAGCCTGCGCCGCGGGAAACCACCTCGCCGCGCGAGAGCACGACGTAATGGTCTGCAAGCGTCTTGGCGAAATCGTAATATTGCTCGACGAGCAGGATCGCCATTTGGCCGCCCGATACCAGCCTGCGGATCGCTCGCTCGATATCCTTGATGATCGACGGCTGGATGCCCTCCGTCGGCTCGTCGAGGATCAGGAGCCTGGGACGCATCGCCAGCGCGCGGCCGATCGCGAGCTGTTGCTGCTGGCCGCCGGAGAGATCTCCGCCGCGCCGGTGCAGCATGCTCGTCAACACCGGAAACATATCGAAGATGAGCTCGGGAAGCCGCGCGCCGCGCGCCTGTGTCGCCAGCCCCATCTGCAGATTTTCCTCGACCGTGAGCCGTGGGAATATGTCGCGTCCCTGAGGCACGTAGCCAATTCCCAGCGCGGCCCGCGCATGCGGCGGCAAGGAGACAATGCCGTGGCCGTCGAAATTGATTTCCCCCGAGCGGATCGGCAACAACCCCATCAGACACTTGAGCAGCGTCGTCTTGCCCACGCCATTGCGTCCCAGGAGCGCGGTGCACGCTGCGCTTGGCACCTCGAAGGCCACGTCGCGCAGGATATGGCTGCCCCCGTAGTACTGGTTGATTCCCGAGACTTTCAGCATGGCGATGGCGTCGCTGGCATATTCGCGGCAAGGCTCTTCATGCGTCAGCGGCCGAGAAATACTTCGATCACCTGCTCGTTCTGCTGGATCTGCGGCATCGAGCCCTCGGCGAGCACGCTGCCTTCGTGCAGTACGGTGACTCTGTGCGCGATGCGCGCCACGAAGGCGACATCGTGCTCGACGACGACCAAGGTGTACCGGCCGGCGAGCGAGACGAAAAGCTCTGCGCTGCGCATCGTCTCCGCGTCGGTCATTCCCGCGACCGGTTCGTCGAGCAGCAGGAGCTGCGGCTCCTGCATCAGCAGCATGCCGATCTCGAGCCATTGCTTCTGCCCGTGCGAGAGAAGACCCGCGGGACGAGCCGCTTCCGGCAGCAGGTTGATCGTCTCGAGCGTGCTTGCGATGCGATCGCGCGCCGCGCCGTCAAGACGCGCGCGCAGCGTCGGCCCGACGCGCTTGTCCGCCTTCATCGCGAGCTCGAGATTCTCGAACACCGAATGCTGCTCGAAGACGGTCGGCTTCTGGAATTTGCGGCCGATGCCCGCCCCCGCGATCTCGGCCTCGGACAGCCGCGCGAGATCGATCGTCTGGCCGAAGTAGGCAGTGCCAGTGTCGGGCCGCGTCTTGCCGGTGATGACGTCCATCATCGTGGTCTTGCCGGCACCGTTGGGTCCAATCACGCAGCGAAGCTCGCCGGCATCGACGACGAGCGACAGGTTGTCGAGCGCCTTGAAGCCATCGAAGCTCACGCTGATGCCGTCGAGATAGAGGATCGCGCGGTGCGTCGTGTCGACGCCTGCCGCAAGAACTCTCGCCCCGGTCGCGACCGGATCGTCCCAGTGCTCGCGCGTGCCGGCGCCGCTCATGGCGACTTCTTTCGGGAATGCCACAGGCCCGCGAGCCCGCGCGGCAGAAGCAGCGTGACCAGGATGAACAACAGGCCCAGCGCGAACAGCCAGTATTCGGGAAACGCCTGCGTGAACCAGCTCTTGCCGAGGTTGACCACCGCCGCGCCCAGGACCGGTCCGAGCAGCGTGCCGCGCCCGCCGACGGCCGTCCAGATCGCGATCTCAATCGAATTGCCCGGCGACATCTCGCTCGGGTTGATGATGCCGACCTGCGGCACGTACAGTGCGCCGGCGATGCCGCAAATGACCGCGGAAAGCGTCCAGATGAAAAGCTTGAAGTAGAGCGGATTGTAGCCGGAGAACATCACCCGCGTTTCCGCGTCGCGGATCGCGGTCAGCACGCGTCCGAGCTTGGACATGACGATCCAGCGTCCGAGGAGCAGAAACCCCAGCAATGCGGCACCGGTCGTCACGAACAATGCCATGCGCGTTTCCGGCGCGGTGATCGGAAACCCCAGAATGCGCTTGAAGTCGGTGAAGCCGTTGTTGCCGCCGAAGCCGGTGTCATTGCGGAAGAAGAGCAGCATGAAGGCATACGTCAGGGCCTGCGTGATGATCGAGAAATACACGCCCCTGATCCGCGACCGGAACGCGAAGAAGCCGAACAGGAATGCGAGCAGTCCTGGCACCAGAACGACGAGTGCCGCCGCATAGGCGAAATGATCGGTGAAGCTCCAGTACCAGGGATATTGCTTCCAATCCAGGAACACCATGAAGTCCGGAAGATCGCTCTGATAGACGCTGTCGTGCCCGATCGAGCGCATCAGATACATCCCCATCGCGTAGCCGCCGAGCGCGAAGAAAAGCCCGTGCCCGAGCGAAAGGATCCCCGTGTAACCCCAGATCAGATCCATCGCGAGCGCGACGATCGCGTAGCACATGATCTTGCCGATCAGCGTTACCCAGTAATCGGAGATGTGCAGAGCGCTGTCCGCCGACATCGTCAGATGCAGCAGTGGAAACACGAGGAACAGCACGAGCGCCGCCACTCCGTAGAGCGACCAACCTCCCGGCGATAGCAGGCGGAGATAACGCGGCGCGCCCAGAGTCGCGTCGGGCATGAAAGCCCTGCCCGAGATCACGTTTCCATCGCACGGCCTTTGAGCGCGAACAGGCCCTGCGGCCGCTTCTGAATGAAGAAGATGATGAAAACGAGCACTACGATCTTGGCGAGCACCGCACCCGACCAGGCCTCGAGAAGCTTGTTGACGATGCCCAAGCCGAGCGCCGCGTACACGGTGCCCGCGAGCTGGCCGACGCCACCCAGCACAACGACCATGAACGAATCGACGATATAGCTCTGGCCGAGATCGGGCCCCACGTTGCCGATCTGCGACAGCGCGCAGCCGGCCAGGCCCGCGACGCCGGCCCCGAGGCCGAAGGCGAGCGTGTCGACCCGCCGGGTCGGCACGCCGGTGCAGCTCGCCATGGCGCGGTTTTGCGTAACCGCGCGCACGAATAAACCCAATCGCGTTCGGGTCAGCAGCAGCCAAATGAGCAACACCACCAGTGCGGCGAAACCGATGATCACGATCCGGCTCCACGGCAGCACGATGCCAGTCATCGCGACGAAGCCGCCGGACATCCACGACGGATTCTCGACCTGTACGTTTTGCGCGCCGAAGATCGTGCGCACCGCCTGCATCATGATCAGGCTGATGCCCCAGGTCGCGAGCAGGGTTTCCAGCGGCCGGCCGTAGAGGAACCGGATCACGCTGCGCTCGAGCGCCACGCCGACCAGGCCCGCCGCGGCGAATGCCATCGGTACCGCGCAGATCAGGTACGCGTCGAAAGCGTCGGGGGCGTAGCGACGAAACAGATTCTGGACCACGTAGGTCGCGTACGCGCCGATCATGATCAGCTCGCCGTGCGCCAGATTGATGACACCCATCAAACCGTAGGTTATTGCGAGCCCCAAAGCGGCCAGCAGCAGGATGCTGCCCAGGCTCATGCCGCTGAAAATGCGGCCGATCAGCTCACCGGTAAGGAGCTTGCTTTCGACGGCCCGCAGCGATTTGTCAGCTTCGCTGCGCACTTCCGCATCAGCTTCGACGTAGCTACCGCCCTTCTGCTCGAGGACGCCGAGCAGCAGCGTCTTGGTGCTCGGGTTGCTGCTTTCGGCGAGTGTGCGAATGGCGGCGATGCGCGTGGCCCTGTCCTTGCTGGCGAGCTGAATCGAAGCCCGCGTTAGAGACAGTAGATCCTTGATCTCGGGGTCGCTCTCCTTTGCCAGCGCGGTGATAATCGCCGGTAACGTATCCTCGTCGGCGCTGTTCTGCAGCTCTTTGGCCGCGTCCAGGCGAGCCGACCGGTCTGGGCCAGAGAGCTTCAATGCAGCGATCGCCGTGCCGAGCACCCGGCGGACACGGTTGTTGACGACGACATCCTCGCTGCTCTCGGGCGGGAAGCGCACCGACTTGCCGGTCAGTAGATCCGTCGCCGTCTCTCCCCTGACCCGCAGAACTTGATCCTCACCGACGGTCTGCACCTCGCCGTCGAGCAGCGCCTGCAGCAGCCGCAGCGCCTGCGGACCGCCGCCGGCGGACAGTGCGCTGATTGCCTTGATCTTGTCGTCGCTCTCGCCGAAAGCGAGATCGCGGATTGTCTGTGGATCGATCGCCGCCATCGCGGACGACGCGAGGAGTGCAATGGCGCTCGTCATGCATGCCCGCGCCACCACGGCGACGAAGCGTTTCATCGCGACCCCTCTCCTGCCGGAAGGAAACCGAAACAACACAGGACCATCGTCATTCCCGCGAACCGGAAATCCAGTGTCTTGCATCTGACGCCACTGGATCCCGGGTCTCGCGAAGCCCGTCCCATTCCATCGTCATTCCCGCGAAGGCGGGAATCCAGTGTCTAACATCTGACGCCACTGGATCCCGGGTCTCGCTGGGCTCGCCCGGGATGACACGGTCGCGTCACTTCTTTTCCGGCTCGTCCTTCTTGCCCTTGTCTTCGGGGATGTAGGGACTCCACGGCGTCGCCTTGATCGGCCCCGGAGTCTTCCAGACGACATTGAACTGCCCATTTGCCTGCACCTCGCCGATGAACACGGGCTTGTGCAGGTGGTGGTTCTTCTCATCCATCTTGATGGTGAATCCGTCAGGCGCCTTGAAGGTCTGACCGGCCATCGCGGGAATCACCTTGTCGACATCGGTCGATTTGGCTTTCTCGACCGCCTGCTTCCACATGTTGATACCGACGTACGCCGCTTCCATGGGGTCGTTGGTCAGCGGCTTATCGGCGTTCGGCAGCTTCATCTTCTTGGTATACGCCGCCCATTTCTTCTTGAACTCGTCGTTGGCCGGGTTCTTGAGCGACATGAAGTAATTCCACGCCGCAAGATGGCCGACGAGCGGTTTGGTGTCGACGCCGCGCAGCTCCTCTTCCCCGACGGAAAACGCGACGACCGGTACGTCGGTGGCTTTCAATCCTGCATTGCCGAGTTCCTTGTAGAACGGAACATTGGAATCACCGTTGATGGTCGACACCACCGCGGTCTTGCCGCCAGAGGCAAACTTCTTGACGTCCGCCACGATCGTCTGATAATCGCTGTGCCCGAAAGGCGTGTAAGTCTCCATGATGTCCTTCTCGTCGACGCCCTTCGACTTGAGGAATGCGCGGAGGATCTTGTTGGTGGTGCGCGGATAGACGTAATCGGTGCCGAGCAGGACCCAGCGCTTGGCGCCGCCGCCCTCCTTGCTCATCAGGTACTCGACCGCGGGGATCGCCTGCTGATTCGGTGCCGCTCCGGTGTAGAAAACGTTCTTCGACAGCTCCTCGCCCTCGTATTGCACGGGATAGAAGAGCAGGCCGTTCAGTTCCTCGAACACGGGCAGAACGGATTTGCGCGACACCGAGGTCCAGCAGCCGAAGACGACCGCCACCTTGTCCTGAGTCAAAAGCTGCCGCGCCTTTTCCGCGAACAGCGGCCAGTTCGAAGCCGGGTCGACAACGACCGGTTCGAGCTTCTTGCCCATGACGCCGCCCTTGGCGTTGATCTCGTCGATCGCCATCAGCGTAACGTCCTTGAGCACCGTTTCGCTGATCGCCATCGTCCCCGAGAGCGAGTGCATGATGCCGACCTTGATCGTGTCCGCGGCAAGCAGCTGCGGCGCGGCCGAGAGTCCGCCTGTTGCGAGTGCGGCGCAGAGCGTCAGTCGTTTCAGAAAGTTTCTTCGTTGCATGGAGTCACTCCGTGTCGAATGGTTGAGAATTGCTTCCCTTAGAGCTGATCGCAGGACGAACGCGTGCACCGCGCGACATCGGTGCGGCAAGCGCCCCGGCAGCCGATGTTTCGCACGATCTGTGCCATTTGGCTCTCACTCACGGTAACGCGCTGTTTTTGCTTCCGTTGCTCTGACGAGGCGGACAATCGAACCGGGATCGATCCTCGGCAAAGGCGAAGCAAGCGATCCATCCCGGTGCGCGTCGGCGGGCGATGCACTGATTTGGAACCGGTAGCGGGTGAAGTCGATCGCAGCGACCTTATAATTCTCGGGTACCCGCGGTAGGGAACCGGTGAAGGAGAATTCAGGTGAGCGATCAAACCAGCGGCGGTGCGCCGCGCCAGGGTCCTCGCATCAGAGTTTCGAATAACGGGCCGTATCTGGTTTCAGGCGGGCCGCAGCTGACCACACGCACGCCGTCTTTCGACGAGCATGGCGAGCCCGTCGCCTGGATCGAAGGCGGGGAGCAAAAAACCAGCGCGATGTACGTGCTGTGCCGGTGCGGTCAATCCCGCAACAAACCGTTTTGCGACGGCTCGCATCAGAAGGTCGGCTTCGACGGGACGTGCACCGCCGACCGCGCGCCGGGCACGACAAGGCGCAAGGTTTATGCCGGCATCGGCATCGTTATGACCGACGACGAATCGCTCTGCGCCGGCTATGCGTTCTGCGATCCGCACGGCAGCGTCTGGCGCGAAATCGCGGATACGGCCGATCCTGCGGTCCGCAAGCGCGTCGAGCGCCAGATCGCGGATTGCCCGTCGGGCCGCTTGCAGTACGCGCCGAGTGCCAACGAGCCGCCGGTGGAAATCCCTTATCCGCCGACTGTTGCGACTATTCCAAATGGAGCGCTCTGGGTTCTAGGAGGCATCCCCGTTGAAACCGCGGACGGATTCACCTACGAGGTCCGCAACCGGCAGCTCCTTTGCCGCTGCGGGGCCTCGCAGAACAAGCCTTTCTGCGACGGCTCGCACCGGCGCGTGAATTTCGAGGCCCCGTAGCAGGCGCGGGTGGTTATCCTCGGGCAGCGGCCTTTTCGACGGCCATCATGCCGCGCTCGTCGATGAAGCGCACGACCGCGTCGAGCCCCTGCCCCGTCTTGAGATTCGTAAACACGAACGGCCGCTCGCCGCGCATCTTGCGCGCGTCGCGGTCCATCACCTCGAGCGACGCACCGACCAGCGGTGCGAGATCGATCTTGTTGATCACGAGCAGGTCCGATTGGGTGATGCCGGGGCCTCCCTTGCGCGGAATCTTGTCCCCGGCAGCGACGTCGATGACGTAGAGCGTGAGATCGGAGAGCTCGGGCGAGAAGGTCGCGGCAAGATTGTCGCCCCCGCTTTCGACGAAAACGATGTCGAGATTGCCGAACCGCTGCGCGAGTCGATCGATTGCTTCGAGATTGATCGATGCGTCCTCGCGGATAGCCGTATGCGGGCAGCCACCGGTCTCGACCCCGATGATGCGTTCGGGCGGCAGCGCCTCGTTGCGCACCAGAAATTGCGCATCCTCTTCGGTGTAGATGTCGTTGGTGACGACCGCAAGCTCGTAGCGCTCCCGCAACTGCAGGCAAAGCGCCAGCGTGAGCGCGGTCTTGCCCGAGCCCACCGGGCCACCGATGCCGACTCGCAACGGCTGTGTCATCGCGATGATCTCTACGAACGGAACAATCGAGTGTACTGCGTCTCGTGCAGCGACGACGCCAGAGCGAGCCCGGGCGCGAAGGAGCAGACGTCTTCGTCGGCGATCGACCTGGCCAGCGCGACCGCGGCGGGAATCCGCGCCCCGAGCTGGACGAGCAGCCGCTGACCGGCGGAGTGACCGAGGGGAATCGTTTTCATCGCCGCGAGCGCCTGATTCTCCAGCCACGACCAGACGTACGCAGTCAACGCCGCTGCCGCGGGCAAGGCGTACCCGCGGACGATGAGCGCGTAGGCGCCGGGCAGCGTAACAGGTGCCATCGCCGCCGCGGCGGCGCGTGCCGGCGCGTCGAAGAGCTCGAGCTCGGACGCGAGCTTGCAAAGCGACGTACCCATCTGCTCGGTCTCAGCGCGCAGCTCCGCCGTCTCGCGCGACACGCGGAACCAGTCGTTCCATTCGGAGACTTGCGACCAATCGTTCCTTTGCGCGGCATTGAGCAGGCGCCACACGACAGCGGCTTCGCCGGGAGCCACGACGAGCTCCAGCGCGTCGCCGATCCAGGCTTGCGCTGCAGCGGCGTCGCGTACGCCTCCCGCCGCAACGACCCACTCGAGCCCCTGCGAGTAGCTGTACGCCCCGATCGGCAGCGCGGGGCTCGCGAGCTGCAGCAGCCGCACCAGTGCGAGCGTCGGGTCGAGTGGATCCGAATCGCTCATCGCCGCGGCGCGGGGCGCTGCCCGAATTCGTGGATGATTCCCGCGTGCTTTGCCTCGCTCGAGTGATGATGGTGTCCCGCGGCGTACGCGCCGGCCTCGGGCTCGAACGGCGCGGAAGCCGCCGTGACCGCGAAGCCCATGCCGGACAGCATCTCGGCCAGCACGCGATCGGCGGGAAAGCGCAGCCAGTCGGCGCCGATCTCGACCGGGCAGTGGCGGTTGCCGAGATGGTAGGCCGCACGCGCGAGGCCGCCAGGATCGGCGCTTTTCAGCTCCATCACCGCCTCCGGCGCGGCGATGACGCGGACGATCCGTCCGTCGTCGGCGAGGAGGCAGTCGCCGCCACGCAGTACCGCGCCGCGGTCGAGGAAGAGGCCCACTTCTTCCCCGGACTGCAAAGCGGTGCGCAACCGGCTCTTTCGGCGCAGCTCGAACGGCAGCACCAGCTCGGCATCGGCATGGTCAAGTTGAGCGGTCCGGCGCCGAACGATCAGCATCGTCTTTCGCAGTCTAGAACAGAAAGTAACGCTGCGCCAAAGGGAGCTCCGTGGCGGGCTCGCAGGTGAGCAATTCTCCATCGGCGCGAACGACGTAGGTTTCCGGATCGACATCGATCTTCGGCAGCGCGTCGTTCTGCTTCATGTCCGACTTGCCGATGTGCCGTGTATTCGCGACTGCGAGCAACGGCTTCGCGAGCTTGAGCCTGCCCACCGCGGGATTTTTCAGCGCCGCCTTCGACACGAATGTCACCGACGTCGCGAGCGCTTTCCCGAAGGCGCCGAACATCGGCCGGTAATGTACCGGCTGCGGCGTCGGGATCGAGGCATTGGGATCGCCCATCGCCGCCGCAGCGATCATGCCGCCTTTGAGGATCAGCGACGGCTTCACCCCGAAGAATGCCGGCTTCCAGAGCACCAGGTCCGCAAGCTTCCCCGGCTCGACCGAGCCGACGACGTGCGCAATACCGTGCGCGATCGCGGGGTTGATCGTGTATTTCGCGATGTAGCGCTTGACGCGCAGGTTGTCGTGCGCGGCAGGGTCGCCGCCGAGCTTGCCGCGCTGCTGCTTCATCTTGTGCGCGGTCTGCCAGGTGCGGATGATCACCTCGCCCACGCGACCCATCGCCTGCGAGTCCGACGAGAGCATGGAGAACGCGCCGAGGTCGTGCAGGATGTCCTCCGCGGCGATGGTCTCGCGCCGGATGCGCGACTCGGCGAACGCGACGTCCTCGGCAATGGCTGGGTCGAGGTGGTGGCACACCATCAACATGTCGAGATGTTCGTCGATCGTGTTCACCGTATACGGCCGCGTCGGGTTAGTCGACGAGGGCAGCACGTTGGGCTCGCCGCAAACCTTGATGATGTCCGGTGCGTGGCCGCCGCCCGCGCCCTCGGTGTGATAAGTGTGGATGGTCCTGCCGCCGATGGCCTGCAGCGTCGTCTCGACAAAACCCGATTCATTGAGCGTATCGGTGTGGATCGCGACCTGCACGTCCATCCGGTCGGCGACACGCAACGCCGCATCGATCGCCGCGGGTGTCGCGCCCCAATCCTCGTGCAGCTTCAATCCGATCGCGCCGGCTTCGATCTGCTCGACAAGCGGAGGCAGGAGGCTGGCGTTACCCTTGCCGAGAAAGCCCAGGTTCATCGCGAACGCCTCGGCGGCCTCGAGCATGCGATGGATGTGCCAGGGCCCCGGCGTGCAGGTGGTCGCGAAGGTTCCGGTCGCGGGCCCCGTCCCGCCACCGATCATGGTCGTCATCCCGGACATCAGCGCTTCGTCGATCTGTTGCGGGCAGATGAAATGGATATGCGAGTCGATGCCGCCGGCGGTGACGATCATGCCCTCGCCGGCGATGATCTCGGTGCCCGCGCCGATGACGATATCCACGGCGGGCTGGATGTCCGGATTGCCCGCCTTGCCGAGCTTCGCAATCCTGCCGCTCTTGATCGCGATGTCGCACTTCAGGATGCCCCACCAGTCGATGACGAGCGCATTGGTGATCACCGTGTCGGCGCTGTCCCTGGTCGTGCGCTGGCTCTGGCCCATGCCATCGCGAATCACCTTGCCGCCGCCGAACTTGACTTCCTCCCCGTAGACGGTCAGGTCGCGCTCGACCTCGACGATCAAGTCCGTGTCGGCGAGCCGAACGCGATCACCGACCGTCGGGCCGAACATCTCGGCGTACGCGCGCCGGTCTATCCTCATCGCGCTCCTCGCTTCGTCGCCGCTTTTCGCGGTGTCGCCTTGTCTTGCTTCGATTTCGGCACCGGCGGGTCGAGCGGGCCCATGACCGCGCCGCAAAACCCATACACGATGCGCGCTCCGTCCAGCGCGACGAGCTCGACCGTGCGTTTCTGTCCCGGCTCGAAGCGCACTGCCGTCCCCGCGGGTATGTTCAAGCGATGGCCGCGCGCGGCCGCGCGATCGAACGCCAATGCGGCGTTCGTCTCCGCAAAGTGGTAATGCGAGCCGACTTGGATCGGACGGTCGCCGGTATTCGCCACAGGGAGCTTGCGCGTCGGTCGCCCGGCGTTGAGCTCGATATCTCCGCTTGCGGGAAGGATCTCTCCCGGGATCATGGAATCGGATGGTGAACGGTCACGAGCTTGGTGCCGTCGGGAAATGTCGCTTCGACCTGGATCTCGGGAATCATTTCGGGCACGCCATCCTGCACCTGGGCACGACTGAGCAGTGTGGCGCCGTGGCTCATGAGCTCGGCGACGGTGCGTCCGTCCCGGGCGCCTTCAACGATCGCCGCGCTAACGTACGCGACCGCTTCGGGGTAATTGAGCTTGAGTCCGCGCGCGAGCCGCCGCTCGGCGAGGAGCGCCGCCGTAAAGAGCAGCAGCTTGTCCTTCTCGCGCGGAGTCAGTTCCATCGGCCGCCGTTCCTCGAGTCAGGTATTCCAGATGCGCGGTGTCACCGCTTCGCGCTTGGCCAGAGCGGGACGCGCGCGGCCCCAGAGAGCCGCAAAATAGTGCAGCGCGGCTTCCGCCGACGCACCGCGATAGCGCGCGAGCAGAAGCCCCGGCAATCGCGTTACCGCGCTCTCGCCATCCTCGCAGTTCACTTGCCGGCAAAGAGCGACCAGATGCTCGGGCACCTGCGGCGCAGCCGCAAGGAATGTGCCAAATATCGGTTCGCGATTCAGGCCGACTTGGGCGTTGAGCAACCGCGCGCCGCCGCCAACGAATGCCCTCTCAGTCCATTGCCGCACGTCGTCGCGCAGGACGACGACTTCCTGCCGCAAGCGGCCGTGACGAAATTCCTCGCCGGCCAGGCGGCGGCCGAGGCAGACGATCTCCCAGCCGATGAACACAGCGTCGTCCCGCAAGGCCACGCGCGTTTGGAGCTCGGCGATCGCGCCATCGAACACGATCGACTCCTGCGGAAGCCACTCGAGCAGCGCGTGCGCTCCGACCGCGAATGTCAGACGCTGCTGCGCAGGAGCGCCGGCCGAGCGATACCACTTCGCCGCGCCGGGTGTGGTGAGCTGTGCGTGCGCGCCGCTATCGACGGTGACGTCGAGCGTGAGCCGGTCGCCGCCGACGATACCCGCCGGCGGATGGACGACGATGTTCTGGCAGACCGCGTCGCCTTCGGGGTAGAGCGGCTTCTGCACAACCAGCGGCCCGCGATGTCTCCGCCGAGCGAGCACGGTTCGGCTGCCACGGCGCTCGAAGGCGAGCGACAACTCCCCATGCCAGCCGGAGCTTGCGGCGACATGCGCGAACGACGGATCGAGGACATCGATCATCGCGGCAGTTTAGCGCATTGCGTTGGCACGGCTCATCGCACCCGACAGTACCTGCGCGAAAACGGTGCGACGAGCTCATCGCTGCGCGACCTCGACGATCGTCGTCTCACCGACGATCGGCTTTCGAAAGCCTCAGCGCGCGCTCATACAACCGGTTTCGCGGCGCCCCGGTGAGCTTCACCGCCAGCCGGACCGCCTGCGCAACCGGCAACTCGGCAAGGAGAGTGCTGAGCATACGGTCGTGGGCGTCGGCATCGTCTCCGGCCTGAATCGCTGCGCCGGGCGCGACGATGAGAACGAACTCACCGCGCGCGCGATCGGAATCCCCAGCGAGCCAGGCAGGCGCCTCCCCGAGGGGACAGCGGTGAATGGTTTCGAAGCGCTTGGTCAACTCGCGCGCGACGACAAGCTCGCGCTCCGCACCCAATACGGCGCCCAGCGCATCCAGGGCAGCGGCAATCCGGTGCGGAGCCTCATAAAAAATGAGCGCGCCGGGGTAGTGGCGCAGGCGCGCGAGCGCAGCGCGGCGTGCGGTCGCGGCCGCGGGCAGGAAGCCGCAAAACAGCCACTGCGGCGCGGTGATCCCCGAAGCCGACAGCGCGGCGATGACCGCGCTCGGCCCGGGTATTGGCACGACGGCGTATCCGGCCTCCGCCACCGCGTGCACGAGCGCTGCACCCGGATCGCTCACCGCCGGCGTTCCGGCGTCACTCACCAGCGCGACGCTTTTGCCGGCGCCGAGCAGCGACACGATTTCGGCGGCGCGCCGCCGCTCGTTGTGCGCATGCAGAGACAACATTCGGGTTGCGATGCCGTGGCGCGCGAGAAGCCTGGCGGTCACGCGGGTATCCTCCGCCGCGATGACATCGACCGAAGCCAGGACGTCGAGCGCGCGCAAAGTGATATCGCGCAGGTTTCCGAGAGGCGTCGCGACCACATATAATGCGTGTCCGATCGCCGATATATTCTCGCCTGTCGCCACGGCGACGATCCCTTCCGATGGCCGCTACGAATCCCACCCTGTCGCGCGCTACTCTGCCGTTGCTGTTAGCAGCGTCGGTCCTCGCGGCGTGCGCGGGACCGGTCCCATTGTCCGGATCGCGCCCGGGAGCCGCAACCACGGGGCCGCCGCCACCGGCGGCCTCAACGGCCCCAACGGCCCCTGCACAGACCTACGCGCTACCCGAAGCACAGACGCCGCCCGTCGCGGCCGCGCCGTTGCCGTCGATCATGATGCGGCCGACCACGGACACGATCTCCCTCATTCTGCCGCTGCAATCGCCGCTTTACGGCCGTGCTGCCGCGGCGGTCAAGGCCGGATTCCTCGCCGCCGCCGATGCTGCCGGAAGTGCATCGCGTACGCGAATCATCGCCCACGGCGACGACGGCGTGCTGCCGGCGTTCGCCGTGGCATCGGAATCCAATGTGGCGCTGGCCGTCGGGCCGCTTACGCGTGACGACATGAAGACCGTGCTCGCGCTGGCCCTGGCGAGGCCGCGCACGCTCGCGTTGAACCAGCAAGAAGACGGCTCCGCCTTGCCCGACGAAGTCTACGCGTTGAGTCTCTCCGTCGAGAGCGACGCGGAGCTCCTCGCGCGGCGCGCGTATGCCGACGGCGCGCGAACCGTAGCCACCGTGGCGAGCGACGCGCCGCTGCAGCGCAGGTTCAAGGCCGCGTTCTCCGCTGCCTGGCAGCGGACCACCGGTTCGACCACGCGCGACTATCGATTCGACGCGCGTCCGGACGTGTTGGGCGTGCTGCGGCGCGAGCTGTTCGCGCGCCCTCCCGATGCGACGCTGCTGGCGGTCAGCGCAGATGAGGCGCCGCTCGTGAAGGCGTTTCTGCCACCGGGACCGGTCTATGCAAGCAGCCAGATCGCAGACGGCCTTCCCGCGCCGATGCTGCGCGACCTGGAGGGCGTGCGCTATGTCGAGGTTCCGTGGCTGGCGGATCCCGACGCCCTGATCTTCGCCCGCCTGCCGCATACGAGCCTGGGCGACCCGGTGCTCGATCGCCTGTATGCGCTCGGGCTCGATGCATTCGCAATCGCCGAGTTGCTTGCCAATCCGATTCCTCCGGATCGAGTCGAGTTCGACGGCGCGACGGGACATCTCTCGCTCACGCGCGCGCACGTCTTTGTCCGCGAAGGCCAGATCATGGTGATACGCGCCGGTCAGCCAATGCTCGACACACCGGCGCAATGAACCACGGCGCTGCGGCCGAAGGGCTTGCGGCAAGCTTCCTGACAGCGCGCGGGCTCTTGATCGTTCAACGCAACTATCGCTGCCGCGGCGGCGAGATCGACCTCATCGTCCGCGATGGCGAAACCCTGGTCTTCGTCGAAGTACGCCTGCGGCGCAACCCCGCCTTCGGCACTGCAGCCGAAAGCATCACTGCGGCCAAACGGCGGCGGTTAAGGCTTGCGGCCCGGCACTATCTGGCGCGGCTCGGACGCGAGCCCCCGTGCCGCTTCGATGCGGTGTTGCTCGACGCACTCGAGACCCAGAACATCGAGTGGTTGCGCGGCGTCGAGGGTATCTGAACGCGGGCGTCCACGCGAATGTTGCTACAATCCGTTGCTGTGGAAAATCGGCTTCTGCGATGGCGCTCACGACGCTCCGCGCCAACCCGCGGATCTTGATCGCGAAACCCGCCTTCGCTCCCGATGGATACGACCCGCCGCATCCGAGCGCACTTCGCCGACAGCGCGCAGCTCAAGCTTGCCGCCGTCGACGTCCTGACGCCGCATATCGCGCGGGCCGCCGCCTCGATGACCGATTGCCTGCTCGCCGACGGCAAGATCCTCGCCTGCGGCAACGGCGGTTCGGCGGCCGACGCCCAGCATTTTGCGGCCGAGATGATCGGTCGCTTCGAGCGCGAGCGACCGGAGCTGCCGGCGATCTCGCTCGCCACGGACACCTCGATCCTGACCGCGATCGCCAACGACTATGACTTCGCGCAAGTATTCGCCAGGCAGGTCCGCGCGCTGGGCGATGCCGGCGACATCCTGCTCGCGATCTCGACGTCCGGCAACTCGAGCAACGTCGTGGCCGCGGTCGATGCCGCGCACGAGCGCGGCATGCGCATTGTCGCGCTGACCGGCAGGGGCGGCGGACGGGTCGGCGAACTCGCAACCGCCGACGATGTCCATCTCTGCGTGCCGCACACCGTCACCGCACGCATCCAGGAAGTGCACCTGCTTATCATCCACTGCCTCTGCGACGCTATCGACGCGAGCTTGCTCGGAGACGAAGCATGATCATGTATCGGTTTTGGCGCGCCGCCGCGCTCTCGATTGCCTTGACCTCGATTCCCGCGCTGTTGCAAGGCTGCCTTCCGCTGGTGGTGGGTGCGGCCGGCGGCGCGGTGCTGGTCGCAACCGACCGCCGGTCGACCGGAGCGCAGCTCGACGACGAGATCATCGAGGACAAGATCGTCGCCACGGTCCACCAGCGCTTCAAGGGCGACTTCCACGTCAATGCCACCAGCTACAACGGCATTGTGCTGCTGACGGGCGAAGTGCCGGCCGAAGGCGCGAAGGCGGACATCGGCGAGATCGCGCGCACGACACCGAAGGTGCGCGCGGTGCAGAACGAGCTCGTCATCGGGCCCGTCACGGAACTGGGCTCGCGCACCAACGACACGCTGATCACCTCCAAGGTCAAGGCGAGATTCGTCGAGGCGAACAAGTTCCAGATCAATCACGTCAAGGTCGTTACCGAGCGCGGCGTCGTCTACCTGCTGGGACTCGTGCGCCGCGGCGAGGGTGACGCCGCCGTCGAGATCGCGCGTACGACCAGCGGCGCGCAGCGGGTCGTGAAAGTGTTCGAATACGTCGCTGGATGACGACGCGCGGCGGCACGGCGCCCGAGCCCGGCTTTGCCGCCAAGATCGCGACGCGCGCGGCGCTCGCGGGACGTCTTCCGGCACTGCCGCGCCCGCAGGTATTCACCAACGGCGTGTTCGACATCCTGCACCGCGGTCACGTGACCTATCTCGATCGCGCCCGCGGCCTTGGGGCATCGCTCATCGTCGGGGTCAACACCGACGCTTCGGTACGTCGCCTCGGCAAAGGAGGCGACCGGCCGGTCAACGCGCTCGCCGATCGCCTCGCGGTTCTCGCCGCGCTGGAGGCGGTCAGCCTGGTCGTCGCATTCGATGAGGACACGCCGCTCGCACTCGTATTGGCGTGTCATCCGGACATCATCGTCAAGGGCGGGGACTATTCGGCCGCGACGACGGTCGGAGCGGCGGAGGTGATCGCCTGGGGCGGACGTTTCGCGTCGATTCCAGTCGTTGCGGACTGTTCGACGTCGGCGCTGCTGGCAAGGATTCGTCGCTAGCGCGCTGATATAATTGGACGTTGAACCGCGGCCCCATGTATCAATCCCTCGACCCGGCCCGATTGCAAGCGTTGCTCGAGGGAGCAGCGCCGCTCCAGCTCGTCGACGTGCGCACCGCCGCCGAGATCGCGCGCGGTACCATTGCCGGTGCGAGACACATCGAGCTTTCGGCTCTCCCGGCGCGCGCCGCCGAGCTCGACCCGGACGCGCCGTGCGTCCTGTACTGCCTGTCGGGCGCGCGATCCGCGCAGGGCTGCGCGTATCTCGGCCAGCGCGGTTTTCAGCGGCTATATCATCTCGACGGCGGCATTGCCGCCTGGGCCAAGGCCGGATTGCCTGTCACTGTCTAGGAATCAGCGATGGAACAGACCGTCACGATCGATCGCGAAGTGGATGCCAGGGGACTCAACTGTCCGCTGCCCATTCTGCGCACGAAAAAAGCGCTGAACGACATGAAGAGTGGCCAGGTGCTGCGCATCCTCGCCACCGACCCGGCGGCGCTGCGCGACTTCCAGGCTTTTGCCAAGCAGACCGGCAACGAGCTCCTGCAACACGTCGAACAGGACGGCGTGTTCTCGTTCCTGCTCAGGCGCAGGTAGCAGCCAACGCAGCGGCGCTCGCAACGCGCTTTCGCGCGCCCTGCCCGCGCCGTTAAGCTGTCTGCGCCTCGCCGCTCCTAGTCATCTGCGGTATCGATTCAGGAAATCGACGACGATCCCCTTCTGGCTCTTTTCGATCGCCGCATCGAGGCTGCGATCTCGGGGATCGTACTGCGCCGCCTTCCTGAAGGCGTTGATCGCGTCCTGGTGGTAGCCCTGCGCCTGCATCGCGTAGCCCAGGCAGCGCCACGGCTCTGGACTCCAGAATTCGAGGTTGGACCACGCCAGGCAAAGCTCTCCTGCGCGCCGCCAGTTGCCCGCATTCAGCATGCGCGGCCCCTCGCCGCGGAGCAGCGCGAGTCGCGCCTGCCGTTCCGCGAATAGCGCGGCAGTATCGACATCGTCGACCGGCGGATTGCGAACTTGGGGCGCGGCGACGTTGGCTCCGGGCGCGTTCGGTGCCCGGTCGATCGAGCCGATCTTGCCCACATCGCCCTGAAATCCATAGGACAACAGCGATGGCGGCGACGGGACCCACGATACGATCGCCGTCTTCGCCATCGCAATCGAGTCGGCCAACGGCTCATGCCAGGCGACACCGTAAAGCCAGAGCATCGCGGCAAGGCCGACGACGCCGGTGACCGTGTTGAGCACGCCCGGCGGGCTGTGCGTGACCAGGCAGTCCTCGGCGAAATCCCAATCCGTTTCGCCGTTCTGCGCGACGGTCTCGTACGCGACCGCGATCAGGATCGGCGCCAGCAAAGGAAATCCGCAGGCTATGCCCTCCCACCACACTCGAAACGCGCGACGCAGCGCGCGCCGCAACTGCGCGCGCACGTCACGCCTTGCATACACGTCGCTGATCGAGAACTGGAGGTACACGCCGAACAGCCATTTGCCCGGGGTCTGCTGCAGCGCTGCGATAAGCAGCGCCTCGACGGGCACCCAGGTCGCGGTGATCAGCATCGGCGCGACCAGCGGATGCCCGATCCAGAAGGCCGCCCCGTCGCCGATTACACCGGCTCCGTGCAGCTCGGACAGCAGCAGCGCCAGCATGAGGCCCCAGATCGCGTAGTCGAACAGGCGGGCCGCGAGGCGGTTCCACGGCCGCGGTTCGCTCGTCCGGCCGGCCTTCGCGCGCTCGAGCTCTGCCATGCGCAATTGGAAGATCCAGCTCGCGTCTTCCTGTGGCGCGTCGGTGCCGAGAAAGACACTCTTCTCGCGGCGCCAGTTGAGTATGGCGATGTCAGTCTGCGGCAGCAGCGCCGGCAACGGGACGACGCGCCGCCGCCGCATGAATGCGATACCGTGCACGACGCCGTAGACCAGCGCCAAAACAAGCAGCGTAAGCGTCAGCCAGACCAGTACCTGCTTGGCGACCAGAACAGCGTCGGCGGGAGTGACGAAGACGATCGCGCCGGCGATGAAGCCACCGAACAGCACGCACAACGCAAGGCGACCCGCGACGGTGCGCCCGAACGAAGCGACGACGCGCTCGGTCAGCCCCGGGTGGTGCAGCGTCTTCTCCGGCAGGTTTGCTGCCGACGTGAGGACGCGTTCCTCGGCGATGTCGATTGCGTCGTCACCCGCTTGCGTGGCTGTGCCGGTTCCGGCCTCGGCGACATTCGAGACAAAATGCGCGATGCGCTGCTCGGTGGTCGCCTCGGTCGTGACCGCGAGCTCCTGATCGTATCGCTGGCGCTGACCGGGATCGCTCAGTATGCGGCTCGCATGATTGATGAACCGCAGTGCCTCTTCGA
>JALYSM010000176.1 GCA_030854785.1 Pseudomonadota bacterium
ACATTCCCCGCGTCGTCGTACCACGCCGGAATGCGGTGGCCCCACCAGAGCTGGCGCGAGATGCACCAGTCGTGCACGTTGTCGAGCCAGTTGTTGTACCACGAGCTCCAGTGCTCCGGCACGAAACGGATTTGTACGTCGTGTCCCGGATTGTCGCGATCGGGCAGGCTCGCGTTCACCGCAGCGAGGCAGATGTCCTGAAATGATTTTCCCGAAAAGAACGGATGATTCGCCGGCGCCGGCTTGGTCATCGCGACGAACCACTGGTCGGTCAGCATCGGCTCGACGACCTCGCCCGTACGGCCGCACCGCGGGACGACCATCTTATGCGGCTTCTCGGCGGCGACGAGCCCTGCGGCGCGGAGGTCCGGCAGCACCGCCTTCCGCGCCGCGTAGCGGTCGAGCCCGCGGTATTTCTCCGGCGCGTTGGCGTTGATCTTCGCATCCAGCGTGAAGATCTCGAGCGGATCGAGCCCGTGCCGCTTGCCGATGTCGTAATCGTTGAAATCGTGCGCCGGCGTGACCTTCACGCAGCCGGTGCCGAATGTCTTGTCGACGGAAGCGTCGGTGATTACCGGTATCCGTCGGCCGGTAAGCGGCAGCTCGACTTCCTTGCCGACGAATCGCGCGTAGCGTTCATCGTTCGGATTGACGGCGATCGCGACATCGCCCAGCATCGTCTCCGGCCGCGTCGTCGCGACGGTTAGGTACCCGGGTGCGTCGATCAGCGGGTAGCGAATCTCCCACAGCGTGCCGTCCTCTTCCTCCTTCTCGACTTCGAGATCGGACACCGCGGTACCAAGCAGGGGATCCCAGTTGATGAGCCGCTTGCCGCGATAAATGAGGCCATCGTCGTAAAGACGCACGAAGGTTTCGAGCACCGCGTTGGACAAGCCTTCGTCCATGGTGAAGCGCTCGCGCGACCAGTCTGCCGATGCGCCGAGCCTTCGCATCTGGTTGGTGATCGTCGATCCGGACTCCTGCTTCCACGCCCAAACGCGCTCGATGAATCTGGCGCGACCGAGATCGCGTCGCGACAAGCCTTCCGCTTTCAGCTGATTCTCGACGACGATCTGCGTCGCGATGCCGGCATGGTCGGTGCCGACCTGCCATAGCGTGTTGTCGCCGCGCATGCGGTGCCACCGGATCAGCACATCCATCAGCGTCTGTTGGAACGCGTGACCCATGTGCAGCGTGCCGGTGACGTTCGGAGGCGGCAGCTGGATGCAATACGCGGGAACGTCCTCGCGCAGCGATGGCTTGAACAGCCCGTGCGACTCCCAGTACGGGTACCACTTGCTTTCGATGGCGCGGGGCTCGAAGGTTTTGGCGAGTTGCATCGGCGAGGCCGTCGGCAAATCGTGAATTATAGCGGGGCGACGCGTCGCGGCCGGGCGCGATGCCCGGTGCAACCGTGGCGATGATTGGGAGTGACTAGCGCGACGGCGCCGCGACGGGCTCGGCGTCGGTCATGCGGTAGAGCACACCAGCCGGATCGTCTTTCAGCACCGCGAACCTGCCGGCGACGACGATCGGTTCGAAACCGTAGGCTAGTGGTTTTTTCGCGAGCACTTCGACGATCGAGTCGGGTCCGGCCGGAAGGCAGAACGGGCAGTGCGGAGGCACTGCGGAAAGCAGGAAATGCTTCTGCTTGTCGCCCATGTCGAGCGGAATGATGAAGCCCTGGATGCGGACGTCCTTCTTGTCCAGGCCCATGATGTCATGCGAGAACTGCGGCACCATCTTGCCGCCCTGCTTGATCGGCTCGACTTGCGAGAGCGTCTTCCACGACACGACGCCGTTCATCGCCGGCAGGAGCTGCGAGGCGTAATCGGCGGCGCTCGGGAGGCCCGTCGGCGGCACGGCGGTGTCGAGCGCGAACACGGGCAACGCCACGACGAGGATCGCGGCCCCGACGACGGAAGTAAAACGGATGGTCATCGCATCAACTCTTGGCCAAGGTTGCCGCCACGTCGAGGCGATAAGCGCGCAAAGCGGGCAGCAATGCTGCGAGTATACCTGCCGCCAGCGCGAGCGCAACCACGCCGATCTCGGCCGGAAGGAGCCGCGCTGCTCCACTGGCGAGAGATGCCGCCGCGGGCAGCCATGCGCCGATGGCCGCGAGGAGAGCGTGTCCCAGCGCCACGCCGAGGATTGCGCCGGCGGCGGCGAGCAATACGCTCTCGAGCAATAACACGCCGCACACGCGGCCGCGGCTCGCGCCAAGGGTGCGCATGATTGCCAGATCGTATTGCCGCGCCTCCATCGCCTGGTAGAGCGCGATGAGCATGCCTAGCGCGGCAGCGGCGATCAAGAACAACGCGAAGCCGCGAATGACGTCCGTACCGACGCCGAACACCGTAAACAAGCGCGCCGACTCGTATGCCGGCGCCGCCGATTGCAGCGACGACTCGCTATTGATTCGGCGCGGCAGGCTGGCCGCGGCGAGCGGTGTCGCGTACTTGATCAGCGCCATAGTCACTTCGCGTCCCGGCACCACCGCGGGTTGTAGAGCGTGTGCGGTATCTGCTACGGCGGCGCCTTGCTTTGCATGCTCCTCTTCCTCCTCGTGCGCATGCACTTTCCACACGCTGTCGATTCCGGTCAGCACCAGCCGATCGATGACCGTGCCTGCCGGTGCCAGGATGCCGACGACTCGGTACGGATTACCGGCGTGCTTCTCGCCGCCTTCGACCAGCCCATGCGACCCGGCAAACTGCGCACCGAGAGAAAGTCCCGAGCGGCGGGCGACTTCGGCGCCGAGCACCGCTTCGAGCGGCGCGCTCCAGAGCTTGCCTCCGGCGATCTGCGCGCCATACAACCCGACAAACGCGGGCTCGGTGCCGACGATGTGAAAACCGCGGTAACTGTCGCCCATCGCGATCGCAACGACCTCCGCGATCAGCGGATCGGCGCGCAATCGATCGACTTCGGTGAGCGCAATGTTGCCCGGCGGCACATCGACGTGATAGATGCCCGCCAATACGAGCTGCAGCGGGCTGCCCTTGGCGCCGACGACGAGATCGATACCGGCTGCGTCTCGCTTGAGGCGCTCGTCAAGCGCGGTGGTGAGCAGCAGCAGCAGCGTTATCGTGGTAACGCCGAGCGTAAGCAGCAGGAGATTGAGCAGCGTGGCGAGCGGGCTGTGCCGCGCGTATGCGTAGGCGATGCGGGCCAGGTTCAAGCGGCAGCCTCGAGGTCATACCTATGCGCGAACGCATCGCGAATGCGGCCGTCGTGCGACGCGACGACCAGCGTAGCGCCGACCGCGTCGGCCTGTGCGGCGAGCAGCCCGGCGGCGGCAAGTGCATTCTGATCGTCAAGCGCGGCGGTCGGCTCGTCAGCGAGCAGCAGCGCTGGCCGGTTGATCGCCGCCCGCGCGATCGCCACGCGCTGCGCCTGCCCTTGCGACAGTGTCACCGGCATGCGCAACGCGAGATCGCGCACGCCGAGCGTCGCGAGCACCGCTCGCGCCGCCGCCGGATCGGATCGCTCGCCGGCAAGATATTGCGCGAGCATCAGGTTGTCGAGAACGGAAAGGCTGGCGAGCAGATGCAGCCGCTGCGGCACGAATCCGACGTGGCGCCCACGCCAGCGGTCGAGCGCCGAGTCGGACAGTTCGCCGAAGTTCTGCCCGCCTACGACAACGCTGCCAAGCGACGGTCGCAACAGGCCGGCGAGCAGATGTAACAGCGTCGACTTGCCGCTTCCCGAAGGACCGGCGAGCAGCCAGCGTTCGCCCGGCGCCGCCGACCACGCAGGGACGCGTAGCGCGAGCGTCGCACCGAAGCGATGCTCGATGCCGGTCAGCGCGAACATTGCGAGGAGCGTAACGCAACCTGGTTGCGTTTACAATTCGCGTCCGACCGCGCGCGCTACTGCGCCGAGCTGTCCCATCAGTGTTGCAAACTCGGCCAGGGTCAGCGCCTGGTCCGCGTCGCACCAGGCGTCGCACGGATTGGGATGCACCTCGATCAGCAGACCGTCCGCGCCGGCGGCGACCGCCGCGCAGGAAAGCGCTGGCACCATCCACGCCTTGCCGCCGGCATGCGAGGGATCGACGATCACCGGCAGGTGCGTTTCGCGCTTGAGCACCGGCACGGCGGTAACGTCGAGCACGTTGCGGTAAGCGGTTTCGAAGGTGCGGATACCGCGCTCGCAGAAAATGATGTTGTGGTTCCCGCCGGCGGCGATGTACTCGGCGGCCATGAGCCATTCGCTGATCGTCGCCGCCATCCCGCGCTTGAGGACGACCGGTTTGGTCGTCCGCCCAACTTCCTTCAGGAGGTCGAAGTTCTGCATGTTGCGCGTGCCGATCTGGATCACATCGACGTCGTACTGCAGAAAGGTTTCGAGCATCCGAGCGTCCATCAGCTCGGTGACGATCGGCAGACCGTGCGCGTCGGCAGCCGTTCGCAGCAGCTCCAGTCCCTCCACGCCCTTGCCCTGGAACGCGTACGGGCTGGTGCGCGGCTTGAACGCACCGCCGCGCATCAGCCGTGCGCCACCCGCCTTGACGCCGGCCGCGGCCGCTTCCATCTGGGGGCCGGTCTCGACCGAGCATGGACCGGCGATCACCTGCACGGTCTTTCCGCCGATTGGCACGCCCGCGACATCGATCACCGTATCCGCTTTGTGCCATTCGCGGGCGACGATCTTGTACTGCTTGACGATGTGCATCGATTTCTCGACCCCGGGCATCGGATCGAACATTTCGGGGTCGAGCTTGCGCTCGTCACCGACGGCTCCGATGAGCGTGCGTTCGGTACCGCGCGAAATGTGAACCTGCAAGCCATAGGCGAGGATCTTCGCTTCGACAGCTTCGATCGCCTTTTCGTCGGCGTCCGGTTGCATGACGATGATCATGGTCGGTTCTCCAAAAAAATTCGGGCGGCCCTTAGGGACCGCCCGATGTTGCTTGAAACTGGTTGCCTAGATGCTATCGGTGAGCGCGGCCCCGGGCTATCGTCTCATAATAGAAGATCACCCATTCGAACGCTGCCGGATCACAAGTAGCGCGATCGTTCACGACGGGTTTGACGGCAAGGAACATTCGAGAGTTCGTGCTCACGAGTTTATCACACCGCGCGTGTGGATAAGGAATCGCTCGATAGCGCCACGGCGCGCGCAACAGCTGTTCACCGGGCCGCGGTTCAGGCAGCGCATTGGTCGCAGCGCCCCTTGATCGTGACCTCGATGTCGCGCCTCCGATAACCGGCGGGCAATGGAATCGACGGCAGCCGCGCTTCATCGAGGCAGATCACCTTGCCGCAGGAGCTGCATTCGAAATGCGCGTGGGCTCCGCCGGCCGCGCGGGCTTTTCCCGCGGCGGAGAACCGCCACACGCGGTCGCCGCCCGCAAGCTTGTGCGCGAGACCTTGCTCGGTAAGCCACTCAAGCACGCGGTAGAGCGTCACGCGGTCTACATCGTGGCCGCGGCGCAAGCGGCGCTCGACCTCGTGGTGCGTCAGCGCCTCGTCGGCGCGGAGCAGCGCCGTCAGTACGTCGATGCGGGCACGCGTCCGGCGGGCCCCGGTGGCTAGCAGCAGCGCCGCCGCCTGCGACGGAGGATTGCCCGGAAGATGCTTGGGTGGCATCGGCGAAGCGATGAGTGCGGTGCTCAGGCCATCATAGCGCCGCGTTGCGGCGTTGAACAAGGAGAGGGGCCGCGGCCGCGGCGTCGACTGCTGCGGCCACGACGCGCGTCGGGAAACCAAACGTCGCGCCGGCCGCAGCCCATCCGCCTCCGCGGTCGGATCCCCACTGCGTGGAGCCCCTCCTCCGCGCTCCGGCGTCCGCCACGCGCGATCCCCGCTTCGCTTCGCTCGCGGGGTCCCTCGCTGCGGGCTCGCGCCGCGGCCTCCTTGCACCGTCATAGCACGGCACGCAAGACGCGTCGGCCGACAGCATCGACTCGCCACGCGCGATCCCCGCTTCGCTTCGCTCGCGGGGTCCCTCGCTGCGGGCTCGCGCCGCGGCCTCCTTGCACAGTCATAG